>NZ_JBFATO010000002.1:0-72444 GCF_040678355.1 Streptomyces sp. NPDC052701
GTTGATAGGCCGGATCTGGAAGCACGGCAACGTGTGGAGGTGACCGGTACTAATAGGCCGAGGGCTTGTCCTCAGTTGCTCGCGTCCACTGTGTTGGTTCTGAAACCACGAACGACCCCGCACGCGGTGCGTGCGGTGCGGTTGACAGTTTCACCGTGTTTCGGTGGTCATAGCGTAGGGGAAACGCCCGGTCACATTCCGAACCCGGAAGCTAAGCCTTACAGCGCCGATGGTACTGCAGGGGGGACCCTGTGGGAGAGTAGGACACCGCCGAACAATCATTGGGAAAGGCCCACACCATATGGTGTGGGCCTTTCTGCTTTTGTCGGCGGTATTCGAGGTGAAGGATGCCGTACCCGGGTACTACGGTGGCCCGTATGAGCTACCTGATCCGGTCCGTCCGTGCTGATGAGTGGCCCGCGGTGAAGGAGTTGCGGCTCGCGGCGCTGCGGGACCCGGTGGCGCACCTCGCCTTCCTGGAGACGTACGAGCAGGCCGCGGCCCGGCCGGACTCCTACTGGCGGGAGCGGACGGCACGGGCCGCCGAGGGCGCGGACGGGGCGCAGCAGATCATCGCCGAAGGGCCGGACGGGCGGTGGGTGGCGATGGTGACCGCGCTCGTGGAGGAACCGGGGACGAAGGACTGGGCCGGCTTCCCGGTGGAGCGGAAGCAGGGACACCTGGTCGGGGTGTTCGTGCGGCCCGAGGAGCGGGGGAGCGGGCTGACCGAGGTGCTGTTCGACGCCGCCCTGGAGTGGTGCTGGGGGCAAGGGCTGGAGCGGGTGCGGCTCGTCGTGCACGAGGAGAACGGGCGGGCGCAGCGGTTCTACCGCAGGGTGGGCTTCGTCCCCAGCGGGGTGACCGTGCCGCTGGGGGACTCGGGGGCGCGTGAGCTGGAGTTCGTCCTCGAGCGCGAGTGAGGGCGGTCAGACCGGGAGTTCGGTGTCCGGCCAGCGTGCGCGGCCCTGTTCCCGGGAGCGGAGCAGGGCCAGGGTGGGCAGGCCCCGGTCCGCTCCGGTGGCCAGCAGCTCCGGCAGCTGGGGGAGGGGGGCCACGGCCGCGACGTCGTCCAGGACGAGGGTCAGTGGTGGGTCGAGGCGACCGGAGGATGACCGTTCGGCCATGCGCCGGCCGCGCTCGACCACGCTGGAGACGAGGGCCGTCAGGAAGGGCATCGCGCCCGGATCGGTCCTGGGGTCCTCGATGGATCGGCCCACGACATAAAGCGTGCCCCCCTCGTGGACGAAGGAATCCAAGGCGAGGGCATCACTTCGGTGAGGAGTGCACGCTTCGCGGATGTTGACCGTGAACAGTGCGGACAGGGCACGGGTGGTGAGGTGCTGGGCCATGTCCCGGCGCTCGGGATGGGCGGTGAGGGCCGCCTCGAGCTCGCCCGCGGCGCCGGAGGCGGCTTTCGGGTGGGTGCGCAGAACGCGTACGGCGTCCTGGATCTGGGCGCCCTGGGACCAGCGGTGGACGTGGCGGACGGTGCGGCCGTCGACGGCGGCGGCGTGGAGGTAGCTGCGCAGGAGGGTGGCGGCGGTGTCGCCGACCGCTTGGTCGAGCCGTGACGCCGGGCGGACCGGGGCCAGGAGGGCGGTCGCTCTGGCGGCCGCCGTCTGCCGGTCCTCGCAGCCCGTGGTGGGGGACCAGTGGAGGCGGGACGGGGTGTCGCACAGGTGGGCGGGGTCGTAGAGGAGGGTGGGGCCCAGTTTGGCCCTGCCGTCCTTCGTCTCCTGCCAGAGGGCCGGGTCGGAGGTGACGACGAGGACGGGGCCCTCGGCGTCGCGTACGGCCTGTGCCGCGGCGCTCCGGCGGCTCTCCCGCGGGCCCACGAGGATCTTCTCCTGCCGCGGGCCCGCGAGGAGTTTCTCCCGCTCGCCCGCGCCGTCCCGGCCGAACGGGGAGGCCGGGCTTCCGGCACCGGGCGACGCCGGCTCGGGCACGGGCCGGGGCGGGGCGGAGGGCTGGACCGCCGGCGGTGCGGGCTCCGTCGGCTCCGGGGCCGCGCGGGGCGTCGGCACCTCGTGCTGCTGGACCTGGAACCGGGCCGTGTCCGGCGGGGCCGCCGGTTCGGACTGTGCGGCCCTCTGCGCGCGCCGCAGCCGGCGCCCCGCCCGCCAGCGCGCCACCGTGCCCAGCACGAACACCGCGAGGACGAGCAGCACCATCAGCTGGCCGATGAACAGGCCCCAGAACAGGCCGTATCCGGAGAGCTGCTCCGGCGGGGTGTCCGGCCAGGCGCCCGTCACGTCGTGCGGCCGGCCGACGAGGTGACGCATGGCCAGCGGGGTGCGGGCGAAGGTGACAGCGGCGGGCCAGGAGCCGTGGGCGAACCAGCCGGCCAGGCCCGTCGCCGTCCACACCAGCACGGCCGTGCCGAGGATGAACACGAGTACGCCGACCAGCAGGCCGTCGGGGATGCCGCCCTGGCCGTCCCGGGGTGCGCGGCGGTCGTCCGGTCTCACACGTCCCCCTACGCCACCGTCGACTCGGAGTCGTCCAGGTGCTGCTCCACGAAGGCCGCCGCCCGCTCCTCCGCCTCCCGTTCGGCGGCGCGCAGGGCGTCGTCCTCGAAGTCGCTGGAGGACTCGGTCATCGCGCGGTCGGTGAAGACCAGGGGGCGTTCGGTCTCGGTGACCAGGTGTTTGACGACCTGGACGTTGCCGTTGACGTCCCAGACGGCGATGCCGGGGGTGAGGGTCGGGATGATCTCCACCGCCCAGCGCGGAAGGCCCAGCACGCGGCCGGTGGCCCGGGCCTCGTCCGCCTTCTGGGCGTAGATGGTCCTCGTCGACGCCATCTTCAGGATCGCCGCGGCCTCCTTGGCCGCCGCGCCGTCCACCACGTCCGACAGGTGGTGCACGACCGCGACGAAGGACAGGCCCAGCCGTCGCCCGAACTTCAGCAGCCGCTGGAACAGCTGCGCCACGAACGGGCTGTTGATGATGTGCCAGGCCTCCTCGACCAGGAAGATGCGCTTCTTGCGGTCGGGGCGGATCCAGGTGTGCTCCAGCCACACGCCGACGATCGCCATCAGGATCGGCATGGCGATGGAGTTGCGGTCGATGTGGGACAGGTCGAAGACGATCAGCGGCGCGTCCAGGTCGATGCCGACCGTCGTCGGGCCGTCGAACATGCCGCGCAGGTCGCCGTCGACCAGCCGGTCCAGGACCAGCGCCACGTCCAGGCCCCAGGCCCGTACGTCGTCTATGTCGACGTTCATCGCCTGGGCCGAATCCGGCTCGGGGTGCCTCAGCTGCTCGACGATGTCGGACAGTACGGGCTGGCGGTCGACGACGGTCTGGTTGACGTAGGCGTGCGCGACCTTCAGGGCGAAGCCGGCGCGCTCGTCCAGGCCGTGCCCCAGGGCGACCTCGATGATCGTCCGGAGCAGGGCGAGCTGGCCGGTCGTCGTGATCGCCGGGTCGAGCGGGTTGAGGCGGATGCCGTGGTCCAGGGCGGCCATCGGGTCCAGCCGGATGGGCGTGATCCCCAGTTCCTGCGCGATGAGGTTCCACTCGCCGACCCCGTCCTCGCCCTGCGCGTCCAGGACGACGACCTGGCGGTCCTTGAAGCGGAGCTGGCGCAGGACGTACGTCTTCTCCAGCGCCGACTTGCCGTTGCCGGACTCGCCGAGGACCAGCCAGTGGGGGGCGGGGAGCTGCTGGCCGTACAGCTGGAAGGGGTCGTAGATGTAGCCCTTCCCGGAGTACACCTCGCGGCCGATGATGACGCCGGAGTCGCCGAGGCCGGGCGCGGCGGTCGGCAGGTAGACCGCCTGGGCCTGGCCCGTCGAGGTGCGCACCGGCAGGCGGGTCGTCTCGACCTTCCCGAAGAGGAAGGAGGTGAAGGCGTCGGTGAGGACGGACAGCGGATCCCGCATCGGGTCCTACCTCCGGATGCCGGTGGCGAAGGGGAGTGTGTTGACGAAGGCGCGGTGGTGCTCGCGGTCGCACCACTCCAGCTTCAGGTACGACTTTCCGGCCGACGCCCTGATGGTCCGCTTGTCGCGGGCCAGCGCCTCGGGGGAGCGCGAGGACACGGTGATGTAGCCGACCAGGTTGACCCCGGCCGCGCCGCTGGCGAGGTCCTCGCCGCGCTGGTCGAGGCGGCTGTGGGCGGCCACGTCACGGGGGTCGACGGTGCGGTTCATCTTGGCGGCGCGGGAGGCCTCGGCCGCGTCGTTCGTCTTCTCCGTCAGCATGCGTTCGATGGCCACCTCGGTGGGTTCGAGATCCATCGTCACGGCGACCGTCCGGATGACGTCCGGGGTGTGGACCAGCAGCGGGGCGAGGAAGTTCACGCCGACCGGGGTCATCGGCCACTCCTTGACCCAGGCGGTGGCGTGGCACCAGGGCGCGCGGGTGGACGACTCGCGGGTCTTGGCCTGGAGGTAGGTGGGCTCCGTGGCGTCCAGCTCGGCCGGCCAGGCGTTGCGTTTGGTCATCGCCTGGATGTGGTCGATCGGGTGGTCCGGGTCGTACATGGAGTGGATCAGCGAGGCCAGCCGCCCCTGGCCGAGCGGCTGCCGTACGCGGATGTCGGCCTCCTGGAGCCGGGAGCAGATGTCGGTCAGTTCGCGGGCCATGACGACCGCGAGGCCGGCGTCCCGGTCGACCTTGGCGCCGTGCGCGCGGGCCGCCCGCGCCATGGCGTTGGCCTCGGCGGCCAGCTCGCGCGTGTAGTGCATGCAGGCGACCAGGTACGCGCGGTGCTGCTCGCTGCTGGTGGACACCATCGACAGCAGCTGGTCGTAGGACTGCTGCAGCCAGCCCGGTGACCTGTCGTCCCCGCGCACGGCGACGTCCTTGGCGTGCGCGTCGGGGTCGGCGGGCAGGGTGCGGGCGAGCATCTGGATGCGGGTGACGAAGCCGTCGCCGTTCGCCACGTGCTTGAGCAGTGTGCCGAACCGGTCGACCAGGGCCTCCTGGTCCTCGGAGTCGCGCAGGCCCACGCCGGGGCCCTCGATCTCGATGGCCGCGGTGACGGTCTTGCGGTCGGCGTGCAGCAGGACGGCGATCTCGTCGGGCCCGAAGGGCGCGGACAGCCAGGTGATGCGGCCGATGCCCGGGGGCGGTCCGACCTCGATCTCGCGGCCGTCGAGCCGGGTGCCGGCCTCCATGGCGCCGGAGCGGTAGGCGGCGCCCCGCTTCAGGGTCCGCTTGTAGGTGCGGTTGATCTCGAACCACTTGTAGAACGTGCGGTGCTTGTACGGCACGTACACCGCGGCCAGCGCCAGCATCGGGAAGCCCGTCAGCAGCACGATGCGCAGGGACAGGACGGGGACGAGGAGCCCGCACATCATGCCGAGGAACGCGCCCACGACGATCAGGGCGATCTCGCCGGTCTCGCGGTTGCGGCCGACGATCGCGTTCGGCCGGGCGCGGCCGATCAGATATGTACGGCGGGGCGTGACCGGATGGGACACGTGGGACTCGGTCGTCAACGCCCTTCACCTCCCGTGCGGTTGGTACTGCTGTTGCGGGTGTTGCCGGCGTGCGGGGTGTTCACCGGGCTGCTCGAGCGGGGTGCGGGTGCGGCGGAGGGGACGGATCCGCCGCCGTTCGAGACGCGCGCGCTGTGCGCGGCGACCCCGCCGGAGGCCGGGTTGGACGGACGGGGGGCGGCGGACGGGGTGCCCCCGCCGTGGTGGTCGGCGCGGGAGCTGTGGGTCTTGATGCCCTGGGCGACCAGGGACGCCGGGGAGCTGATGACGGCCGCGGCCTTGCCCTCGGCGCCCTGCATGATGCGGTTGTTGCGGGAGCCGGCGATCTCGTCGCCGAAGCCGGGGACGAAACGGTAGATCATCGCGCTGGCGAAGATGGCGAGCAGGATGATGGCGAGGCCGGAGACGACGGCGGAGAAGGCGTCCGGGCCGTCCTCGGCGGACAGCGCGCCGGCCAGGCCCAGCACGATGACGATGACGGGCTTGACCAGGATGACGGCGATCATGATGCCCGCCCAGCGGCGGACGTGCCCCCACAGGTTCTTGTCGACCAGGCCGGCGTAGACCACGGTGCCGAGCAGGGCGCCGACGTAGAGCAGGGCGGCGCGGATGACGAGCTCCAGCCACAGCACGCCGGCGGCGAGGATGCTGACCAGGGAGACGACGATCAGCATGATCGGGCCGCCGCCGATGTCCTCGCCCTTTTTCAGCGCCTCGGAGAACGTGCCGAAGAAGGCGTCCGTCTGGTCGCCGGTCGCCTTGGCCAGGACCTCCGTGATGCCGTCGGTCGCCGAGACGACCGTGTAGAGGATCAGCGGGGTGAAGGCCGAGGCCAGGACCGTGAGCCAGAGGAACCCGACGGCTTCGGACAGGGCGGTGGCCAGGGGGACCCCGCGCACGGCTCGCTTGGCGACGGCCAGCAGCCACAGCAGGAGCGTGAGGATCGTCGACGCGGCGAAGACGACCGCGTACTGCTGCAGGAACGTGGGGTTGGTGAAGTCGACGTTGGCGGTGTCCTGCACGGCGCCGCTGAGCTTGTCGACGGTCCAGGAGGCGGCGTCGGCACAGCCCTTCGCCAGGGAGGCGAGGGGGTCGAGGGTGGTGGTGGGGTCGTTGAGGGTGGATCCGCGGTCGCCGGAGCCGCCGCCGTTCTCGCCGCGTTCGCAGTATTCCTTGGCGGGGCCGACGATGAGGTCGCATTTGTCGTCCGACGCGGACGGAGACGCGGACGGAGACGGCGACGACGACGGGGAGAGCGAGGGAGACGGCGACGGTGTGGGCGCGGCTGCGGCACGTGTGGCCAGCAGCACGGCCGCGGTCTGTACGGCTGTGACGGCGACGGTGACCTTGAGCACGCGGCGCGGGCTACCGGGCATAGGTGAAGCCTCCGTACTCCTCGACGGCCTTGGCCATCTCGTCGGCGCTGGACGCCTTGTTGTCTCCGGGAACGGGCGCGGGGCCCTCCTTCTGAGCGAAGCTCTCGACCTTCCAGTCGCCGTTCACCCAGCGCAGCTGGAGCGTCATGGTGAACCAGTCGCTGGTGACCGGGTTGGTGGACTTCTCCCCGGCTGTGCCGTACAGCCCTGTGCACCAGACCTCGGCGGTTACAGCGGTGGCCGAGTAACTCGTGAGCTTTGTGCCGATCGGCGCAGTACGGGAGACGTACGTCTGTCCCTCTCTCGCGTCGCCGTTCTCGTCCAGGCCGATGTCGTTCAGGAACTCTTTGGTGTAGGCCCTGTCGAACCGCTCCTCGAGGGAGGCATGCTTGTCCGCCACGAAGATCTGCCGGACGATCTCCGTCCGCCGCGCGGGTTTGAGGATGTCGGCCGAGACCAGCGCCACCGCGTAGTTCGCCGCCGCGCTCTCCGCCCCCTGCCGGTTCTGGGGGAAGCCCGACGGGATGCCGGCCGCGGTGGTCCGGACCGGGCGTTGCCCGGAGGGTGCCGTGGCCGAGGTCTCCGGCTTGTCGGTGGAGTCGGCGCTGGAGGAGGAATCGTCTCCTCCACGGTTCGCGAAGGCGATCGCCGCGATGAGCAGGACCACCACGCCGACCACCGTGACGAGGCTGCGCGACGACGAGCGGCCGCCGCGCCGGGCGCCGCCGTACGGGTCGCCGCCTCCGTCGGGCAGGCGCGTGCGGGTCTGGCCCGTGCCGCCGTAACCGCCGGAGGCCTCGTGCTCGTCTCCGAGACTCATGCCGCGTACGCCCCCTCGACGTCGTGCGGAAACTCCTCGTGTCGGTCGTACACCTCGTACTCCTCGTACGACGGTAGCCGTGCTGGTTCCCGCGCGGGCGCGGTGTGGTGACTCGACATCAGGGAGACGCAACCTCAGCCGGTGGGCACGACGGGCGGGTGGGGTGGAGGGGGAGCCGGGCGTGCCCGGCCGGGGGAAGGGCCCGGCCTACACGGCCATGCCGTACACGATGGTGAAGAGGGTGCCGAGTGAGCCGATGATGAACACACCCGTCAGGCCCGCGATGATGAGGCCCTTGCCCTGCTCGGCGCTGAAGGTGTCGCGCAGCGCGGTCGCGCCGATGCGCTGCTTGGCCGCGCCCCAGATGGCGATGCCGAGGCAGAGCAGGATGGCGACCGCCATGACCACCTCGATCATCACCTTGGCCTCGTTGCCCAGGCTGCCGAAGGGCCCCCAGTCCGGAGCGATCCCGCCGATGATGGTGTTGATGTCTCCCTTGTCGGCCGCAAAGAGCATGTAAGTCACCGCCCCTGTTGGGTAGTTCCGCATCCTCTGCGGTCGTGCAGAGGTCAGGCATCATTCTCGCCGACAATGACGCTGTCGTATGTCGACTTGGCGTCATTGATTGGCGGGTTTCGTACGAATACCTTGCCACCGGTCCGCTCCGTTGCCTAAGGGGACGCGGGCCGGTGTGAGAAGAATCGTATGGTCACTCTGTGTATCACGGCTGGTCACGCCGGGCAATGAAGGGGGAGCGGAACCCGTGATGTGGTTCCGCGGGTGAGCCTTTTTCAGGTTTCGGACTGTTTTCGGCGGTTGGCCGGATGACCGGTCGTCATGATGTTCCCCGGGTGAAGGCCGGCGGGGCGTGGCGCGGGGGTGCCCCGTGAGCGCCGGCGTGCCCCTCCGTGATCGTTCCGTGGCGCGGTGTCGGCCCCTACACTGACGTGGGCGACGGACTCCTGGTCGGTGAGGGGCGGTTGACGGTGCGTAAGGCGTGGATCGTGACGACCGCAGTGACGGGTTCCGCGTTGGCCTTCGTGATGCTGCTCGTCGTCGGTGTCTACGTCGTCGCCGGGAACCTGGTGAACGGCGCGGGCGGTGGCGCCAAGACGCTGGCCAAGGGGGCCGTGCCCGCCGCGTACTCGGACCTCGTGCGCAAGTGGGGCAACCTCTGCCCCGCCATCAACCCGGCGCTGCTGGCCGCCCAGCTCTACCAGGAGAGCGGCTTCAACCCCGGCGCCAGGAGCCCGGCGGCCGCGCAGGGCATAGCGCAGTTCATCCCCGGCACCTGGGCCACGCACGGCATCGACGGGGACGGGGACGGCGACCGGGACGTGTGGGATCCCAAGGACGCGATTCCGTCGGCGGCGTCGTACGACTGCACCCTCGCCTCGTACGTGAAGGACGTACCCGGGGACCTGACCGAAAACATGCTGGCCTCCTACAACGCGGGGGCCTACGCGGTGATCAAGTACCGGGGCGTGCCGCCTTACCGGGAGACCCAGAACTACGTCAAGCGGATCCGGGCCCTGGAGGAGAGCTTCGCCGCGCCCGTCGGCCGCGTCGACCCCTCCCGGCAGGCCGCCGGTGCCATCGCCTACGCGCAGAAGAAGCTCGGCACGCTCTACCTGTGGGGCGGCAACGGCACCCCTGAGCAGGGCGGACGCTTCGACTGCTCGGGCCTGACCAAGGCCGCCTACGAGAGCGTGGGCATCACGCTGCCCCGCGTCGCCAACGACCAGTACAACGCGGGCCCGCACCCGTCGCGGGACGAGCTGCTCCCGGGCGATCTGGTGTTCTTCTCGGACGACCTGACCAATTCGCGTGCCATCCGGCATGTCGGTATTTACGTCGGCGGAGGGTACATGATCGACGCGCCCCGGACGGGTGCCGTCATCCGGTTCGACCCGATCGACACCCCTGATTACTTCGGAGCCACGCGGGTGACCGAAGATGGCGCGAAAGCGCTGCCCACCACCGTGTGAACCGAGTGTGAAACCACCCCCTGAGCTGCGGCGATGGGTCTCTCTTCGATAACGTCTGCGTGATCATTCGGTGGAGGGTGGAACGTATCGACGGGGACCGTGCGTTCCTGTTGGCGTAGCCGAGCAGACGTCAGTCGGCATGTGACACGCGCGTGTGCACGTGTGCGGCGGAAGCGGATCTACACACCACGGGGGTGGGCAGGCAGCGGCGTACACGGGTGCGCCGGGAGAGATGACGAAGGGGCCGCAGCACCATGGCTGGACTCGCCGAATCCGGGTCGAACCCTGACGTCGACCTGCTCTACGACATCAACGGCCTGGCCAAGGACGCGCCGCCGTGGTTCGACCGGATCATGGAGTACGTCGGGGAGTACGGGCTGCTGCTCGCCATGGTGCTGCTCGTGCTGGGGTGCTGGTGGTCCGTGCGGCGGCGCGGCGGCGAGGACGCGGCGTCCTCCGTCGCGGCACTGGTGTGGGCGCCGCTCGCGGCCGGCGTCGCGGTGCTGGTGAACGTGCCGATACGAGGGTTCGTGGAGCGGCCCCGGCCCTTCCTCGACCACCAGGGCCTGGAGGTCCTGGTCTCCGGCAAGACCGACTACTCGTTCGTCAGCGACCACGCGACGATCACCATGGCCATGGGCGTGGCGCTGTTCGTCGCGAACCGGAGGTTCGGGCTCGTCGGCATCGGGCTGGGGCTGCTGGAAGGGTTCTGCCGGGTCTACATGGGCGTGCACTATCCGACGGACGTCGTGGGCGGGTTCGCGCTCGGCACGGCCGTCGCGCTGCTGCTGTCGCCGCCGGCCATGGCGCTGCTGACGCCGGTGACCAAGGCCGTCGAGCGCTCGCCCCGGGCGGGGTGGCTGATCAGGGGGCGGGGACGGGCGTACGCAGGGCAGGACGCGGTGGTTCCGGGTGCGCGGCGTGAGAGCGCGGGGTCCCAGGAGAGGGACCTCGCCGCGTAGGCGGGCGCCCGCCGGGGGCGGGGGTGGCGCGCCCGCGCGCCGCGAGGCGTCCCGCGCTCCTCTTCTCCCCGGGCCGGCCTCACAGCGCCTGCGGGTACGTGAAGAGGCGGTCCGGGTCGTACTGCTTCTTCAGCTTCGCCAGGCGCGTGGCCGCGTCGCCGTAGTACGCCTTGCGCCAGTTCGGCAGGGTCGGGTCCGGGTAGTTCTGGTAGGCCGCGCCCGAGGCGTGCGGGCGCATCGCCCCGTGGGCGGAGGCCAGCCAGGACTGGGCCGTGGTGCCGGTCGTGCCCGCCCGCCAGGAGGCGATGTACTGGGCCAGCACGCGCGAGCGGCGGTGGACGAAGGCCGTGGCCGTCACGGGGACGCGGTTGACGGCTCCGCCGAGCGCGGTCAGGGCGATGTTGCCCGCCCCGCCGCGCATCGAGCGGATCTGGGACAGCAGGGTGCGGATGCCCGCCGGCGGGAGCGGGCGGTCGAAGAAGTCCGAGCGGGCCGCGTACGTCTCGCGGCCCAGCGCGCCCTGCGGGGAGCGGCCCGGGGTCGAGCCGGGCAGGTGGCACTGGGCGTCCGTCGGGAACGAGGAGCAGCCGGCGTACACCTCCATCGACTCCTCGTACGAGCGGCGCTTGAGCGAGACGTGGCGCGCGGGGGCGCCGACGCGGCCGGCGAGGCGGTCGACCGCGTTCTGCAGTTCGCGGTGGGTGCCCAGGGAGAAGGCGGCGACGGAGACGGTCGGGGTGCCGCCGGCGCTCGCCAGGTGCAGGGACGACCAGATCTCGTCGGGCTGCGACGGGCCCCACTCCTGCCAGGCCCCGACCACCGCGGCGGCCGACGACCAGGGCCAGGTCAGGTACGCCGACACGCCCTGGGGCGCGGGGTGGGTCCTGAAGCGCAGCTCGGTGACGACGCCGAAGTTGCCGTTGCCCGCGCCGCGCAGCGCCCAGAACAGGTCCTCGTGTTCGCGGGCGTCGGCGGTGAGCCGCCTGCCGTCCGCCGTGATCAGGGTGGCCCCGGTGAGGCTGTCGCAGGTCAGGCCGTAGGCGCGGGAGACCATGCCGTGGCCGCCGCCGAGGGTGAGGCCGGAGACGCCGACGGTGGGGCAGGAGCCGGCGGGGATCGTGACGCCCTTCGCGGCGAGCGCGCGGTAGACGTCGATCAGTTTGGCGCCGGCGCCGATGACGGCCCGGTCGCCGCTCGCGCGGATCCGGTCGAGCTTCGAGACGTCGATGACCAGCCGGCCGTTGCCGGAGGACCAGCCGGCGTAGGAGTGGCCGCCGTTGCGGATCGCCACGCGCACGTCGTGGGCGCGGGCGTAGGCCAGGGCGGTGCGGATGTCGTCGGGGTGGGCGACGTAGGCGACGGCGGCCGGTACCAGGGTGTCGAAACGGGTGTTGTAGAGCTGCCGGGCCGCCTTCCACCGGGTGTCGCCCGGGCGGATCAGCGGGCCGTCGAGGTCGCGGGCCAGGGCGGCCCAGTTCGCGGCGGCGGTGACGCCGGTGGAGGAGGGGGAGGCGGGGGTGTGGGAGGTGCGGGCGGTGGCTGTGGTCGTGGCGGCGGTGCGCGTGCCGTCCGCCGCCGGGCCCGCCCCGTCGCAGGCGGCCGTCGTCGCCGCCGCGATCGCGGCGGCGCCGCCCTGGATGAACGTCCGCCGGTCCATGTGCGCCTCCCCTGGTGTTCCGTGGAGCCAGACGGCTCCGGCCCCTCGCGGGTTCCACCCAACGGCCCCGGCCCTCGGGTTTCCGTCCGGCCGCCCGGTGCCCGGGTCCCTGCCGTCCCGTGCCGCACCGCCGCCCCACGTGCCCCGCCCCCCGCCCCCCCGTCCGGAATCTCCGCGTGCCCTCCCCGTGAGCGTTCCGTTACCTAACCGCACTGTCCACAGGGGTTCACCCCCCGTTCACTTACGGCCATCGGCGGCTTCACCTGATCTGCCTACTTTCGGCCTTACCTGATGGAGGGCGCGCCTCGCGACCGCGTCCGCATCACCGCAGACTTCGCACGCCGCCGAATTCAGGACGGCGGCTCCTGGAAGGAACTCCCTCAGTGAAGCTTCAGCGCATGAACCGGCGGGCCCTCGCTCTCGGTGCTCTCGCCGTCTCCGGCGCCCTGGCCCTCACGGCGTGCGGCTCGGACGACACCGGCGGCAACGGCAGCGGTGGCGACGCCAGCGCGGCCGCCAACAGCTCGATCAAGTGTGACGACGCCAAGGGTCAGCTCCAGGCTTCCGGCTCCTCCGCGCAGAAGAACGCGATCGACGCCTGGGTCAAGGCGTACACGGCCGCCTGCAAGGACGTCCAGATCAACTACAACCCGACCGGTTCGGGCGCGGGCATCACCGCGTTCCTCCAGGGCCAGACCGCGTTCGCCGGTTCCGACTCGCCGCTGGAGGCCGAGGAGATCGAGGACTCCAAGAAGGTCTGCTCCGGCGGTCAGGGCATCGACCTGCCGATGGTCGTCGGCCCGATCGCCGTCGGCTTCAACGTGCCGGGCGTCGACAGCCTCGCCCTGGACGCGTCCACGCTCGCCAAGATCTTCGACAACAAGATCACCAACTGGAACGACGACGCCATCAAGAAGCTGAACCCCGGCGCGAAGCTTCCCGACCTCAAGATCCAGGCGTTCCACCGCTCCGACGAGTCCGGGACCACGCAGAACTTCACCAAGTACCTGAAGGCCGCCGCCCCGGGCGACTGGAAGTACGAGGCCGAGAAGTCCTGGCAGGCCAAGGGCGGCCAGTCCGCCTCCGGCTCCTCCGGCGTCGCCCAGCAGGTGAAGCAGGTCTCGGGCGCGATCTCGTACTTCGAGCTCTCGTACGCCAAGGAGGGCATCAAGACGGTCGACATCAAGACCAAGGCCGCCGAGCCCGTCAAGGCCACCACCGAGAACGCCACGAAGTCCATCTCCGAGGCCAAGATCACCGGCACCGGCAAGGACCTCGCCCTGGAGCTGAACTACGCGCCGAGCGCCGAGGGCGCCTACCCGATCACGCTCGTCACGTACGAGATCGTCTGCGACAAGGGCAACAAGTCCGACACCCTGCCCGCGGTCAAGTCCTTCCTCGGCTACATCGCCTCCGAGGACGGCCAGGCGCAGCTGACCGAGGCCGGCTACGCCCCGATCCCCGGCGAGATCATCACCAAGGTCCGCGACACCATCCAGGGCCTGGCCTGACATGAGTGTGCGGCCCGGCCCCGCACGGGGGCCGGGCCGCACCGTCCGGTGCACCGCCGCCAGGAGCCTCCCGCCCGCCGGGAGGCTCCGCCCCGAGCCGCCAGCCGCGGCGGCTCCGCAGACCGGAGAAGCCGATGGATGTGACGACACAGAAAAACGACGCGCCCCCCGCCCCCCAGCCGCCTTCCGCCACCGAGCAGAAGCGGGCCGCCCGCGGCGCCACCCGCCCCGGAGACCGGGTCTTCCTCGGGCTCTCCCGCGGTTCCGGCATCTTCCTGCTGGTGATCATGGCCGCCATCGCGGTCTTCCTCAGCTACCGGGCCGCCATCGCCATCAGCAAGGACGAGGGCAACTTCTTCACCACCTTCGAGTGGAACCCGACGGGTGAGCCGCCGGTCTTCGGCATAGCGGTGCTGGTCTTCGGCACCGTCGTCTCGTCGGTCATCGCGATGGTCATCGCGGTCCCGATCGCGGTCGGCATCGCCCTCTTCCTCACGCACTACGCCCCGCGCCGGCTCAGCGGCCCGATCGCCTACGTGATCGACCTGCTCGCCGCCGTGCCCTCCATCGTCTACGGCCTGTGGGGCGCCCTCGTCCTGGTGCCGAACCTGGAGGGGCTCTACGGCTGGCTGGACGATTACCTCGGCTGGACCGGCGTCCTGGAGTGGAACGGCGGCGCCCCCCGCTCGCTGTTCACCGTGGGCATCCTGCTCGCGATCATGATCCTGCCGATCATCACCAACGTGAGCCGCGAGGTCTTCCGCCAGGTCCCGCAGATGCACGAGGAGGCCGCCCTGGCGCTCGGCGCCACCCGCTGGGAGGTCATCCGGATGTCCGTGCTGCCGTTCGGCCGGTCCGGCGTGATCTCCGCCTCCATGCTCGGCCTCGGCCGCGCCCTCGGCGAGACGATGGCCGTGGCCATGGTCCTCTCCCCGAGCTTCGACATCGGCGCCAGCCTGCTCGACCCGGGCGGCGGCACCTTCGCGCAGAACATCGCCAGCAAGTTCAACGAGGCCACCCCGATGGGACGGGACGCGCTCATCGCCTCCGGTCTCGTCCTCTTCGTGATCACCCTGCTGGTCAACGGCGGTGCCCGCATGATCATCAACCGCCGCAAGGAGTACTCGGGGGCCAACGCATGAGCCACACGGTGAACACCCGGCACAGCCTGCGCGGTGCCACGCTGCCCAAGTGGACCCCGTGGGCGGTCGCCGCGGGCTCGATCGCGGCCGGTCTCGGCATCAGCGCCGCGGCCGGGCTGGACAGCAACGTCCAGTGGGGCCTGATCGCCGCGCTCCTCTTCGTCGTCGCCTCGTACGGCATCGCCGTCCGGGTCGAGGGCGTCCGGCAGGCCAAGGACCGGCTGGCGACCAGCCTGGTGTGGGTCTCCTTCATCCTCGCCGTGGTCCCGCTGGCCTCCCTGGTGTGGGAGACCGTCGAGCGCGGTGTGAAGGTCCTCGACGGCTACTTCCTCACCCACTCGATGGGCGTGGTCGCCGACGTCGAGCCCGGCGGCGGCATCTACCACGCCATCCTCGGCACCCTGGAGCAGGTCGGCCTCGCCGCCCTGATCTCCGTCCCGGTCGGTGTGCTGACCGCGATCTACCTGGTCGAGTACGGCCGGGGCAAGCTCGCCAAGGCGGTCACCTTCTTCGTCGACGTCATGACGGGCATCCCGTCGATCGTCGCGGGCCTGTTCATCCTGAGCTGGTGGATCGTGATCCTGGACATGGGCTACTCCGGCTTCGCCGGCTCGATGGCCCTGACCATCCTGATGCTGCCGGTCGTCGTCCGCTCCACCGAGGAGATGCTCAAGCTCGTCCCCAACGAGCTGCGCGAGGCCTCGCTGGCGCTGGGCGTGCCGAAGTGGCGGACCATCCTCAAGGTCGTCCTGCCGACCGCCATCGGCGGTATCACCACGGGCGTGATGCTCGCGATCGCCCGCATCACCGGTGAGACGGCTCCCGTGCTGCTGCTGGTGTGGGTCACCAGCTTCATCAACGCGAACCCGTTCTCCGACCCGCAGGCCTCGCTGCCGGTCTACATCTACCTGCAGTACTCGCAGGGTGCGGACGCGGCGTACGACCGCGCGTGGGCGGCGGCCCTGGTGCTCATCGCCTTCATCATGATCCTCAACCTCGTGGCCCGGGGCATCGCCCGCTGGAAGGCCCCGAAGACCGGTCGCTGACGCGGCCGCCGCAAGCGAACAGTCAGCGACGCGAAAGAAGCAGTGATTCACATGGCCAAGCGCATCGATGTCAGCGGCCTCAACGCCTACTACGGTTCCTTCCTGGCCATCGAGGACATCTCGATGACCGTCGAGCCCCGGTCCGTGACGGCCTTCATCGGTCCGTCGGGCTGCGGCAAGTCCACCTTCCTGCGCACGCTCAACCGGATGCACGAGGTGACGTCGGGCGGCCGCGTCGAGGGCAAGGTCATGCTCGACGACGAGAACCTGTACGGGCCCGGGGTCGACCCGGTGGCCGTGCGGCGTGAGGTCGGCATGGTCTTCCAGCGGCCGAATCCCTTCCCCACGATGTCGGTGTACGACAACGTGGCGGCGGGGCTGCGGCTGAACGGCAAGTACAAGAAGTCCGAGCTGGACGACGTCGTCGAGAAGTCGCTCAGGGGCGCGAACCTCTGGAACGAGGTCAAGGACCGGCTGAACAAGCCGGGCTCGGGGCTGTCGGGCGGTCAGCAGCAGCGGCTGTGCATCGCCCGGGCGATCGCGGTCGAGCCGAACGTGCTGCTGATGGACGAGCCGTGCTCGGCACTGGACCCCATCTCGACGCTGGCGATCGAGGACCTGATCTGCGAGCTGAAGGAGCGGTTCACGATCGTCATCGTGACGCACAACATGCAGCAGGCGGCGCGCGTGTCCGACCGCACGGCGTTCTTCAACCTGGCGGCCGTCGGCCAGCCCGGCAAGCTGATCGAGATCGACGACACGGAGCGGATCTTCTCCAACCCGTCCGTCCAGGCCACGGAGGACTACATCTCCGGCCGCTTCGGCTGAGCCGGCGGTCCGTCCTCGGACCCCTCGCGGTGCTGCATGGCGGTGCCACCGCGGGGACGCAGAAGGGCCCGCCCCCCGGGAGCCGGGGGGCGGGCCCGCTGCCGTGCGGCGCCTTCACGCCCGCCGGTGGCGGGCCGGGGCGGGCGCCCCTACAGGAAGGCCAGGTGCACCAGGCCGAACGCGCACGCGGCCACCGCGGCCGCCGCCGGCATCGTGATGAACCAGCCGAGGATGATGTTCTTGGCCACGCCCCACCGCACCGCGTTCACCCGCTTCGTCGCGCCCACGCCCATGATCGCCGAGGTGATGACGTGGGTCGTGGAGATCGGCGCCTTGAACAGGAACGCCGTGGTGAACATGATCGACGCGCCGGTCGTCTCCGCCGCGAAGCCCTGCGGCGGGTCGAGTTCGATGATCTTGCGGCCGAGGGTGCGCATGATGCGCCAGCCGCCCGCGTACGTGCCCAGCGACAGCATCACCGCGCAGGCGACCTTCACCCAGACCGGGATCGGGTCGCCCTGGTCCTCGACGTCCGCGATGACCAGGGCCATCACCACGATGCCCATGGTCTTCTGGGCGTCCTGCAGGCCGTGGCCGAGGGCCATGCCCGCCGCCGACACCGTCTGCGCGATGCGGAAGCCCCGCTTGGCCTTGTGCGGGTTGGTCCGCCGGAAGAGCCACAGGATGGCCGTCATCACCAGGTAGCCGACCAGCAGGCCCACCACCGGCGAGATGAACATGGGGATGACGATCTTCTCGAACACGCCGTGCCAGTACACCGTCGTGCCGCCGGCCAGGGCCGCGCCCACCATGCCGCCGAACAGCGCGTGCGAGGAGGACGAGGGCAGGCCGAAGTACCAGGTGACGAGGTTCCAGGTGATCGCGCCGACCAGGGCGGCGAAGAGGATGCCCATCCCCTTGGAGCCCTCGGGCGTCTGGATCAGGCCCTCACTGACGGTCTTGGCGACTCCCGAGCCGAGGAACGCGCCGGCCAGGTTCATCACCGCGGCCATCGCCAGGGCGGCCTTCGGGGTCAGGGCGCGGGTCGAGACGGACGTGGCGATGGCGTTCGCCGAGTCGTGGAAGCCGTTCGTGTACGTGAAGAAGAGCGCGACCAGGATGGTCACGACCAGGGCGAAGGTGTCCATGGACGGGCCTCAGGACTCCTTGACGGCGATGGTCTCCACCGTGTTCGCCACGTGCTCGAAGGCGTCCGCCGCCTCTTCCAGCACATCCACGATCTGCTTGAGCTTGAGGACCTCGATGGCGTCGTACTTGCCGTTGAAGAGGTGGGCGAGCAGCTTGCGGTGGATCTGGTCGGCCTGGTTCTCCAGGCGGTTGACCTCGATCCAGTACTCGGTCAGGTTGTCCATGGTGCGCAGGTGCGGCATGGCTTCGGCGGTCAGCTCGGCCGCGCGGGCCAGGACCTCGATCTGCTGCTCGACGCCCTTGGGCAGTTCCTCGACGTTGTAGAGGACGACCAGGTCGACGGCCTCCTCCATGAAGTCCATGATGTCGTCGAGGGACGAGGCCAGGGAGTAGATGTCCTCGCGGTCGAACGGCGTGATGAACGAGGAGTTCAACTGGTGGAAGATCGCGTGCGTGGCGTCGTCACCTGCGTGTTCCGCTGCCCGCATACGCTCTGCGATCTCGGCTCGGGCGGAAGCGTCCGCCCCGAGCAGTTCCATCAGGAGTTTCGAGCCCGTGACGATGTTGTCCGCGGACGCGGCGAACATGTCGTAGAAGCTCGTCTCCCTGGGGGTCAGACGAAAGCGCACGTGGGGTCCTCAAAATGCATCGGTTTCGGTCAGGCTGATGCTAGGCGCATCATCCGGCCACGGCTATCGGGCCGCCCACCAGTGTCGCCCATCGGACAGTGTGATGAGCACGGGGGCGGTTCATGGATCGGATCCGGCCTCCGCACACCGCATCGGCCAAGGGCCCTATACCCAGCGAAGTTGGGTACCATATACCCACCAGGGGTATATGTCGGCTGTCTGTGCAACAGGAGGACGCGATGACGACCACCGAGGCCGGCGCGGGAGCGCCCTCCTCCCCCGACACGGTCACCGATCATGACCGGGGAGTGCACGGGTATCACCATCAGAAGGACGAACACCTCAAACGGCTGCGCCGCATCGAGGGCCAGATCCGCGGCCTGCAGCGGCTGGTCGACGAGGACGTCTACTGCATCGACATACTCACCCAGGTCTCCGCCTCCACCAAGGCCCTGCAGTCCTTCGCCCTGCAACTGCTGGAGGAGCACCTGCGCCACTGCGTCGCCGACGCGGCCGTCAAGGGTGGGGACGAGATCGACGCGAAGGTGCAGGAGGCGACCCGGGCGATCGCCCGGATGCTGCGGACGTGACCGCCTCCCGGCCGCTCAGCCCCCGCCGGCCTGCGCCCGCGCCTCCGCGACGCGCAGCACCTCGTCGATGCTCTCCAGACTGAGCCGGTCCTCGGCGGCCGAGGCCGCGATGATCAGCTCTCCGCACAGCTCGATCTCGGCGAGGGCCACATGGTCCTGAACCGCCGTACCGCCGACCGGAGCCACGCCGTCACCTCGTCTCTGCCGTCACCTGCTTCCTAGAGTAAGGAGCGGCGCACGCGCCGCGCATGGCACGGACGGGCTAGTTCACGCCGGTCACTCCTCGGCGATCCGGCCCGCGTAGATGTCGTCGCCGTCCGGCAGCCGCACCTCGACGGGGGCCCCGAAGTCGTACAGCAGGGTCGTCGAGGCGACGGCGAGGGGGCTGCGTCCCCGGCCGTTGACGAAGCTGAACCGGTGCCGGACCTTGCGGACGCGGCCCTGGTCGTCGAGGTAGGCGTCGAAGGGCACCTCGGCCGTGGCGAACCCTTTCGCCGCCGCCGCCAGGGAGGCCCTGTTGCCGGCCGAGGCGCGCTGCGCGGCGACCGCCAGGTCCGCCGTGCCCCGGTAGTGCCGTACCGCGGTGCCGGCCACCTCGGTGCGTCCCACGTAGGTCGCCGTCCGTGTCCCGCGCAGCACCTCGGCGGCCGCGAGGGGGTCGGTGGCGCCGCCGGTCACGAGATTGCCGTCGGACAGCGTCCGCGTCTCCACCCGCACCCACTTGTCGGCGGGCACGCCGGCTCCCCGGTTCTTCATGAACAGGGCGCCGGGGGCGAGGAGTTCGGTGATGGTCCGGCGCGTGGCGGAACCCGCCGGGTCCTGCGGCAGCAGCACCTCCAGCCGGCCGAGCCGCTGCCGGTAGTCGTAGACGCCCTCGCCCCTGATGGTCACCCGGGTCCCGCCGGTGGCCATCTGCACCGAGGTACGGGCCTTGGAACTCCCGGCGGCCACCAGCCGGCCGGCGGCGCGGTGGAGCGCCTCGACGGAGTCGCCGGCGCGGACGTCCTCGGCGGCGGCGTCACCGCCGGAGCACCCGCCCGCGCCGAGGCACGCGCAGAGCACGGCCCCGGCCGCGGCGGCCGCCCGCCCCGTACGCCTCCGCTGTCGTTGCCGCCTGGTCATCGCCTGCCTACCCCCAGCCGCTGCGTCCGTCCCGGGCCCGCTGTCGTTCCGGTTAACGACGGGTAGCTAGCGCCGTCACGCGCGCACGGGGGCGCGGTGGGACGGGAGAGGGGGACGCCCGGCACGGGCCGTTCACCTGGCGTGGGTACGGTGACCGGCGTGACTGAGCAGGAGCGGTCGGCGCTTTCCCCCGAGGGGCCGGAGCACCGCACGACCATGGTGGAGCGGGGGCCCTTCTGCCTGGCCCGCTGCACCTGCGGCTGGAGCGGGCCGGCCCGCCGCGCCCGCAGCCTGGCCCGGACGGACGCGGCGCGGCACACCGCCGACGGCTGACCCGGCCGTCGGCGACAGGGCCTGGGGCCTGTCGTCGAACTCCCGTCGTCCGCCCGGAGGGTGGGCCCCGCGGCGTCGGGTGCGTGCTCTCGGCGTGCCGGGCGTCGGCCCTCGTACTGGATGTACTCGGGTCTGCGCCCGGTGCGGCGAGAGTGCGTGCAGGGCGTCGCGGGGCAGGCGGGAGTTTGACGACAGACCCTGGGGCAGGCGCAGGGTCAGGGCAGGCGCAGGGCTTCGAGGAGGGCGTCGACCAGGTCGCGGTCCTGCGGCCGGGTGAGGCGGCGGCGGGCCGCGCCGGGCGTGAGCCACAGCACGCGGTCCACCTCGTCGGTGGCGACGAAGGCGCCGCCGGTGGCCTCGGCCGCCCAGTAGCGGACCTGCTTGGGGCGGCCGCCGGCCGTGTAGCGCAGGGTGGGCAGCTCGGCGCCGGGCGCGGCGGTGCAGCCGGTCTCCTCCGCCACCTCGCGCAGGGCGCCCGCCAGCGGGTCCTCGCCGGGCTTCAGCTTGCCCTTCGGCCAGGACCAGTCGTCGTACTTGGGCCGGTGGACGAGGCAGACCTCCAGCGCGCCGTCCTCGGGGGAGCGGCGCCACAGGACGCAGCCGGCCGCCTGGACGGTGGTGTCGTCGGGGGAGTTCACGGGGTGCTCACCGCCTCCTTCGCCTTCCTCGGGCCCTCGTCACGACGCGCCGACGACGTCCTTCTCCCAGCAGCGCTGGAACGCGTACCGCGCCGCCTCCACCTCGTGCCGCTGGTCGGCGTGGAGCACGCCGAGGGCGTACGCGGTGGCCGGGGTGATGCGGGGCGTGCGGGCGGCCTGGGCCGCCGCGGCCGCCGCCTCCGAGGCGTCGCGGTGCCGGTCCAGGGCCTGGCCGGCGGCCAGCAGCCGTACGTCGGCGGGCGCGTTCTCGCCCCGGACGACCTCGCGGGCGTAGCGGTGCAGGCGCAGCAGCAGGCGGACCTGGTGCCAGGGCGCGTCCTGCGGGTGCGGGGCCGGGTCCGGGGACAGGCCGTGGGCCAGCGCCTCCGCGTTGTACGGGCTGCCCGCGGTGAGGAGGGGGAGCGCGGCGACGGCGTCGGCGAGACGCTCCTGCGCGGCGGCGGCCAGGGGACGCAGGTCGGCTGTGGCCGCGGGGCGGTTCAGGGGGACCTCGCTGGCCAGTAAAGCGACCTTGTCCGCGACCGCGTGGAAGCGGCTGCTGCCCAGGGCCTGCAGGGCCGTGGAGTGGGCCCGGGTGCGGGCCAGGGTCAGCTGGCGTTCGAGCAGGGCGCCCGCCTTCGCCGCCCCGACCGTGAGCTTGCCGCGTTCCGAGGAGGCGGCCGGGTGGTGGGGCGGGGGACCGGCGTGGCCGGACGCCTCCCCCGTGCCCGGCCGGGCCCGCGCGGGGGAGCCCCCGGGGTCCGTCCGCGCCGTCCCCCCGGAGCGCCCGGCCACGGCGGCGGCCGGGTGGGCGGGGAGGGCCGCCGAGCCCGACAGGCGGTGCAGCGCGGCCAGCAGCCGCTCCAGACGCGAGGTGTACGCGTGCTCCATCGCCAGCGTGCCGGACACCCAGGCCAGTTCGGGGCGCATGCCCTCGGACCAGTCGGTGTCGAGGAGGGGCTGGAAGGTGTGCAGGCTGCCGCTGATGCGGCGGGCCGAGCGGCGCAGCGCGCGGGCCGCCTCGACGGACTCCTGCGAGCCGCCCGTGCCCGCGCCGGTCTCCCGGTGCAGGCGCAGGGCGCGGAGGAACTCGGTGGCCTGGGCCCGCAGATAGCCCGCGAGGGCGTCCGCGGTCACCGCCCCGGCCCCGAGGTCCGTCGTCGGATCATGGTGTCGCGTTGCCACGCCGGCGCCTCCGGGCGTCTATGAGCATCTCCTGGATGTTGCGCAGGGGCCCGCCGTCCCCGTCGGTGGCGTGCCGGGTCCACTCGCCGTCCGGGCCGAGGTGCCAGGAGGCGGTGGTGTCGGACATGCCGGTCTCCAGCAGCCGGATGAGCGCCGCCCGGTGGGCCGGGTCCACGACCCGGACCAGGGCCTCGATGCGGCGGTCGAGGTTGCGGTGCATCATGTCGGCGCTGCCGATCCACACCTCGGGCTCGCCGCCGTTGCAGAAGGCGAAGACCCGGGAGTGCTCCAGGAAGCGGCCCAGGACGGACCGGACCCGGATGTTCTCCGACAGGCCCGTCACGCCCGGCCGGATCGCGCAGATGCCGCGCACCCACACGTCCACCGGGACGCCCGCCTGGGAGGCGCGGTACAGGGCGTCGATGAGGGCCTCGTCGACGATCGAGTTGGCCTTGATGCGGATGTAGGCGGGGCGTCCGGCGCGGTGGTGCTGGGCCTCCTTGTCGATCCGCGAGATCAGGCCGTCGCGCAGGGACTTGGGGGCGACCAGCAGGCGCCGGTAGGTCTCGCGGCGCGAGTAGCCGGAGAGGCGGTTGAAGAGGTCCGAGAGGTCGGCGCCGACCTGCGGGTCGGCCGTCAGCAGGCCGAGGTCCTCGTAGAGGCGGGCCGTCTTCGGGTGGTAGTTTCCGGTGCCGACGTGGCTGTAGCGGCGCAGGGTGTCGCCCTCCTGGCGGACCACCAGCGACAGCTTGCAGTGCGTCTTCAGGCCGACCAGGCCGTAGACGACGTGGCAGCCGGCCTCCTCCAGTTTGCGCGCCCACTTGATGTTGGCGTGCTCGTCGAAGCGGGCCTTGATCTCGACCAGGACGAGGACCTGCTTGCCGGACTCGGCGGCGTCGATGAGCGCGTCCACTATCGGGGAGTCGCCGGAGGTCCGGTACAGGGTCTGCTTGATGGCGAGGACGTCCGGGTCGGCGGCGGCCTGCTCCAGGAAGGCCTGCACCGACGTGGAGAACGAGTCGTACGGGTGGTGCAGCAGCACGTCCCGGCTGCGCAGGGCCGCGAAGATGTCCGGCGGCGAGGCCGACTCGACCTCGGCGAGGTCGCGGTGGGTGCCGGCGATGAACTTGCGGTACTTCAGCTCGGGCCGGTCCAGGCCGTGGATGCGGAAGAGGCCGGTGAGGTCCAGGGGGCCGGGGAGCGGGTAGACCTCGGCCTCGGTGATCTTCAGCTCGCGCACCAGCAGGTCGAGCACCTCGCGGTCGATGGACTCCTCGACCTCCAGGCGCACCGGCGGCCCGAAGCGGCGCCGCATGAGCTCCTTCTCCAGGGCCTGGAGCAGGTTCTCGGCGTCGTCCTCCTCGACCTCCAGGTCCTCGTTGCGGGTGACCCGGAAGGTGTGGTGCTCCAGGACCTCCATGCCCGGGAACAGCATCTCCAGGTGGGCGGCGATGACGTCCTCCAGGGGGACGTACCGGCCCGGGGAGCACTCCAGGAAGCGGGACAGCAGCGGGGGCACCTTCACGCGCGCGAAGTGGCGGTGGCCGGTGACCGGGTTGCGCACGATGACGGCCAGGTTCAGGGACAGGCCGGAGATGTACGGGAAGGGGTGCGCCGGGTCGACCGCGAGCGGTGTGAGGACGGGGAAGATCTGGTTGCGGAACAGCGTGAACAGACGGCTCTGCTCCTTGTCCGTCAGCTCGTTCCAGCGGACCAGGTGGATGCCCTCCTCGGCGAGGGCGGGGGCGACGTCCTCGTGGAAGCACGCGGCGTGCCGGGCCATCAGCTCGCGCGAGCGGGCCCAGATCATCTCCAGGACCTCGCGCGGCTGCAGCCCGGAGGCGGAGCGGGTGGCGACGCCGGTGGCGATGCGGCGCTTCAGGCCGGCCACCCGGACCATGAAGAACTCGTCCAGGTTGCTGGCGAAGATCGCCAGGAAGTTGGCGCGCTCCAGCAGGGGCGTGGCCGGGTCCTCGGCGAGTTCCAGGACGCGCTCGTTGAACGCCAGCCAGCTGCGTTCCCGGTCGAGGAAGCGCCCCTGCGGCAGCGGCCGGGCCCCGTCCGCCGGCGACTCCTCGTACCCGTCGAGGTCGGCGTCGAGGTCGGGTTCCAGATCGGAGACGGTCGCCGCCACGGTGTGCGGGCGGTGGGCGGCTATGGAGCCCACGGAGGGCTGCGGGTGCTGGACCGGGGCCTGAGGATTCGGCTGGCTCATGAATACATTCTTCCGCGTCGCCAGCATCACAGGCGCGTCGGAAAGCGCGGGTGGTGGCGGGGGCGCGGCCGGTGCGCCCCCGTCGCCCCCGGGACCCTCTCGGGGCGGCGAAGGCTCTGGCACGGCGGGAGTCATTGGCCGAGCGTCGCAAGGCCGTCTGAATCAGCGGTTACGGAGACATGACGTGCGGGATAGCGGGAGGCGGCCCGGGGGCGTCCCGGCCGGTCCGTGCCCCCGGCTCCGGAGCCGGGCGCCGCACGTGCCTCCCCCGGTGGCGGGACGCGCGGGACGGGGTCCGGGCCGTGCGGCGGCGCACCGGCGCGAAGGCGGTGGCGGTGACGGGCGCGGTGACGGGCGCGGTGACGGGCGCGGTGACGGCCGGAAAGCCGCGGCGGACCGGCCGGGGGACGGGACCGACGCGCTCGCCGTACGCCCGGCCGGCCAGGGGAGCGGGGCACCGTCCGGTACGGCGGTCACGCGGCGGCCCTCGGGATCTGCTGCGGTGTCCGGGCGAGGGCGAGGGCGAGGGCCACGCGGGCTCGCTGGCCGCCGGACAGCGGGAGGGCCTTCGCCGGGGGCCGAGGCTGCCGCCGACCATGATCCGCCCGGTCACGATCAGCCTGGCCACGATTCGCCCGGCTGCGGACGCGCCCCGGCGGCCGGGGCCGGGGGCGGCGCCCGGGTGTGGCGTCCCGGCGACGGTGAGCTGCGGGTACGGCGGCTCGTCCTGGCCGGCGCAGCCCACCCGTGCCCGTGCCTGCGCCGGAGCCCCGCCGGGCACGGTGGCCGTGTCCCGGTGGGGGCCGGCAGCCCGGCGGCGAGGGCGGGCCGGGCGGACTCGCCCGCGCCGCCGTGGCCGGCCCCGGCGCGGACGCGGCCGG
Organism: Streptomyces sp. NPDC052701; assembly: GCF_040678355.1. Taxonomy (NCBI): domain Bacteria; kingdom Bacillati; phylum Actinomycetota; class Actinomycetes; order Kitasatosporales; family Streptomycetaceae; genus Streptomyces; species Streptomyces sp. NPDC052701. Next base: position 25,522 of record NZ_JBFATO010000002.1, read on the forward strand.
CCCATGAGGCCGTGGCACGGGGCCCGGACCCGGCCGTCGGCGGGTCAGGAGCGCGCGCGGACCGCCGGATCGTTCAGACACAGCGCGATGTTGCGGACCGCGGTGGTGAGTTCCTCGATCACCCGGGCCGCCTGCTCCGCGTTGTGGAAGGCCGGGTGCCCGGTCAGTGACAGCCCCAGCTCCTCCGCCGCTTTGACGGCCAGCCCGGTGCTCACGGCGGAGGGGGAGAGGTGGGGGGAGGACGGCGGCTCGGTCCCGGGAGGCGGTTCCGGTGAGGCGGGCCGGACCGGCACGGCCTGGTCCGCCTCGGGCGCGTCGGAGGCGGCGAGGGCCGGCTCGGAGACGGCCAGGGCCGGTGATCCGGCCGACGCGGCGCCGGTCTGCGCGCCTTCCCAGTACGTCTCGAACGAGGCGTGGGAGGTGTGGAAGGCGTCGGAGTCACCGGTCATGGAGGCGTACTCCTCCTCCGGCCGCGACGGCGCGGCCGGCGAGGACTGCGAGAGATGGGTGGGATGGGCGGGGTGGGCGGGATGCGCGGGATGCGGGCCCTGGGAGATCTGCTGGGCGTGCGGGGCCGGAGCCGGCGTGTTGCGCGCCCGCGGCAGCACGAAGTGCTCGAAACCGGGGAACTCCGGGGTGGCGGGGGGCAGGGAGGGGCGCGGGTTGTACTCGGTCTGCCACTGCATGCGGTAGCAGTCGACCTGGTCGGCGCAGGCGGCGCGGGCGTGGAAGACCGCGGTGTCCTCCCCCAGGTCCGGGTACCAGAGGTTCGGGCCCGGGAAGCGCACGGTCCGCATCCGCGGCTTGATCGGCTCGGCGCATCCCATGCAGCAGCCCTCGGGCACCATGAGGGGGATGCCGCCGTTCTGCTCCGGCCACCGAGGGCCGCCCTCCCAGCGGTACTCCCCGTGCTGGCAGGGCGGCAGCTCGCCGCAGGCGCGGCAGACCGCGTAGTGCTCCGGCAGGACCTGCCAGTCGTGGCTGGCGGGGGCGCACCAGTGCTTCGGCGTGGACCGGGGAAGGTTCTCGTTGCGCAGCACCAGGATCACCGGACGCTTGTAGAACTCGGCCCGCTCGGGAGCCGGTTTGGCCACCTGGTTGTTGGCCCGCCGCAGTTCGTTGGCGTGCCACCACAGCTCCACGTGGTCGCGCCAGGCCTTCTCGTAGGAGTCCGGCCACCGGTCGCCCGTGTAGCCGTTGATCTCCAGGATCCGCCATGCCTGCCGGTCGAGCACCACGATGGAGCCGGCCCGCAGCCGCATGTGTGTTCCGTTGTCACCTTCGTCCGGCCAGTCGTGCCGGCCGATACGAGTGGGCTGGTCTGGGAGCCACCTGCGAACCTGCATGTCATGCTCCTCGGCAACGAAACTTTATGGCCACAAAAGGTGCAGTCGGGAGTATTTTTAACAATCAGGACGCTTAGTTCGGCGCAGACACGCGCACGTTACTGATCAAAGACGATCGCGAGTGTTTCCGTGCCACTGCTTTTGCGAAGTCCCCCGGCTGTAAAAGGACTTCGCTTCCCGGGCCGTCGCGAGCCCGGTTCTTCGCGCACTCCGGCACCGGCTTCGTACCCTACCTTCTGTTGACGATACTCACCCGCACGTGTGGTTGCGCTTCAGCCACCCTTCCTCTTTACGGGTGCATTAAAATAGGACCGTCTTTTTGTCTCGCCGGACGGAATCGCCTTTTTGTGGCGACGGCTCGTGGGCGAGGCCGCGCCGGCCGGACGGCGTCGCCCGAGTCGCGCGGCGCGGGGCCGCGGCCGTGGGCGGCCCGCCGCAGCGGCCCGGCCCGGAGCCGTTCCTCTCCCGGTTCTCCCGGTTCTCCCGGCCGCGACCGGGTGCCGGCCGGTTCGTGCCCGGAGCGACGCCCCGGCCGCCACGGCGCCCTGGTCCCCCTCGCTCGCGGCCGCGTCCGCCGAGGACGGCCCGGAAAAATCCGCGCGTGACCGTGTCACGGGTTCCGGGCGACGGATTATCGCCCGCCCGCCGTACCGCTGCTTCTCGTGGCCGTCTTCCGGTGAGCGGCTTCGGCGGGGTGCGTGTTACTTTCGGTGGATGGACCGGACGGATCGGTTGTATTCACTGGTCGCCGAGTTGAGAAACGCAGCTCCGCAGCCCAGGACCGCCCGGCAGCTCGCCGAACGTTTCGGGGTCGGATTGCAGACCGTGAAGCGCGATGTCAAAGACCTGCAGCAGGCGGGATTTCCCATCGGCGGCCGGCCGGGCGGGGGCTACGTACTGGACAAGTCGACGACCTTGGCGCCGTTGAGTCTTGATTCCCGGGAAATGCTCGCACTCGCGGTCGCGCTCAGCCACGCGGACGAAACGCCTTTCGCGCGGGACGCCCGGAGCGCGCTGCGCAAGATCCTGGCCGTCATGCCGGACGACGCCGCCGAGCAGGCCGGCGGACTCGCCGTCACCTCGCCTTTGACGCGGACCGCCGCCGACCCCGCTTTTCCGACCGTCGCGGAAGTGGTGCGGCAGGCCGTGCAGGAGCGTCGCGTTCTGCGGATCGCGTACGAGAAGGGCCGTGGGGAACGGACGGTCCGGGAAGTGGAGCCGCACCTTCTGGTGGCCGGGTCCCGCGGCTGGTTCCTGGTCGGCCGGTGCCGGATGCGCAAGGACATCCGGTCCTTCCGGATCGATCGGATACGTTCCGCGACCCTGAGGGAGGAAAGGTTCCCCAAGCCGCCTGCCCTGCCGGATCCGTCGGCTGCGATCGCTGAGGGCGGTTGAGCGGAGGGGTGCGCAGGCGGGCTGCGGCCGGGGCGTGCCCGGACCGCGCGGGGGAGGCGGGGGGAGGGGGAGCGGGGCCTGTCCGGCCGGTGGTGTGCGGCCGGAGACCGCCGCGGCGCCGGTCGTCACGCGGAACAGCGAAGGGCCGGACCGGAAATCGGCCGGAAATCGGACGGAAAGCGGTCGAAAAGGTGCCGGAAGGCTGCCGGACGGTGTGCAGCCTTCCTTCCTCTAACCCGGACAATCGGCGGAGAATTGTTCCTCTGCGATGTTTTCCCGCGCTTTCTTTTCCCTGTCCGTCGTTCCGAACACGGCGTTCAGAACGGCTTCGATGTCGGCGGCCGGATTCCTGGTGCTCGTGTTCCCGGTGCGCGTGCTGCTGTGCGACGCCTGACCGGAAGTCCCGGTTTCTTCCACGTCGTACATCTCGGTGTTCTCCGTGCCGTACATGTGCTCTCCCGGCGGCGAGCGGTCGTTATGGGGTCATGATGACGTGGCCCACGACCGGGTCGCTGTTTCTCCGGGCGGGTTGTCACCCGGACGGAGCGGGATCCGCCCTGTGCCGTCCCGTGGCCGCGCCGGTCACGGGCGGGGCGGTCCCGCCGCGCCCCGGGTGAGCACGGCGTCGCAGCCCCGTCGGACGGCCTGCCTCACGTCTCCGTCCGGTACATCAGGTCCGTCTCGTACGTCGTGAAGCCCAGCCGCTCGTACACCGACACGGCCGCCTCGTTGTCGGCGTCGACGTACAGCATCGCCGTGGGCAGCCCCCGCTCCTTCAGATGCCGCAGGCCGATCGTGGTGAGGGCCTTGCCCAGGCCGGTGCCCTGGGCCTCGGGGCTGACACCGAGGACGTACACCTCGCCGAGACGCTCGGCCGCGTGGACCTTCGTCCAGTGGAAGCCGACCAGCTCCCCGCCCCGGAAGGCCAGGAAGAAGCCCGCCGGGTCGAACCACGGCTCGGCCTTGCGGTCGTCCAGGTCGCGCTGGGTGAGGGAACCCTGCTCGGGATGGTGGGCGAAGGCGGCGGCGTTGACGGCGAGCCAGGCCGCGTCGTCCTGCCCGGGCACGAAGGCGCGGACGGTCACGCCGTCCGGCAGCACCGGCTCCGGAGCGTCGAAGTCGGTCAACGGGCGCTGCATCTGGCGCAGTTCGCGGAACAGGGTGAGTCCGAGGACCTGGGCCAGGTGCCGGGCGGCGGAGTGCCCGCCGTGCGCCCAGACCCGCAGCCGCTTGCCGGAGTCGGCCAGCAGCGCCGCGCCGAGCGCCCGCCCGTGCCCCCGCCCCCGGTGCGCGGGGTGGACGACCAGCTCGGCGGCCGGCGGCTCCACCGGATCGGTGTCCTCCAGCTGGGCGTAGCCGACGAGTTCGCCCTCGACGCTCAGCAGGTAGTGGGAGACGCCCGCGCGCTCGCCGCCGCGCAGCTGCAGCCGGCCCTGCTCGGACACCGCCTGCCGGCCGTCGGTGCGGGCGGCTTCGGCGAGGAGCCCGAGAACGGCCTCGACCTGCTGCGGCGAGGGTGCGGAACGGGTCTCGATCGAACGGGTGCGGCCGGGCCGTGCGATGTCGTCGCTGGTCATGCGTACGAGGGTACGGGCAGACACCGGCGTGGTGGCGGCAAGGGAACGGGGGAAGAAGCAACCAGGATGTAACCGGGAACCCTCTGTCGCGCTACGCGCGTTGACTCTAGGCTGCGCCCCGGACCGGACCACCTTCCCGGCCTTCCGAAAGACTCACAGGGGGGCGTATGCCAGCCACTTCTCCGGCTTCCCCGGCGCAGCACCCGCGCCGCAGACGCCGTACGACCCGTCTTGTCGCTCTCGCGGCCGGTGCCGCCACCGTCGGCGCACTGGCCGCGGCGGCGCTGCCGGGGTCGGCGAGCGCGGGCGAGAGCCGCCACCCGGGCGGTCACTTCCCGGGCCGCTACCAGGACGTGCAGCTGCTGTCCTTCAACGATCTGCACGGCAACCTGGAGCCGCCGGCCGGTTCCTCCGGCCGGGTCACGCACCTGGACGAGGACGGCACCACCAGGACCGTCGACGCGGGCGGCGTCGAGTACCTCGCGACCCACCTGCGCAAGGCGCGCGAGGGCCGGAAGTACTCCGTCACCGCGGCCGGCGGCGACATGGTCGGCGCCTCCCCGCTGGTGTCCGGCCTGTTCCACGACGAGCCGACCATCGAGGCGCTGAACAAGCTCGACCTGGACGTCACCTCCGTCGGCAACCACGAGTTCGACGAGGGCGCCGGGGAACTGGCCCGTCTGCAGAAGGGCGGCTGCCACCCGACGGACGGCTGCTACACGGACGAGGGGTTCGAGGGCGCCGACTTCCCCTACCTGGCCGCCAACGTCCTCGACGAGAAGACGGGCAAGCCCCTCCTCAAGCCGTACTGGGTGTGGAAGAAGAAGGACGTCAAGATCGGCTTCATCGGCGTGACCCTGGAGGCCACCCCGGACATCGTCTCCGCCGAGGGCGTCAAGGGCCTGGTCTTCAAGGACGAGGTCGAGACGATCGACAAGTACGCCAAGGAACTCCAGAAGCAGGGCGTGAAGTCCATCGTCGCCCTCGTGCACGAGGGCGGCTTCCCGGCCTCCACGGCGTACAACTACGACTGCGACGCGCCGGGCGCGGGCGACGGCGTCTCCGGCCCGATCGTCGACATCGCCAGGAACGTCACGCCGCAGGTCGACGCGCTGGTCACCGGCCACACCCACAGCGCGTACGTGTGCACGATCCCCGACCCGGCGGGCAAGCCGCGCATGGTCACCTCGGCCGCGTCCTTCGGCCGCCTCTACACGGACACCACGCTGACCTACGACCGGTGGACCGGCGACATCGCCCGTACGGCGGTCACCTCGGCGAACCACGTGGTCACCCGGGACGTCCCCAAGGCGCCCGACATGACCGAGCTGATCGACAGGTGGAACACCCTCGCCGCGCCCATCGGCAACCGCGCGATCGGCCACATCTCCGCCGACATCGGCAACACCGGTACCGAGACCCCGCTCGGCGACCTGATCGCGGACGCCCAGCTCGCGCACGGCAAGGAGCTCGACCCGGAGACCGACCTGGCGCTGATGAACCCCGGCGGTATCCGGGCCCCGCTGACCTACGCGGCCAAGGCCGGTGAGGGCGACGGCGTGGTGACGTACGCCGAGGGCTTCACCGTGCAGCCGTTCGCCAACACCGTGAACCTGCAGGACTTCACGGGCGCCCAGCTGATCCAGGTGCTCAAGGAGCAGGTGAGCGGCGCGAACACGGCGGCGCCGAAGATCCTGCAGGTCTCGTCGGGTCTGACGTACACGCTGGATCTGACGAAGACCGGCGCGGACCGCGTGGTCACCGGCTCCATCAGGCTGAACGGTGCCCCGATCGACCCGGCGGCCACCTACCGCGTCGCGGCCAACAGCTTCCTCGCGGGCGGCGGCGACGGCTTCACGACGCTGGGCCAGGGCACGAACGACCTGGTCGGCGCCGACGACCTGACGGCTCTGGAGAAGTACCTGACGGCCAACTCCTCGCCCACGGACCCGATCGCCCCGCCGAAGGCGGACCGGATCACGATCGTGCGGTAGGCGCACGGCAGGCGCGCGGCGGGAACGCCGTGAACGGAAAGGCGGTGGGGAGCCCGGCGGCCCGCACCGCCTTTCTTCTGTGCCCGTGGGGTGCCCGTGGGGGCCCCGCGGGGGCCCGTGCGGTGCCCCACGGGCCGTGCCGCGGCCGTCAGGACACGTGGTGGACGCGCTGGCTGGTCAGTTCGTAGCGGGCGCCGACGACGGCCAGCCGGCCGGTGGCCACCCGCGCCGCGAGGTCGGGCTCCGCCGCCAGCCGGGAGCGGACGGCGCGCACGTTCGCGTCGACGGTCGCGTCGACGCGGGCGTCGCCCTCCTGGGTGCGGTCGATGTGCGGGGCTATCTGGTCGGCTATGTACTGGATGTGGGCCGGCAGGCGCCCGCCGGTCCCATCCGCCTGGACCGCGGCCTTCACCGCCCCGCACGACTGGTGCCCGAGCACCAGCACCAAGGGGATGTCCAGTTCGAGCACGCCGTAGGCGACGCTGCCGAGAACGGCCTCGTCGAGGACCTCCCCGGCGGAGCGCACGGTCATCAGGTCACCGAGACCCTGGTCGAAGACCAGCTCCGGAGGCACGCGGGAGTCGATGCAGCCGAGGACGAGGGCGAAGGGGTGCTGGCCGGTCGTCAGGCTCCGCCGTACGGCGGGGGTTTCGTCCGGGTGCCGTTCCCGGTAGGTGCGCCAGCGCAGATTGCCCGCCGCCAGCTCCCGCAGGGCCTCTTCGGGGGTGCCGGGCCGGGGGCGCGTAGCGGCGGCGGAGGCGGGGGCCGCGCCGAGGGCGACGCCGGTGCCCAGGGCGGCTGCTCCGGTGAGCCCGGCCCGCAGGAGCGCGCGGCGGGCGAGGGAGGCGACGGAGAGGCGCGGGTGGGCGGAGGCGGCCGGCTCGTGGCCGGCGGATCTGTCGGAATTCACACGGTGGAACGTACGGTCGAACGACCGGCCACGTGTTCACGTTGCGGAATCATGGCCGGGCGAGGGTGTTCCGTGATCGGCGCTTGGGATGCCGTTGGCACGGCCCGGGGCCCGCCTTGACCTTCGCCGGCGCGGACCCCGGGGGGCCGACCGCCAGGGCGGTCCTGCTTCTGCGGTGCCGGGGCTTGCTGCGCAGCTCACTCATGCGGCGAATCCGCTGCGTGCGGGGGGAATCGGTCCTGTTCGGTGGACCAGTCGCCGCCCCGCGCGGAAAGGTTGCCGCCGCTGCCGGGGATCCGTTCGCCCCGGCTCACCGCGACACGGAGCACGTCCTGCAGGGACTCGACGGCCCGGACCAGCGCGAACCGCACGGCCCGCTCACCGGCCCCGGCGTCACCGAGGACGGCCCTGGCGCCTGCCAGTACCTGTCCGGCGGAGCGGAGTTGGGCGGCCTCGACCTCGTCGGCGAGCCGGGAGAGCATGCTGTGCGGGTTGTCGGTGCTCAGGTAGCAGGGCTTGCCGTCGGCGCCCGTCCAGGGCAGCAGCCTCATGCGGACACCTCCGGCGCGTGCTCGCCGAGGGCGAGCAGGTACGGGCGTACGAGCGGGGTGTCGAACCAGACGGGCTCGACGGCCGGGGGCGGGGAGTGCGTGGAGAGCGACGGCGGCCGGGGCGCCGTGGCCCGGTGGCGCCCCCCGGCGGGCAGCAGGAGCCGTACGAGGGCGAGCAGGGCTGTCTCGCAGAGTCCGGCGAGACGCAGGCGCAGGCGCAGGGGCATGGCGGTGCCTTTTCAAGGAGGGGTGGGGTCTGACGAGCGGTGATCACCGTTCGTGCCTCGATGGTCACTGATCGCGCGTACGCTGCGGAAGAGGTTCGGTGTTGTCCAGCGCCCAGGCAACGGGGAGGGGTGACGTGGGCGAGAAGGTTGACGCTCAGCCGGTTTCCGGGCGGGCGATGCTCGGGCAGACGCTCAGGGTCCTGCGGGAGAAGGCCGGGAAGTCACTGGGGCAGCTGGCCGACGAGACCGGCTACGAGAAGAGCTACCTGAGCCGCCTGGAGTCGGGTGAGCGGCTGTCCAAGGTGACGGTCATGGAGGACCTGGACGGGTATTACGGCACGGGTGACCTGCTGTTGAGCCACTGGAAGGCGGCCCGGCTGGACGCGTTCAAGGACCAGTACAAGGAGTACATGGCGCTGGAGGCGACAGCGCGGATCATGTGGGTGTTCTCGCCGGGAGTTCCAGGACTCCTCCAGACCGAGGACTTCGCCCGGGAGGTGTTGTCTGGAGCCCAGACAACGGCGGACGGTGACGAGGCCGTCGAGGAGCAGGTGGCGGCGCGGCTCGGGCGCCAGTACCTGCTGTGTCAGAAACCGGAACCCGAAGTGCGGATCATCGTGGACGAGTTCGCGCTCCGGCGCCCCGCTGCCCGGGGCAAGACCTGGCACGATCAGCTACTGCACCTCGAGACCGCCGCACTGTGGCCCAACGTGGCGCTCCAGGTACTGCCGTTCTCGGCAGGAGCGCACCACCATATGAACGGGTCCTTGACGCTGCTCTGGCAGAGCGACGGAAGCGCTGTCTCCTACAAGGAAGGCAACGGGTGCAGCCGGTTGATCGAGGATCCGCACGAGGTTCTTCGACAGCGATTGTCCTACGATCGGCTCCGCGACCTGGCGCTGTCCCCGTCGGACTCGCTCGCGTTCATCAGGGACGTACGGGAGGAGCACAGATCATGACGGGTACCCCCGACCTCAGTACCGCCGTGTGGCGCAAGTCGAGCTACAGCGAAGGGGGAGCTAACGACTGCGTCGAGGTCGCCGGCAACTGCCCCGGCATGGTCCCGGTCCGTGACAGCAAGCAGGCGGACGGCCCGGTGCTCGTGTTCGGGGCCGGCTCGTGGACGTCGTTCCTGGCGGGCGTCAAGGGTGCGGAGGTGTGACCACCGTCGAGTGAGGCGGGTCGGGGACCAGGACGGAAGAGCGGCCGTTCGGACACCGTGACGTCATGGCAGAGAACATGATCACCTACTTCTCGGTGGACGCATCCCGTGGCCCGCTGTCCTGGCCGGAGCCGCCCTGTGGACCATCCGCGGGGGGACGGTGAACGGGGCTGTGGTCGTGAACAGGATGCGTCGAAGAAGGACATCGATCATGGCTGCCCACGCTGCGGAACCCGATGCCGTCGTGATCCGGAGCTGGACGCCCACGTGACCGAGCTGCAGCACCGCGCGGCGGAGGCGACCGACATCGCCGAGGTCAAGGCTCTGGTCGACGAGGTGGCAAGGATCCGCTACGGCACGCGGAAGCCGCAGCCCGGCGAGTGACCCCCGTTCCCGGGTGATCACGGCACCTCCGGCGGCGGGGTGGGCGCCCCGGGAAGCCGTATCGTCGCCGCCGTGCCGCCGCCCTCCGCCGGGCCCAGGGACACCGTGCCGCCCGCCTGCTGGACCGTGCGGGCCACGATCGACAGTCCCAGGCCCGAGCCCGGCAGCGCCCGTGCGCTCGGGGAGCGCCAGAAGCGGTCGAAGACGTGGGGGAGTTCGTCGGCGGGGATGCCGGGGCCGTGGTCGCGGACCGTGAGAGCGCCGTCGGCCAGGCGCACCTCGACCGTGCCGCCCTCCGGGCTGAACTTCACCGCGTTGTCCAGGACGTTGACCACCGCCCGCTCCAGCGCGGACGGCTCCGCCCGTACGTACCACGGCTGGACGTCCGCCGTGATCGTCAGCTCCGGGCCGCGCAGCCGGGCGCGGCGCAGGGCCGACTCGACGATGTCCTGCCACGCGACGATCTGCGTCCTGCCCGCGTGCTGCCCCTGCTCCGGGCGGGAGAGTTCCTGGAGGTCGCCGATCAGGGCGGCCAGTTCCGTCATCTGTGCCTTGACCGAGGCCAGCAGCTCCTTGCGGTCCGCCGCCGGGATCGGTCGGCCGGTCTCCTCGCTGCGGGTGAGGAGCTCGATGTTGGTGCGCAGGGAGGTCAGCGGGGTGCGCAGTTCGTGGCCGGCGTCCGCGATGAGCTGCTGCTGCAGGTCGCGGGAGCCGGCCAGGGCGGAGGTCATGGAGTTGAAGGAGCGGGAGAGGCGGGCGATCTCGTCCTCGCTGTCGTCCTCGACCGGGATGCGGATGCCCAGGTCCTCGGTGCGGGCCACGTGCTCGACGGCCTCGGTGAGCTTGTCCACCGGGCGCAGGCCCGCGCGGGCGACCGCGAGCCCGGCAGCACCGGCACCGAGGACGCCCACGCCGGAGACCAGCAGGAGGATGAGGGCGAGGTCGTTGAGGGTGGCCTGGGTGCCCTTGAGGGGGACGGCGATGACGAGGGCGTAGTCGGTGGCGACGCCCTGCGGCACGGGCCCGTCCTTGATGACGACCGCCGTGGTCAGGACGCGTACCGCGTTGCCGTCGCTGTCGGTGCCGTTGCGCAGCCTGGGCGGTTCGGCGGGGTCGGGGTCCTTCGCCACGGCCCTGTCGCCGCCGGTGACCTTCACCTGGGCCGCGGAGCTGTCGAAGAGGCAGACCCTGCCGTCGACCCGGACCACCTGCACGTAGGTCTTGGGCCGCGGCCCCATGCCGAGGGAGTCCGAAGGCGTCTGGGGGCAGGTCCTGGTGAGGGCCTGGAACTGGTCCGGCCGCAGGGTGCCGACCGACGACTCCAGGCCGTTGTCGAGCTCGTCGTACAGCTTCCCCTGCACGATGAACCAGCACGTCACCGAGACCGCCGCCACCGCGAACGCCACCGCCGCCGCCACCAGCAGCGCCAGGCGCGAGCGGATCGGCAGCGACCGGAAGCGGCGCAGCGCCCTGGTCACTCGGCGCCGCCCTGCCGCAGCACGTACCCCACACCGCGCACCGTGTGCACCAGGCGCGGCTCGCCGCCCGCCTCGGTCTTGCGGCGCAGGTACATCACGTACACGTCCAGGGAGTTGGAGGACGGCTCGAAGTCGAAGCCCCACACCGCCTTCAGGATCTGCTCACGGGTGAGGACCTGGCGCGGGTGCGCCATGAACATCTCCAGCAGCGTGAACTCCGTACGGGTCAGCCCCACCGGCCGCCCGCCCCGCGTGACCTCGCGGGTCGCCAGGTCCATGCGCAGGTCGGCGAAGGCGAGGACGTCGTTGTCCTCGGCCGAGCCCGCGCCCACGGCCGCCGCGTACGAGCTGCGGCGCAGCAGGGCCCGGATGCGGGCGAACAGTTCGTCCAGTTCGAACGGCTTGACCAGGTAGTCGTCCGCGCCCGCGTCCAGGCCGGTCACCCGGTCGCCGACCGTGTCACGGGCCGTCAGCATCAGGATGGGGGTGGTGTCGCCCGCGCCCCGGATCCGGCGGGCGGCGGTCAGGCCGTCCATGCGGGGCATCTGGATGTCGAGGACGACCAGGTCGGGCCGGTAGGCCGCCGCCTTCTGCAGGGCGTCCGCGCCGTCGACGGCGACCTCGGTGTCGTACCCCTCGAAGGCGAGACTGCGCCGGAGTGCTTCGCGCACCGCCGGCTCGTCGTCAACGATCAGGATGCGCTGGGGGTCGCGGTCGCCTTCTGCGGGGCTCATGGGCGTGGATTCCTCGTGTGCGGTGGTGAGCGGGGGGCGTGGGCCGGGCTTCCAGGCTCTCAGCCTCGCACGTCTCCCGGTGGGTCCGGGGGCGGTCAGCCGGTGGCACCGGCCCGCAGCCCGGCGAGGTCGGCCTTGACGGTGTCGATCGGGATGGCGAAGCCGAGGCCGACGCTGCCTGCGTCGGAGGAGGAGGCGCCGGCGGGGGAGTACATCGCGGAGTTGATGCCGATGACGGCGCCGTTCATGTCGATCAGGGCGCCGCCGGAGTTGCCGGGGTTGAGGGAGGCGTCCGTCTGGATCGCCTGGTACGTCGTGGTGTCCGACCCGGTGTCGCCGTTGAACTGCTGCCCGCCGAACTCGAACGGCCAGCCGCCGTCCGGCTGCTGCCGCTGCTGTCCCCCGCCCGTCGAGACGGTCACGTCCCGGTCGAGCGCGGAGACGATGCCGCTGGTGACCGTGCCGGTCAGGCCCTCGGGGGAGCCGATGGCCACGACCTGGTCGCCGACCCGCACGCCGTCGGAGTCGCCGAGGGCGGCCGCCTTCAGACCGGAGGCGCCCTCCAGCTTGATCAGCGCGAGGTCCTTCCCGCTGTCGGTGCCGACGGTCTCGGCGGTGTAGGACCTGCCGTCGCTCGTCGTCACCTTGATCCGCGAGGCGCCGGAGACGACGTGGTTGTTGGTGATGATCTCGCCGTCGCCGGTGATGACCACGCCGGAGCCGGTGGAGGACCCGGCGTTCGAGGTGGCGTTGATCTCGACGATGCTCGGGCCGACCGTCTCGGCGACCCCGGCGATCGTGCCCTTCTGGCCGGCGGGCACCACGTTGGTGCCGGTGGAGCCGGCGGTGGCGACGGTGCCGTCGCCGGTCAGCTCCTGGATGCCGTACGCGGTGCCGCCGCCGACGGCCGCGGCGACGATCGCCACGGCGGCGAGCAGGGCGACGGGCCCGCGGTTGCGCTTCTTGGCGACCTGCGCCGGGGACTGCGCCGGGGCGTGCGCCGGCGGGGGCGGCCACTCGGGGTTCACCGGGGCCTGCTGCCGGCCCTCGTGGGGGTTCTCGTACTCGCCGCTGCGGTGGAAGCTCTCGGTCATGCCCATGAGCCTGTCGCCCGGCCATGAGAGCTCCCTGAGCGCTCCCTGAGAAGCCCGACAGAACCTCGTATGCCCGATATAAAGAGGTCTCCGGACAAAGAGGTCTCCGGACAAAGAGGTCTCCGGATGAAAAGGCCTCCGGAAAGAGCCGCCGACCCGGCCGCCGCAGGCTACGCGCAGCCGCAGGACCGCCGTACCACCAGCCGCGACGGGAACACCTTCAGCCGCTCCCGGCGGGCCCCGGCCACCCGCAGTCCGTCGTCGAGGACGAGGTCCACGGCCGCGCGGGCCATCGCCGAACGGTCGGAGGCGACCGTCGTCAGGGGCGGGTCGGCGAGCGCCGCCTCCTTGATGTCGTCGAAGCCGGCGACCCCGAGCTCGCCGGGCACGTCGATGCGCAGTTCGCGCGCCGCGCGCAGCAGGCCGATCGCCTGGTCGTCGGTGGAGCAGAAGATCGCGGGCGGGCGGTCGGGCCCGGAGAGCACGTCCAGCCCCACCCGGTAGGCGTCGTAGCGGTTGTACGGGGCCTCGAAGAGGCGGCCCTCGGTGGGGAGCCCGGCCTCCTGCATCGCGCGCCGCCAGCCCTCGACGTGGTCGGAGACCGGGTCGCCGACGGCCGGGGTCTCGGCCGTGCCGCCCATGCAGGCGACGTACGGGTAGCCGTGCTCCAGCAGGTGGCGGACGGCGAGCTGGGCGCCGCCCAGGTCGTCGGTGACGACGGCGACGTCGTCGATGGCCTCGGGCCGCTCGTGGAGGAGGACGATCCGGGCGTCCCAGGCGTCGATCTCGGCGGCGGCGAGGTCGTTGAGCGCGTGGCTGACGAGGATGAGCCCCGAGACGCGCATGCCGAGGAAGGCCCGCAGGTAGTGGACCTCGCGCTCGCCGATGTAGTCGGTGTTGCCGACCAGGACCATCTTCCCGCGCTCGGAGGCGGCCTGCTCGACCGCGTGCGCCATCTCCCCGAAGAAGGGCTGGCGCGCGTCCGGGATGATCAGGCCTATGAGGTCCGTGCGTCGCGAGGCCATCGCCTGGGCGACCCGGTCCGGCCGGTAGCCGAGCTCCTTGATCGCGGCGAGGACACGCTCGCGCGTGGCCGGGGCGACCGGCCGGGGTCCGTTGTTGATGACATAGCTGACGACGGCGGTGGAAGTCCCCGCCAGCCGCGCCACGTCATCCCGAGTCACCTTGGCCACGCGCGGAGTCTACGCGGATATACCCGCTCTGGGCAGGGCTTACGGGAGCTTCCCTGCCCGCGGGCACGGGTCATGCCCGGGCGCGCGCCTCGGCGGCGGCCGGCACGGCCGTGCCGGCCCCGTCACCCGCTTTCGCCGGGGCTGCCTTGGCCTTGGTCTCCTCCGCGGCGCGGTCGGCCTTCTCCGGCGTCACGAAGCGGTAGCCGACGTTGCGGACGGTGCCGATCAGCGACTCGTGCTCGGGGCCGAGCTTGGCGCGCAGCCGCCGTACGTGGACGTCGACCGTGCGGGTGCCGCCGAAGTAGTCGTAGCCCCAGACCTCCTGCAGCAGCTGGGCGCGCGTGAAGACGCGGCCCGGGTGCTGTGCGAGGTACTTCAGGAGCTCGAACTCCTTGAAGGTGAGGTCCAGCACGCGTCCCTTGAGCTTGGCGCTGTAGGTCGCCTCGTCCACCGACAGGTCGCCGTTGCGGATCTCCATCGGGGAGTCGTCGCCGACGATCTGCTGGCGGCCCATGGCCAGGCGCAGGCGCGCCTCCACCTCGGCCGGGCCGGCGGTGTCCAGGAGGACGTCGTCGATGCCCCAGTCCGCGGTGACGGCGGCGAGGCCGCCCTCCGTCACGACGAGGATCAGGGGGCAGCCGGGGCCGGTGGAGCGCAGCAGCTGGCACAGGCTGCGCACCTGCGGCAGGTCGCGGCGCCCGTCGACGAGGATGACGTCGGCGCCCGGCGTGTCCACCAGGGCCGGTCCCTCCGCCGGTGCCACCCGCACGTTGTGCAGCAGCAGGCCGAGGGCGGGGAGCACCTCCGTCGACGGCTGGAGGGCGTTGGTCAGGAGCAGCAGAGAACTCATCGCGCCCCCTCTGCCCGGGGCGTCGTCACTTCGTGCACGGTTCGCTCGCCCATAACGTCTGGTTCCTCCTCGGTCCCTGCGAGACGTTCACGGCACTGCCGCGTGCCGTCGACACCCCGTACACCTGCGGTTTCCCGCGCCGTATACAACGCTTCCGAAAGCACAAAAGGACCCGGGGGCTACGCTGCCCGAGTCCTCTGCCCAGCACAATAGCCGACATGAGCGCGGGTTCGGCAGGTGATGGGGCACGATCCACCGTTCGTCCGAATCGCGAGACGAACGGGGGCGCACCCTTGCGGACGTTCCTGCGCACGGCCGACGGCGTGCGGATCGACTCCGTGTACGACCCGCCCGCGGCCGTGCGCGACGGCCCCCGGCCGCCCTCCCGCGACCTGGTGTTCGTGGTCGCGCACGGCTTCACGGGCGACGCGCACCGGCCGCACGTGCGGCGGGTGGTGCGGGCGCTCGCGCGGTACGGGGCGGTCGTGACGTTCTCCTTCCGGGGCCACGGGATGTCCGGCGGCCGGTCCACCGTCGGCGACCGCGAGGTCCTCGACCTGGCGGCGGCGGTGGCCTGGGCACGCCGGCTCGGGCACGCGCGGGTGGCCACGGTCGGCTTCTCCATGGGTGGATCGGTGGTGCTGCGGCACGCGGCGCTGTACCGGCAGCCCGGGTGGTCCGGGCAGTCCGGGTGGTCCGGGCGGCCCGGCGGAGGGCGCACGGACGCGCACACCGACGCGCCCACGGACGCGCCCACGGACGCGCACACGGACGCGGTGGTGTCGGTCAGCGCGCCGGCGCGCTGGTACTACCGGGGCACGGCCCCCATGCGCCGGCTGCACTGGCTGGTCACGCGCCCCGAGGGCCGCGTGGTGGGCCGCTACGGCTTCCGCACGCGCATCCACCACCGCACGTGGGACCCGGTCCCGCTGTCCCCGGTCGAGGCGGTTCCGCGCATCGCGCCGACCCCGCTGCTCATCGTGCACGGCGACCGGGACGGCTACTTCCCCGTCGACCACCCCCGGACGCTGGCCGCGGCCGCCGGCGACCACGGCGAGCTCTGGCTGGAGCCCGGCATGGGCCACGCCGAGCACGCGGCGGCCGGGGAGCTGCTGCGCCGGATCGGGGACTGGGCGGTGGCCCGGGCGGGCTAGCCTGACGGTGTTCACCGTCGCGCCCACCGTCGGGGTGGGCGCCATGTGATTCATGTGATCTGTAATCGAGGAACCAGATGCCAAAGGTCACGGTGCGCTACTGGGCCGCCGCCAAGGCCGCGGCCGGGGCGGCCGAGGAGCCGTACGAGGCGGCCACGCTCGCCGAGGCGCTCGACGCGGTGCGCGAGCGCCACCCCGGCGAACTCGTGCGCGTCCTGCGGCGGTGCTCGTTCCTGGTCGACGGTGATCCCGTGGGCACCCGCGCGCATGAGACGGTACGACTGGCCGACGGCGGCACGGTCGAGGTGCTCCCGCCGTTCGCAGGAGGATGAGCGATGACCGACCGGTCGTATGGGAACGGCGGTTCGTACGAGGGGTACGAGCCGTACGGCGGACACCAGCCGCAGGCCTGGCAGGGGCCGGAGCAGCCACAGGCCCACGGACACCCGCAGGCCCACGGGCACCCGCAGCAGCAGGCGGCGTGGCCCGGGCAACAGCAGGGCTACGACGATCCGCACGCCGCGCAGCAGTACACGCAGCAGTGGCAGGGGCAGACCTGGGAGACGCAGACCCAGCCGCCGCTGCCCGCGCCGGGAGCCGCGGCCGAGACCGCGTACCTGCCGCCGGTGGAGTACCGGCAGACGGCGTACCGGCACCCCGCCCCGGCGACCCCGGCGACCCCGGCGGCCCCGGCGCCGGCCGGGACCCCCGCTCCCGCGGCCGCCGGCGCGCCCGCCTACGGGCCCGCCACCCTCGCCGGCAACACGCGGATCACCGATGCCCAGCGGGCCCGGGCGGAGGGACGGTCGCCGATCATCGACCCCGGGGGGCAGCCGGCCGCGCTGACGGCGCTGCTGGGGCTGCTGCTCGCGGGCGCGGCGCAGCTGGGCACGTACGCCCTCCTCGTGCCGCTGGTGGTGCTCCAGGCGGTGACCGCCGCCGGCTGGTTCCGGCTGAACGGGATGTGGCCGGCGCGCCAGGGCATCGCGCTGGGGTTCGCGGGGGCGCTGGCCGCGGACGTGGCGCTGCTGGTGTCCGGACGGGCGCCGGCGGCGATCCTGGGCACGCTCGGAGTGTGGGTGCTGCTGGCGCTGGTCCTGCAGCTCCGCTCGCACGCGGACCCCGACGAGCGGATGTACGGCCTGATGGCGACCGTGGTCGCGGCGGCGCTGGCGATCGTCGCGGGCGGGTACCTGGTGGCCGCGGCCGACGCGGTGACGGTCGGCGCGGTCGCGGTGGCGGCGGCGGCCCTGGCACGCGCGCTGCCGCTGCCGACGCCGGTGTCGGTGGTCGTCGCGCTGCTCGCCGCGGCGGGGGCGGGGGCGGCGGCCGGCGGGATGACGGGAACCGGCACGCCGGGCGCGCTGCTCGGCGCGGGCGCGGCGGTCTGCGCGCTGATCGGCCACCGGGTGGCCGCCTACGACTACCCCTCACGCTTCGTCCATTTCACGGCCGGGGTGGCGTTGCCGCTGGCGGCGGCCGCGCCCGCCGTCTACGTGCTGGGGCGCGTGATCGCCTGACACCGCGGGGGCGCCCGCGCCGGCCCCGGCCGGCCGGCGCCCCCGCGCCCGGCGCCGCGGGCGGACGCCCCGCCTCCGGTCACCGCCCCCGGACCTCCTGTCACAGCTGATCGACAATCCCGCGGTCCGCGCCCCCGGCGGGGTTACCCTCGCGCTGTGGACGGCCCTTCGGTCGTCGGGACCGTCGTCGACCGCCCAGGTGGGGGAAAACCGCAATGCGCGCACTGCGAATACTGCTGATCGTCGTCGTGGTCCTCGGCGGCCTCTTCGTGATCGCCGACCGCCTCGCGGTCAACTTCGCCGAGAACGAGGCCGCGGACCGGCTGAAGGCCAACGAGAACCTCTCCGTCACCCCCGACGTGTCCATCAAGGGCTTCCCCTTCCTCACCCAGGTGGCCTCCGGCGCGCTCGACGACGTCGAGGTCGGCATCGAGGAGTACGAGGCCACCACCGGCGGCGGCGAGGGGAGGATCCGTATCGACGACCTGCGTGCCGACATGAAGGGCGTCGAGTTCTCCGGCGACTACAGCTCCGCCGTCGCCGCCAGCGCCACCGGCACCGCGACCGTCTCCTACGAGGAGCTGCTCAGGGCCGCCGAGTCCGAGCCCACCCAGGTCGCCCCCGGTGTGACCGCCCACGTGGTCGGCCTGTCCGACGGCGGCAACGGCAAGATCCGGGTGGCCGTCGAGGCGACGGTGCTCGGCAGGAAGCTGCCCGAGCCGGTCCAGGTGCTCAGCTCGGTCGCGGTGCAGGACGGCACCGTCCGCGTGGACGCCGACTCCCTGCCCAGCTTCGCCGGCGTCGACCTCGCCGAGGGGCGGGTCCGGGCGATCACCGACTTCGAGCAGAGGATCGACGGGCTGCCCGGCGGCATCGAGCTCGACAGGGTCGTGCCCGCCGAGGACGGCGTCGAGATCACGGTGAAGGGTTCCGACGTCCGGCTGGCCGGGTAGGGGAGGGGCGGCCGACCGGGGATGTCCGGAGGGTGAGACGGCGCTGTCCGTAGCGTAGATATGCGGGGGAAAGCGGCCCTCCCCAAGGCCTGCGGGCACCTGCTCGCAAGGATGTTCGTCCCGCATCGCGGACGGTCCCGTCTCAATATGCGACACGCCGGTGACACGCCCGCCCGACCGTCCCTACGATCGACGGCATGAAGCGACAGGCGGATCTCACGAAGCGGCGGGCAGTGGACCTGTGCCGCGTTGCCGCCATGCTCTGTCGCACCTTCTGAGCGGACGGCACCGGCCCGCGCGCCGGCGTCCGCGTCCACCGCAGCCCTGTCCCAGGGCACCCGTGCGCCGCCCCGCCGCGAGCGCGCACGCCTCTCACTCGCACGCCCCGCCGCAACTGCCCCGGAGGAGAAAGAGCATGAGCCGCAGCGACGTCCTGGTCGATGCCGACTGGCTGCAGGACCACCTGGACGACCCGTCCATCGCGATCGTCGAGGTCGACGAGGACACGTCGGCGTACGACAAGAACCACATCAGGAACGCCATCCGGATCGACTGGACCAAGGACCTGCAGGACCCGGTCCGCCGTGACTTCGTCGACCAGGAGGGCTTCGAGAAGCTCCTGTCGGAGAAGGGCATCTCCAACGACCACACCGTGGTCCTCTACGGCGGCAACAACAACTGGTTCGCCGCGTACGCCTACTGGTACTTCAAGCTCTACGGCCACGAGAACGTCAAGCTCCTCGACGGCGGCCGCAAGAAGTGGGAGCTCGACGCCCGCGAGCTGGTTCCCGGCGACGAGGTGCCCGAGCGCCCGAGGACCGAGTACCGGGCCAAGCCGCAGGACACCTCCATCCGCGCCTTCCGCGACGACGTCGTGGCCGCGATCGGCTCGCAGAACCTGGTCGACGTGCGCTCGCCCGACGAGTTCTCCGGCAAGCTGCTGGCCCCGGCCCACCTGCCGCAGGAGCAGTCGCAGCGTCCGGGCCACGTCCCGAGCGCCCGGAACATCCCGTGGTCGAAGAACGCCAACGACGACGGCACGTTCAAGTCCGAGGACGAGCTGAAGAAGCTCTACGAGGAGGAGAACGTCGACCTGTCCAAGGACACCATCGCCTACTGCCGCATCGGCGAGCGCTCCGCGCTGACCTGGTTCGTGCTGCACGAGCTGCTCGGCGTGGAGAACGTCAAGAACTACGACGGCTCCTGGACCGAGTACGGCTCCCTCGTCGGCGTGCCGATCGAGCTCGGCGCAGCCAAGTAGTCCCACCCGACCGACCTTTCCAGACCTCTTCAGGAGTACGACATGTGTGGTGCGAAGGCCGGCGGCCCCGACGCCTCGACGATCAAGCCCGGTGAGACCACCATCCAGGGCCAGGTGACCCGCGACGGTGAGCCGGTGCAGGGCTACGTCCGCCTGCTCGACTCGACCGGCGAGTTCACCGCCGAGGTGCCGACCTCGGCGACCGGACAGTTCCGCTTCTACGCGGCCGAGGGCACCTGGACCGTCCGCGCCCTCGTGCCCGGCGCCACCGCCGACCGCACGGTCGTCGCCCAGCAGGGCGGCCTGGCGGAGGTCGCGATCGCCGTCTGACGGCACGCAACGGCAGAAGGGCCGCACCCCTCGGGTTGGACGCCTGGGGTGCGGCCCTCCTGCGTGCCCGGGGGCACGGATCTACGCTGGAGGCATGTACGCACGGCGGCGTCGCACGTACTTCGCGATGATGGGCGGCTGCATCGTGCTGTTCGTGCTGGCCTGGGGCGTCGTGCGGCTGTGGTCGGTGCCGGTGGCCGTGGGCATGTGCGTGGTGGCCATGGTCCTCCCGCCGCTCGCGGCCGTGGTCGCCAACCGGCGCGGGCCGGAGGACCGGTGGTGGGACGACCCCTCGGGCGATCCCCGGTCCGACGAGTGGTGGGACGAGCTGGACGGCAGGAAGCGCCCGAGGTGAGGGGTGTCGGTCCGGGCGCCGGGGGTACCTGCAGACCGACGAGACCGTCGACGAGGGGGGACCGGGTGAGACTGGCGGCGGTGACCCTGGACGCACCGGACGCGCGCGAACTGGCGGAGTTCTACCTGCGGCTGCTGCCCGGCTGGCGCGTCCGGCGCGGTGAGGAGGAGCCCGACTGGGTGCACATCCGGCCGCCGGACGGCCCCACCGGGCTGGCCTTCCAGAGCGAGCCCGCCTACGTCCCGCCCGTCTGGCCGGGCGAGCCCGGCCGGCAGCAGATGATGATCCACCTGGACATCGAGGTCGACGACGCCGAGGACCTGGAGCGCGAGACCGCGCGGGCCGTCGCCGCGGGCGCCCGGCTCGCCGCGTACCAGCCGCAGCGGGACGTACGGGTGCTGCTGGACCCGGCGGGGCACCCCTTCTGCCTGTACTTCGAGACGCGGCCCGCGGATCAGTAGACGAGCGCCTGCGCGCCGTCCGCCAGGGCCTCCTGAACGAAGACCTGCGCCCCGGCGATCCGCACGCCCTCCAGGACGTCCTTCTCCGTGATCTCGCGGCGCGCCGCGCACTGGGTGCACAGCGTGACGCGGCCGCCCGCCAGGACCGACTCGATCAGGTCGGGCAGCGGGGCGGCGTGCGGCAGCTCGAACTCGGCGGCACGGCCGGGCAGCGCGAACCAGGAGGACTCGCCGGTCAGCCACAGCGAGACCTCCACACCGCTGGCCACGGCCACCGCCGCCACCGTGAACGCCTGCGAGCAGCGTTCGGGAGCGTCGGCCCCCGCCGTCACCTTGATCACGAGCTTCTTCACCATGCCGGAATCGTACGGCCCGGGGCAGGGCGCACCTCACGGGGAACGCCGGGCCCCGGCCGCGTAAGCTGGGGCCCGGCCCCGTGCACCGCACCACCCTCCGCCCACCGAGGAGCACCCCGTGGAACTCTTCTTCGAAATCCTGCTGGTCCTGGTCTGCGTCGGCGTGCTCGCCTTCGCCGGGCTGACCGTGAAGAAGCTGTACCAGGGCCAGCGCTGACCCACCCCTAGGAACTTCTGCTGATGATCGAGATCCCGTCCGACCTCCACAAGGACCTCGTCCCCCTCGCCTTCCTGCTCGGCAACTGGGCGGGCGCGGGCGTGCACGACTTCCCCGGCGCCGAGAAGTGCAACTTCGGTCAGGAGGTCACCTTCACGCACGACGGCCGGGACTTCCTGGAGTACCACTCGCACACCTGGGTCCTCGACAAGGACGGCAACAAGGTCAGGCCGCTGGAGTCCGAGCACGGCTTCTGGCGCGTCGACGCCGACCGCAAGGTCGAGGTGACGATGACCCGCGACGACGGCGTCGTCGAGATCTGGTACGGCGAGCTGGCCGACAAGAAGCCGCAGATCGACCTGGTGACCGACGCGGTGGCGCGCACGGCCGCCTCCCGCCCCTACAGCGGTGGCAAGCGGCTGTACGGCTACGTCAAGAGCGACCTGATGTGGGTCGGCGAGAAGCAGACCCCCGAGGTCGAGCTGCGCCCCTACATGTCGGCGCACCTGAAGAAGGTCGTCACCCCCGAGGAGGTCGAGCGCTGGGCCAAGGCCCTCCCGGACGACCTGCCCGACGACGGGATCGCCTTCTTCAAGTAGGACTCGCCCCTCTCCTCGCTCCACGGGCCGCAGGACTTCCCTGCGGCCCGTGGTGTTGCCGCCGTCGCTTCGCCGGGCAGCAGCGGAGCGGGTGTCGCAGCCCGGACCGACCCCCTCCGGGCAGGCATGACGTGCGGGCCGCCCCGGACGGCCCGGCCGCCGGTCGTGACGACATGCCGCCAGCCGAGCTGACGTTCGAGCGAATGTGTCCCCCTGTGCGTGAGCAGCGATGCCACCCGTATCTGTGAACCCTCCCAGTGGGTTAACAGAATTCATTGCAAGGCAATGCGCTTGATCGTGGCGGGCTGTCCCGCTACGGTGGTGCGTGTCTTCGGGGAGCGGTGCCGAGGCCGCGTGGAGCTGTCCCACCGGCCTGCCCGCATGCACGAAGCCCCGGTCGCAACATCCCTGCGACCGGGGCTTCGAAGGCCGTGCTCTGGGCGGCTTGCTCAGCAGAGGCGGACCCAGGGCGTACGCACCGAATGTAACACGGCACATCCAGGAACGCGGTAGCACGCTGATAAGGCGTGCCTTTCGAGCGCAGGGGGACACCAGTGGGGAACGAACTGCCGGCGTGGTTGCTGAAGGCCTTCTCCAGGCCGCGCATGGCCGTCTACCTGGCGGCGGCGCACGGCGACGCCGCGGTGGCGACGCGCCTGTACTGGTGGAACGTGGCGGTGTCGTCGGCGCTCTACGGCCCCCTGCACTGCCTCGAAGTCACGCTGCGCAACGCCCTGCACGACGAGCTGACGCGATGCCACGGCAGACCGGACTGGTGGGAGAGCGCGCCGCTGAACCGCAACGGCCTCCGGCACATCGCCGAGGCACGCGGGAAGTGCGAGCGGACCGGGACGGTCCCGGCCCCCGTGGACGGCATCGTCGCCGAGCTGACGTTCGGGTTCTGGATCTCCCTGGTGAGCGGTGCGCGGGGGTACGACCGCGGCTTCTGGGTGCCCGCCACGCACAAGGCGTTCCCGTACTACTCCGGGCGGCGCGCCGACCTGCACGACGGCCTGCTGTCACTGGTCCGGCTCCGGAACCGGATCATGCACCACGAGCCGGTCTTCCACCGGCACCTGGCCGCCGACCATGCCAAGATCTACCGCGTCCTTGGCTACCTCAACCCCGACATGGCCAAGGAAGTGCAGGCCATGGACAGGTTCCCGGACGTACTCGCGGGCCGGGCGCACGCCCTGGGCGGTACCCGGCCGCCGCAGTTCTGACGTTCGTTCCGGACCGGGGGACCGAAGAGACATCTCAGGAGACGCTGTGACCGGCTTCGACAGGCGATCTGGTGACGCCGGCGGTGAGGACTTCGCCGACGTGCTGGTCTCCCGGCCCGACATCGCGCGGCTCGCCGGGGTGAAGCGCCCCGCCGTCACCAACTGGGAGCGGCGGCACGCGGACTTCCCCTCGCCCGCGGCCCGGGACGGCGAGCCCGGGGACGCGCCGGGCGCCGGGCTCGAGAAGTTCCGCGCCGGCGAGGTGCTGGCCTGGCTGTCCGGGCGAGCCGTCCCCGCGAACGCCCTGCACCCCGGCGAACCGGCCGGAACGACCTACGGCGACCGGTTCCGGGCGGGACTGACCGGGGGAGCGGCCGGGGGGCTGCTCAGGACGGTGAAGCGGCTCGCGGGGCCGGAGGCGGACCGGTTGCGGGGGCCGATGCCGCTGGACCGCTATCTCGAATGGCTGCTGTTCTTCGTCGTCATCCGGATCCTGGAGCCCGGCGACCTGCCCGGGACCGTGGACAGCCTCACCCGGATGGTGCGCGACTACGACCCGCCGGAGAAGGCGTTCCCCCGCGGCCTGCTGGGCGAGCTGCCCCGCATGCTCGACCGCGTGCCGCCCGGTTCGCCGGAAGAGGCCCGGGAGGCCTTCGACCACGTGCTGGTGCTGTGGCGTGCCGCCTACGCACGCGAGGGCGGCCAGTTCCTCACCCCGCCCTCGGTCACCCGTGTCATGGCCGGAGCCCTCGCCGCGGTCCGGCCCGGCGCGGTGAACGTGCACGATCCGTACGGCCGTACCGGCGAACTCCTCGTCGCCTACCTGGACGCGGTTGCCGAACGGGGCGGCACGCCGCCGCCCCGCCTGAGCGGCAGGGCGCCCGCGGCACGCGAGCGACAGGTGGCGGGGATGAGCCTGCGGGTGCACCACGGGTGCGAGGTGCGCCTGGGAGAGGGGCCCGTCACCCCGGCCCTCGGCCCCGCCGACCCACCCGCCGCCTTCGACCTCGTCCTCACCAATCCGCCCTTCGGCCGCCTCCCCGACGACGTGGCACCGCCCGCCCACTGGACCTACGGGCCGGTCCGTCGAACCGAGTTCGACTGGCTGCAGTACGTCGTCTCGCGACTCGCGCCCGGAGGCCGGGCCGCGGTGCTGATGCCCGCCGGGGCGGCCTTCAACGAAGGCGCCGCCGGGGTGGTCCGGGCCGGGCTGGTCGACGCCGGGGCCGTGGAATGCGTGGTGGCGCTGCCCGCCGGGCTCTTCACGCTCACCGCGGTCAAGACGCACATCTGGTTCCTGCGCGCCCCCGGCGCCCCGGCCCCGCCGGACGACGAGGTGCTGTTCGTGGACGGCGAGGGCCTCGGCCACCGGGTGTCCCGGACCCGGTCGGTCCTGGCGGACGACGACATCGCACGCCTGGTCGGGGAATACGTGTCCTGGCGGGCGGCGAGGACGGACGGAAGGGCCTTCGCCGGGACACCCGGTCTGGGCCGGTCCGTGCCGCTCGGGGACATCGCCGCGCAAGGTCATCGTCTGGACCCCGCACTCCACGTGCGGGCGCCCGCCAGGACGTCGGCCTCCGCCGGCGACCGCGATGAGGTACGGAACCGGCTGGCCGGTCTGGCCGGTGAGATCGAGGCCCTGCACCTGCGGGCCGAGGCGGTGGACGCCGAGGCGGCCCGGCTGCTCAGGAGGTACGGACTGTGACGACGACCGAGGACCCGGTACCGCCGGACGGCTGGCTGCGCCGCCCCCTGGGGGAGTTGTGCGCCTCGATCCAGGCGGGCCCGGGAGGCGGACGCCACGAGGACAGGGGCCGCTCCCTGGCCGACGGCGGGGTACCGGTCGTCCTGCCGCGCGACCTGCACGGCCGGCGGATCGTCCCGGGCGGGGCCGCGGAGGTGCCCGCCGTCTCGTGGGACCGGGCCCGGACCCTGGTGAAGTACGAGCTGGCCGAGGACGACATCCTCCTCACCCGCACGGGCACGGTGGGCCGGTGCGCCCTGGTGACCGAGGACCACGCGGGCTGGCTGTTCCACCCCAACCTGGTCAGGCTCCGCCTCCCGAGGACGGGGCCGGTCCGGCCGGCGTACCTCGCCGCCTACCTGAGCGCGGCGAGCGCCCAGGACTGGATCAGGACGCGGGCGGCCGGGGCGGTCGTCCCGTCCGTGAGCATCCGGACCCTGGGCGAGCTGCCGGTGCTCCTGCCGCCGGACGCCGAGCAGGAGGCGATCGGGGCCGTACTCGCCGCGCTCGACGACAAGATCCGCACCCACACCGAGATCGTCCGGGCGACCCGCGAGTACCGCAGCACGCTCGCCGACGCCCTGACGAGCGGCGTGCTGGCGGCCGGGGCGTGAGGCGGGGCCCTGGCCCTAGACTTGGCAGGGTGGTGAGCACCGACTGGAAGAGCGATCTGCGGCAGCGCGGCTACCGGCTGACCCCGCAGCGGCAACTCGTGCTCGAAGCCGTGGACACCCTTGAGCACGCGACCCCCGACGACATCCTCGGCGAGGTGAGGAAGACGGCGTCGGGGGTCAACATTTCCACCGTCTACCGGACGCTGGAGCTCCTGGAGGAACTCGGGCTGGTCAGCCACGCCCACCTCGGGCACGGTGCCCCCACCTACCACCTCGCCGACCGGCACCACCACATCCACCTGGTGTGCCGGGACTGCACCTCGGTGATCGAGGCCGACCTGTCGGTGGCCGCCGAGTTCACGGCCAAGCTGCGCGAGCAGTTCGGCTTCGACACCGACATGAAGCACTTCGCGATCTTCGGCCGGTGCCGGGACTGTTCGAGCGGGAACTCGAACGGCAAGACTTCAACTACCGAGTCGTAGGCTTGGGGACATGAAGAGCCCTCTGCTGTCCCTGCCCGGCGCCGTGCCCGGCGAAGGCGTGGACGAAGGCGTCGCCGCCCACTACGGCGACCTGTTCCGCGAGCAGCGCGCCCTCGCCGACGGCACCGGTTTCGTCGACCTCTCCCACCGGGGTGTGGTCACCGTCTCCGGCGAGGACCGGCTGGGCTGGCTGCACCTGCTGCTCACCCAGCACGTCAGCGAGCTCCCGGCCGGACAGGCCACCGAGGCGCTGATCCTGTCCGCGCACGGCCACATCGAGCACGCCCTGTACCTGGTGGACGACGGCGGGACGGTCTGGGCGCACGTGGAGCCCGGCACCCAGGAGGCGCTGATCGCGTACCTGGAGTCGATGAAGTTCTTCTACCGGGTCGAGGTCGCCGACCGCACGGCCGACGTCGCCGTCGTGCACCTGCCGGCCGGCTCGATCGCCGAGGTGCCCGAGGACGCCGTCGTCCGCGAGACGCCGTACGGCCGCGACCTGTTCCTGCCGCGCGCCGAGCTGGCGGCGTACGCCGAGAAGGCCGGGCCGCCGGCCGGGCTCCTCGCCCACGAGGCGCTGCGCGTCGAGCGGTGCCGGCCGCGCCTGGGCTTCGAGACCGACCACCGCACCATCCCGCACGAGCTGGGCTGGATCGGCAGCGCGGTGCACCTGCAGAAGGGCTGCTACCGCGGCCAGGAGACCGTCGCCCGCGTCCAGAACCTGGGCAAGCCGCCGCGCCGGCTGGTCTTCCTGCACCTGGACGGCAGCGAGGTCCACCTGCCCCCGCACGGCACGGAGATCCGCCTCGCCGAGGACGGGCCCGACGGCCGCAAGGTCGGGTTCGTCACGACGTCCGTACGCCACCACGAGCTCGGGCCGGTCGCCCTCGCCCTGGTCAAGCGGAACGTGCCGGTGGACGCCCCGCTGCTGGCGGGGGACACCGCGGCGGCCCAGGAAGTCGTCGTCGAGCCCTGAGGTCCCTCGTCCGGATCGGGCCGGACCCCGCGAGCCCGGGCCCGATCCGGACGAGAGAGCCTGGGTGCGCCGTGCTAGACCTCGACGAGCACGGTGAACGGGCCGTCGTTCGTCAGGGACACCCGCATCTGCGCGCCGAAGCGGCCCGTGGCCACCGTCGCGCCCAGGGAGCGCAGCTGCGCGACCACCTCGTCGACGAGCGGCTCGGCCACGTCGCCGGGCGCCGCCGCGTTCCAGGTGGGGCGGCGCCCCTTGCGGGCGTCGCCGTAGAGGGTGAACTGGCTGACGACGAGCAGCGGCGCGTCGACGTCGCTGCACGACCTCTCGTCGCGCAGCACGCGGATCGACCAGAGCTTGCGGGCCAGCTGGGCCGCCTTCTCCTTGGTGTCCTCGTGGGTGACGCCGACGAGGACGCACAGCCCCTCGCCCTCGATCGCCCCCACCGTCTCGCCGTCCACGACGACGCTCGCGCCGTCCACCCTCTGCACCACTGCACGCATACGCCCATCATGCCGAAACGCGCAACAGGGCCCGCAGGATGGTTCGAAAGGGTCCCCGATCGGCCGATTATTGCTCCTTAACCCCCCATCTGGGGTTGATCGTGGGCACTCGCTCCCATAGCACCCACGTGGGGTGGCACGATGCTTCCCACACGCCGGTCGAGGGGACGGTAGGGACACATGAGCACACCGAGTACCGGGCAGCCGCCTGGGGCTGTCTCGTCGGCCCACGCGCGGGCCGGGGACCTGGAGTACCACAGGCCGCCCACCCAGCGCACGGACAGTCCGCCGCTGCCCGAGGAGCGGTCCGGGCACCACCTGGTCGCGCTGAGCCTGACCGAGCTGCGCGCCCTGCGCCGGGAGGCCCAGCGCGACGAGGCCGACCTCAGCTACGTACGGCGGCTGCTGCAGGGGCGCATCGACATCCTGCGCGCGGAGCTGGCGCGGCGCGCGCCGGTCGGCGCGGCCTCCGTGGCCGCACCGGCGGAGGCGTCCGTGGTCGAGCGCCTGCCGGAGATCCTGCGCGACCCCCCCGCCCGGCAGCGCTCCTCGGCCCGCCACGTGACCCTCGGCACCCCGCACGGCGAGGAGTACCGGCGGCTGGCCGCCGAGATGCTCTCCGAGGTGGAGCTGTCCGACCTGGACGCCCGCACGGACCCGGAGCTGAACGCCGCGATGGGGCGGCTGGTGCGCTACGAGCAGCAGGTGTCCCGGCGGCGGCAGCGGCTGCAGCGCACCGCCGACGACTGCAGCGCTGAGATCGCCCGCCGGTACCGGGACGGGGAGGCGCAGGTCGACGACCTGCTCGTGTGACGCCACGGCCCGGCGGGCCCGGGCCGTGTGCCGCGGCGGGCCGCTCGGTGCGAAGGCCCGCGCCCCGCCCGCCCCCGCCCAGCCCCCTCCTCCGCCCCGCCGCCGGCGCGGGCAAAGGGGGCCCGGGCGCCGTCGTGGGGCGGGGTGAAAATCATGCGACACCTGTCCGCCCGGCCCCTAGCGTGACCCCATGACCTCCCCCGCCGACCGCATCGACGTGCACGCCGTCACCGAAGCCGAGTACGCCGACTGGAACCGCGCCCTGAACACCGGCTTCCTGCGCGAGCCCACCGTCACCGAGGACGTCCTCGACGCCCGCCGCAACCAGTTCGTGCCCGGCCGTCTGCTCGGCGCCTTCGACGACGGCCGCTGCGTCGCGACGTTCCGCTCCTTCACGCAGGAGGTGACCGCGGTCGGCGGCGCCTTCGTGCCCGCCGACGCCATCTCCAACGTCACCGTCTCCCCGACCCACCGCCGCCGCGGCCTGCTCACCCGCATGATGGCCCGGGACCTGGCGGCGGCGAAGGAGCGCGGGGACGTCGTGGCGACGCTGATCGCCGCCGAGTACCCGATCTACGGCCGGTACGGCTTCGGCCCCGCCACCTGGACGTCCGAGTGGACGATCGACGTGCCGCGCACCGGTCTCGACCCCCGCTGGGCGGGCCCGGAGGACGGCGGCCGCATCGACCTGGTGGACGGCGAGGACGTCCGCAAGCTCGGCCCCGAGCTGCACGAGCGGCTGCGCCGTGTCCAGCCGGGCGCGGTCAGCCGCAGCGAGCTGTGGTGGAGGATCAACACCGGTGCCGTGCGGTTCGGCCCGGCGTGGACCGAGCCGTTCTACGCCGTGTACCGCTCGGCGGCCGGCGAGGTCGAGGGGCTGGTGTCGTACCAGGCGGACGACAAGTGGGGCGACGCCAAGCAGCCGCTGAACACGGCGACCGTCAACTGGCTGACCGGGGTGACGCCGGCCGCCGAGCGCGCCCTGTGGCGCTACCTGTGCTCGATCGACTGGATCACGCGGGTGAAGAGCGGCTGGCGGGCCCCCGACGACCTGCTGCCGTTCTTCCTGCCGGACGCGCGTGCCGCCAGGATCACCACGCAGGCGGACTGGCTGTGGGTGCGGATCCTGGACGTCGTACGGGCGCTGGAGGCGCGGACGTACGGCGCCGCGGGCTCGCTGGTGCTCGAGGTGGTCGACCGGGACGGGATGGCCGGCGGGCGGTACCGGCTGGAGGCGGCGCAGGACGGGGCGTCCTGTACGCCGACCACCGAGAGCGCGGAACTCGTCCTGGGGGTAGGCGAGTTGGCGGCTTTGTGGCTGGGGGACGAGTCGGCGCTGCGGCTGGCGGCGCTGGGCCGGGCCGGGGAAGAACGAGCGGGCGCCGCCCGTCAGGCCGACGCCCTGCTGCGCACGTCCAGGCGACCGTGGTGCCCGGACCTGTTCTGAGCGCTCCTTTCCGACGACGCTGGGGTGCCGCGTGGTGCTCGTGCGGTGTTCATCCGTAGCGAGCTGTTGAGTTGTGGTTGTTGTTCGGTTGTGGCTGTGCGGTCGATGTTCGGTTGTCGCTGTGCGGTTGTGGCTGTGCCGGCCGGCCGGACTCCCGGCTCCCCTCCGGAAAGGAGCCCGGTCGGCCCGGGGTGTCCAACCTCGGAGAAGTTCGACCATGTTGCTCAAGTTGGCGGCCAACTCAACCTTGCTTATCTCCACTTGGAAGCGGCTCATAACCACCTTGTTCTGAACTGCCCGAAGATGGCGGGAAGTTGTAGTGTTGTGTTCGTGGATCCGGAACACGCCTCCGCCACTGGACGGAAGAGGCCGCAGCCGTCACGCAGGACACACCGCGAGGTGGCCGACGAACTGCGCGCCCGGATCAGGTCCGGGGCGCTGCGGCCGGGTCAGCGCATGCCCACCCAGGCCCAGCTGGCCCGCGAGTTCGGCGTCGAGCGCGGGGCGGTGCGCCAGGCGCTGCGCATCCTGCAGTCGGAGCACCTGCTCACCAACGTCTCCAAGGGGAGCCCGGCGACCGTCGCCCCCGACCCCGCCGGCGTGCCGAGCGGCCCCGCGGCCCGGCCGCTGCCCACCACGGTGGCGCTCGCGCCCCGCATCGCGGCCGCCTTCGCCGCCGAGCACGTCGAGATCGACGCGGTGTGCCTGACCTCGGTCTCCCTCACGCTCGCCATCGGCGAACCGCTGCGCCGGATCCACGCCGGAGAGCTGAAACCGGCCAGGATCGACGTCCGCGTCCTGCTGCCCTCCCGGGACATCGACCTGGCCTTCCCGGTGCCCGTCGCGGGCCGGGGCGGGGACGGCGCGGTCCACCGGCGGTGGCTGGACCAGCGCAACGCCCAGGGCCAGGTCCTGGAGCACAACCTGCTGGCGCTGCGCGCCACGCACGGCATCGACGTGCACGTCTGCTTCCGCGCCCTGCCCTTCACCCCGCCGGTCAAGCTGTACCTGCTCAACGGGGCGGAGGCGCTGTTCGCGTACTACACGCTGACGCGCCGCGAGGAGGAGATCGGCCACGAGCACCTGGAGATGTACGACGCCCAGGGCGTCCGGCAGACGCTATTCCCCTTCTCGCGGGGCGCCGGACCGCGCGACACCACGTTCGTGGAGCAGTCGCACCGGTGGTTCGACGCGCTGTGGGAAACGATCAGTTCGGAGCTGGTGCTCACCGGCTGACGTCCGCCGCGGCGGACGGCCCGGGGGCGCGGCGGCGGCTCACAGGGCGGGCCCCGCCATCAGGAGGGCGAGGACGATCGCGCCGGCGGAGCTGACCGCCGGGCTCTTGGCCTTGACGCCGACGGTGAGCAGGAGCAGGCCGACGATGCCGGCGGCGCCGTACTTCCACTGGACGAGCTGCTCGAAGCCGACGACGAGGACGGCGGGGAGGAGGGCGAGGACGGGCACGGTCTTTCCCCCTTCGGGCTGCTGGACGGGACGGTCGTGGGGGTGGTGCGCCGGAGCCGGAGGTAAAACTTCCGCCAACTCGACCAAGTTGGCAACCAACTCTGACTAAGTTGTCCCCACTTGGCTACCAGTCATAAACAACTTTCGGGCAACTCCCCTTGAGTAGGTCGGAGTTGTAGCGTTTGGCCGTGACCCAGGAGAGCGTGGCAGTGAACGGCAGCAGAAGGTTCTCGCCCCGGGAGATCGCCGACGTCCTGCGGGACCGCATCCGCGCCGGCGAGCTCAGGGCGGGCGAGCGCCTGCCCACCCAGGCCGAACTCGCCGAGGAGTTCGGCGTGGAACGCGGCGCCGTGCGCCAGGCCCTGCGGGCACTGCAGGAGGACGGCCTGCTGACCCACGTCAGCAAGGGCAGCCCGCCGCGGGTCGCCGAGCCGGCTCCGGCGCGGGGAGAACCGCAGCCGACGATGGTCTCGCTGGCGCCGCGGCTGTCGGAGGCGTTCGCGGCCGAGGAGGTCCGTCTCGACGTCGTGTGCCACACCTCCGAGACCCTGATGGTGGCGCTGGGCGAGCCGCTCCGGCTCATCCACGAGGGCCGCATCCGCCCCCGGTCGATCGACTTCCGCGTCCTGGTGCCCTCCCGCGACATCAACCTCGCCTTCCCCGTCCTCGTCGAGGGCGGCGGTGACGACGACCCGGTCCACCGGCGGTGGCTGCAGATGCGCAACGCCCAGCTGCGGGTCCTCCAGCACAACCTGCACGCCGTGCGCGCCACCCACGGCATCGACGTGCGCGTCCGGTTCCGCGCCCTGCCGTTCACGCCGCCGGTCAAGCTGTACCTGCTCAACGGCGGCGAGGCGCTGATCGGGTACTACATGCTCGCCCGGCGCGCGGAGGAGTGGGGCGACCGGACCCTCGACATGTACGACGCCCTGGGCTCCCAGTCGCTGCTCTTCTCCTTCGCGAAGCGGGCGGGCGCCCGCGACGCCGCGTTCGTGGACGAATCCCAGAAGTGGTTCGACGCCCTCTGGGAAACCATCACGACGGACCTGACACTCTCCTAGTGACTTCTGACACGACACAGACCGAGCAGACCGGCCGGACGACCCGGACGACGGCATCGGCGGAGGAAGTGCGAAGACTGCTCGCCCCGGTCCGTCACGTCCTGTGGGACCTGGACGGGCCCATCTGCCGGCTGTTCGCCGGGCACCCGGCGGACGAGGTGGCGCGGGGGCTGGTGAGGCTGATCGACCGGCTGGGGCTCGGCGGGCTCCTGACCGAGGGGGAACGCCTCGACCGCGATCCGCACGGTGTCCTGCTCGGTGTCAGCAGGCGGCGCCCGGACAGCGGCCTGATCGGGGAGCTGGAGGAATGGCTCACCCGGCAGGAGCTGGAGGCCGTACCCGGCGCCTATCCCACGCCGTACGCCGATCCGCTCATCAGGACCTGGTCGGCCCTGGGCGTCGGGTTCGCCGTCACCACCAACAACTCGCCCCGCGCTGCCGCCGCCTACATAGACACCCGGGGCCTCGCCGGATGCTTCCCGTACATCTGCGGGCGCACAGCGGACCTCGACCTGATGAAGCCGCACCCGCACTGCCTGCTCCAGGCGCTCGACGCGATGGGTGCCGATCCGGCGCGGGCACTGATGTTCGGCGACGCCGTGACGGACTTCGAGGCCGCCCAGAAGGCCCGGGTCCCCTTCCTCGGCTACGCGCGCAACCAGAGGAAGGCCGACGCCCTGCTGGAGGCGGGCGTGGCACCGTCGTGCATCGTGGCCTCCCTGGAGACCGTGCTGAAGGCCCTGCGCGGCCGGGCCTGAACCACCGGCGGGACGCTTCGGCCGGCCCGGACCGCCGGCGTCCGCCCTTCGCCCGCGCGAGTGCGGCCGCCGGCCGGCGCGGGGACGCCGGGGCGCCTTCGCGGAGGGCCACCGGGCCCGGTGCTTCGTTCGTACCAGGGTCCCCCCGGCTCCGGTCGTGGGGGGACCCCGCTGCCACTAGGGTGTGCTCATCCTTCCCTGCCGGGAGCGGCCCGCGGGTGCAACTCCGGCTCTCAGGCGTGCTTCCCGGGAGCGACGTGCCGAACGATGAGGTCTACGACGAGTTCGTGCGGACGGCGCGGCTCGGCGGAGCGACGCGCAGCGGCCGTCACCACCACGACCACGTGGTCCGCCTGACCCCGGCCATGGCGCGTCGCCTGGGGCGCCAGCCCGGCACGCGGGTCCTGGTGCGGATTCCCCGACGCGACGCCGTGCCGGCGGTCGTCAGGACCTGGCGCGCGGAGGCGGACCTCCTCAAGGCGCTCGGCGGCGTCCTGCCGCACGTCCCCCGGTACCTGGCCGGCGACGGGGACTCGGCGGTGCTCGGCCACCCGGCGGGCGAGCCGCTGTCCCGCCGGTGTCCCGACGGCAAGCCGGTCGGCGCCCTGGAGATCAGGGCGCTGGCCGAGCTGCTCGCGCGGACCTCGTCGGTGCGCAGGGAGGCGCTGCCACCGCTGCCGGCGGACTGGCCGGGCAACGACAAGGACAGCCAGGGGTTTCTCCGTGCCCTGGCGGGGCTGGCCGACCGGCAGATCCGCCGGCCCGGCTGGGCGGTGTACGGCGGACTGTTCGCGGCCCTGGGCGTTCCCGAGGACGCCCTGGCGCGGCTGGCCGACCGGATCCCCGCGATGGCCCGCCGGCCCTACGGCCTGCTCCACGCGGACCTGCGCCGGGACAACGTGGTCGTGACGGACCACGGCGACCCCCACCTGATCGCCGTGGACTGGGGGTCCGCGACCTACGGCGACCCCCTGTACGACCTGGCCACCCACCTGGTCCGGATGAGGTACCCGGATTTCCAGCGGCAGGAGGTGAGCGACGCCTGGGCCGAAGCCGTGCTGCCGGTCAGACCGGCCGCGGCCAACGGCCTGGCGAAGGACCTCCGCCACTACCTCGCCTTCGAGCGGGCCCAGTCGGTGTACTCCGACGTCGTACGGGCCGCGAGGTCGCTGCAACGGGGGCCGCGCGGCACCGCCCCGGACGAGGAGGGCCTGCACCGGGCCGTCCGGGCCGTGCGCACGGCCCTGCTCCTGGGCGCCGGGCCCCTGGGGCTGCGGACCGTCCCGAGCGCGTCCGAGACCGAGCACGTGCTGTACCGGTGGCAGGCGTCCTGGCGGGAACGGTCCGGCAGGTCCGCCATCGTGTGGAAACGGGACCTGAGACTGCCCGAGCATCCGGTGCTTCCCGACCGGGCGGTCCGCCACGCCCTGGTCGCGGAAGGGGCGGCGCCGGCGGGCCGGGTCTTCCGGGGCACCTCCCACCTGAACACGGTGGTCCACGTGCCGGGCGTCGGCCTGCCGCTGGTGGTGCGGCGCAGGCTGGCGTCCGTCTGCCGCCGCGAACCGCGCTTCCTGAGCGAGCACGCCGTCCTGCGCGCCGTCGAACGGTCCGGGGCGAAGGTGGCGGCCCCACGCGCGCTGGCGCTGGGCAGCAGCCACCCCGACGACCAGTTCGCCGTCCACACCTACGTGGGCCCCCTGGACAGCGACCGGCCCCCGGAGCACCCGGTGCGCGGTCTGCTGCCGCACGAGGCGGACGGTCTGGTGCGGCAGCTGGCGGAACTGACCCGGGTCGACTGCGGCGCGCTGGACCCCGCCTTCCCCTTCTTCGGCCCGGACCCCTCGGCCGGCGACTCCGGTTTCTGCCCGTGGCTCGTCCGCCAGCTCGTCCGCATGGTCGCCGAACTGCCCGGGCAGTCCCAGCAGCTGGCCAGGTCCGTGGGGCTGCCCGACGCGACGCGGCTCCAGGAGATCCTCGCCCGGCACCGGGTGACGCCCCGCAGGCCGGCGCTGCTGCACGGCGACCTCAACCCGTGGAACCTGGTGCGCCGGCCGGACGCGTTCGCCCTCACCATCATCGACTGGGAGATGGCGATGGTCGGCGACCCGCTGTACGACCTGGTCCGGCACATGCACCTCACCCCCACGCGGCCCGAGATCCGCGAGCGGCTGTTCCGCACCTGGGAGGCCGCCCTGCCCGCCGAGTACACCCGGGACTGGCGGCGGGACTGGCGCGTCTACCGCCGGATCGAGATCGTCCGCTCCGCCTACGTGGACCTGGACCGCTTCGCCACCGGCACGGGCCTGGACACCCCGAACGTCCGGCGGGCACTGGAGTCGTACGGGATGACGCTGGCCGCGGCCCTCGCGGCCCTGGGCCTGAGGGCCGGGCCGCTGGCCGGCACCTCCCTCGCCCCGGCGCCGCCCCGCGGGGAGCGCCCTGCGTAGGCTCCCCTCCATGAGCGACACCGGCCTGCGCGAGCGCAAGAAGCGGCGGATGTACCGGGTGCTGTCGGACACCGCGATCCGGCTCTTCGTGGAGAGGGGCTTCGACGCCGTGTCCGTCGCCGAGGTGGCCGCCGCGGCCGAGGTCTCCAAGCCGACGCTGTTCCGGTACTTCCCGGCCAAGGAGGACCTGGTCCTGTACCGGATCGCCGATCACCAGGAGGAGGCCGCGCGCGTGGTGGCGCAGGGGCCGACGCCGGCCGAGGCGCTGCGGCGGCACTTCCTGGCCGGGCTGGAGCGGGGGGATCCGGTCACCGGGCTGAACGACGACCCCGAGGTGCTCGCCTTCCACCGGCTGCTGTACGGGACGCCGGCGCTGGTCGCGCGGCTGTACGGGCACCTGGAGCGGTCCGAGGAGGCGCTTGCGCGGGCCCTGGGCGGCGACCTGGAGGCACGGCTCGCCGCCGGGCAGGTCGTCGCCGTCCAGCGGGTGCTGGCGCAGGAGAACTGGCGGCGGATCGCGGCGGGGGAGCGGGCGGCGGACCTCCGGGCGGAGGCGGTGGCCGCGGCGGAGCGGGCCTTCGAGCTGCTGGCGGGAGGGGTGCGGCGCCTGGTCCAGCCGTCCTCCACGGCACCCGCACCCGTAACCGAGTAAAAAATTTAACTCGGTTACGTTATTTCGGTACGCTCGGTGGAATGAAGCCATCCGACCCTGCCCTGGAACAAGCCCTCGTCCGCGAACGCGCCCACCACGACCGCTGCCGCGCCGCCCTCGCCGCGATGGCCGACGGCGCCCGGGAACACGTCGTCACCGGCGAGGACGTCTCCGCCTCCGGAGCCGACGCCGAAGTCCTCGGGTACCGGCTGCGCAGCCGGGCCAGAACACTGCGGGAACTGCCGGAGGGGCCCCTGTTCTTCGGGCGGCTGGACTTCGGCGGGGACGCGGGCGACCACTCCGGACAGCGCTACCACGTCGGACGGCTGCGGATCACCGAGCACCCGGCCGCCCCGCCCCTGGTCGTCGACTGGCGGGCGCCCGTCTCCCGCGCCTTCTACCAGGCCTCCGCCCGCGACCCGCAGGGCGTGGCCGTGCGCCGCCGGTTCGGCTGGGCGCCCGGCAGCCGGGGGGACTCCGCCGACCTGACCGGGCTGGAGGACGAGCACCTCGGCCGGGGCGAGTCACGGGCCGGCGACATCGTGGCCCGGGAGATCGAGCGGCCGCGGGTCGGGCCCATGCGGGACATCGCCGCGACCATCCAGCCCGAGCAGGACGACCTGGTGCGCGAGGACCTGGGCGTGTCCGTGTGCGTGCAGGGGGCGCCGGGCACCGGCAAGACGGCCGTCGGACTGCACCGGGCGGCCTACCTGCTCTACACCCACCCGCAGCGCATCCGGCGCGGCGGCCTGCTGATCCTCGGTCCCAACCGCACCTTCCTGTCGTACATCTCCGAGGTGCTGCCCGCCCTCGGGGAGACGGGGGTCCGGCAGTCGACCCTCGCGGAGGAGATCGCCCGGCACCCGGTCACCGGGGCCGACGACGAGCGGGCCGCCGTCGTCAAGCACGACGCCCGCACGGCCGAGGTGCTGCGCCGCGCGCTGTACGCGCGCGTGCGGGCCGACGGCGCCGGCTCCCTCACCGTGCCGGACGGGTCCTACCGCTGGCGGGTGGAGGCCGGGGAACTGGCGCGGATCGTGGCGGACGTGCGGTCCGAGGAGCCGCTCTACGGGGTCGGGCGGGAACGGGTGCGCAGCCGGATCGTGCGGTGCCTGCGCGAGCAGGCCGAGCGGCGGGGCGGGCCGCGCACCGGCGCCTGGGTGCGCCGCATCGAACGGGCCCGGCCGCTGACCGCGTACCTCGACGCCGTGTGGCCCCGGGTGCGGCCCGAGGAGGTCGTGGCCGGACTGCTCGGTGACGGGGCCGCCCTGGCCGCCGCGGCCGAGGGGCTGCTGGACCCCGACGAGCAGCGGGCGCTGCTGTGGGCGAGGCCGCCCCGGTCGTGGAGGTCGGCTCGCTGGTCGCCGGCCGACCTGGTCCTCCTCGACGAGGTCGCCGGGCTCGTCGAGCACCCGGACGGCTACGGCCACATCGTCGTCGACGAGGCGCAGGACCTCTCCCCGATGGAGTGCCGGGCCATCGCCCGCCGGTCCCCCTCCGGCTCGCTCACGGTGCTCGGCGACCTGGCGCAGGGGACCACGCCCTGGGCGGCGCGGTCGTGGGAGACGGTCCTGGCGCACCTGGGCCGGCCGGACGCGAAGGTGGTGCCGCTGACCACGGGTTTCCGGGTGCCGCGGCAGGTCGTCTCGCTGGCCAACCGGCTGCTGGGGCAGCTGGACGTCGACGTCCCGGCGGCCCGCTCCCTGCGCGAGGACGGCGAGCTGCGCATCCGGCGGACGGCCCCCGGCGAGGTGCTCGGCGCGGTCGTGGACGCCGTGCGCGACGCCCTGGCCCGGGAGGGCTCCGTCGGGGTCGTCACGGCGGACGCGGACGCGCCCCGGGTACGGGACGCGCTCACCGCCGCCGGGCTGCCCGCGGCGGGCCCCGAGGACCTGGGCGCGCGGGTGGCCGTGGTGCCGGCGCGGGCCGTCAAAGGACTGGAGTACGACCATGTCGTCGCCGTCGAGCCGGCCGCGATCGCGCAGGCGGAGGAACGCGGGCTGCACCGGCTGTACGTGGTGCTGACCCGGGCGGTGTCGCGGCTGGACGTCGTGGCGGCAAGGCCCCTGCCGTTCCGGACGCCGCAGGGGTGAGCGGTCCCGGTCCCGGGGGCCCGGCCCCGGGACCCCGGTTCGGGTTCCGGAGGGTGCTCAGCGCCGCCCGATGACCTCGGCGATCCGGACGAACCCGTCCGTCCCGTGGCCCAGGCCGATCGTGCGGCGGGCCATGCCCTCGGCCGCGCGCATCACACCGGCGTCGATGCCGTGCGCCTCGGAGACCTGGACGACGTGGGCCATGGACGACGCCGCCGAGGTGAGCGGGTTGTCCTCGCCGGAGAAGGTGCCGGCGTCGGCCTGCCGGGCGGCCTCCTCGAAGATCGGCGGCAGGATCGCGCCGATGCCCCGGGCGAAGGGCGCCAGTTCCCCGGCGGTGATGCCCTCGGCCCGCGCGACCGCCAGGGCGTGCGCGTAGCCCGCCATCGCCGTCCAGAAGATGTCGAGCAGGGCGATGTCGTAGGCGGCGGCCCGGCCGATCTCCTCGCCGAGGTGGGTGTGGGTGCCGCCCAGGGCGCGCCGCACGGGCTCCAGTTCCCGGTGGAGGTCCTCCGGTCCGCTGTGCAGGAACACCGCGTCGGCCGTGCCGACGGTGGCCGCCGGCGTCATGATCGCGCCGTCCAGGTAGCGCACACCGTGCGCGGCGGCCCACCCGGCCGTGTCCCGGGCCCGGTCCGGCGTGTCGGCGGTCAGGTTCAGGACCGTGCGGCCCTTGAGGGCGGCGGTGACGTCGCCCCGCCGCAGCACGGCGTCCACGGCGTCGTGGTTCACCACGCAGACGACGACCACCTCGCCCGCGGCGACCGCCTCCGCCGCGGACCGGGCGCCCGCCGCCCCTCGGTCGAGGAGTTCGCGGTCCCGCCCCGGTGTGCGGTTCCAGACCGTGGTCGGCAGCCCGGCGTCGAGCAGGGCGCCGGCCAGCGCGCGGCCCATGGGGCCGAGCCCGAGGACGGTGACGGCGGGGCCGGAATGCCCGGAGGGCGGATTCGTGCTGAACGTGGACACGCGACAACTCCTTGGGAAGAGACGGCGATGGATCACGGAAGGGGTGACGATGACGCGTCGGCGCCAGGACCCTGACGTCTGCGGGGTGACCGCCGCGATCGCGGTGATCGACGGCAAGTGGAAGACGAGCCTGCTGTGGCTGCTGGAGTCCGGCCCGCACCGGCCGGGGCAGCTGCGCCGGCGGCTGCCGGGCCTCACCGAGAAGGTGCTGACCGGGGCACTGCGGGAGATGGAGGCGGACGGACTGGTGCACCGCGAGGTGTACGACGTCCTGCCGCCGAAGACGGTCTACTCCCTGACCCCCTTCGGCCGTGACCTCGCCGAGGCGCTGGCCCCCCTGTCCGACTGGGGCCACCGCCGCCTGGAGAAACTGACCGGGACCGGGAACGAGACCGGGATCGGGAACGAGACCGGGACCGGGAACGAGACCGGGAACGGGAGCAAGGCCGAGAC
This sequence comes from Streptomyces sp. NPDC052701, assembly GCF_040678355.1. Lineage (NCBI taxonomy): Bacteria > Bacillati > Actinomycetota > Actinomycetes > Kitasatosporales > Streptomycetaceae > Streptomyces > Streptomyces sp. NPDC052701. The sequence goes on from NZ_JBFATO010000002.1 coordinate 65,319, forward strand.
CGAGATTGGGGACGTTGCCGAGACCGGGAACGTTGCCGGGACCGGGATCGTGGCCGTGCCCGCGGCCTCCCGGCCCGCCTCCTGAAGCTCACCTCCGTTCCTTGCCCGGTGCCTCACCGGCCGCCCGCAACCAGGTTCGCCGGGCGGCCGCGCGCTGCCAAGTACCCACAAAAAAGTGGGTGTCCGGGCGGCGGGGAGGGGGCCGCGCCGGCCGGGACGCGGCCTCGCGGTATCACGCCCCGGGCCGGCGGGCGACGAAGACGAACTCCCGGCCCGGCCGGTCGGGGGCGTCGCGCACGCCCTCGACGGCGTACCCCTGCGCGACCAGGTCCGCCTCCACCTCCTCCCGCTCGCGGAACCGCAGGGTCGAGTCCGAGGTCAGCGTCCGCCCGTCCGCGGCGAACACGTACGTCCAGCGGAACGACACCAGGGGACCGTCGACCTCGACCAGGTCCACCCAGCTCTCCACCGGGCCGGTGCCGGCGACCTCCGTGACCCGGTGGGAGGCGTCGCGGTGCCACTCCTCCCAGGCGCGCCGGGCGGGAACCCTGGTCTCGAAGACCAGACGGCCGCCCGGGCGCAGCGCCTCGTAGGCCCCCCTCAGGGTCGCCCGCCAGGCCTCGGGGGCGACGATCTCCTGGGCGACGTTCGCGGTCATGGTCGCCAGGTCGGTCCGCAGCGGCGGGAGCGCCGTCGCGTCACCGTGGATCCAGCGCACCCGGTCGCCGCCCGGCTTGGCCCGGGCCACCGCGAGGGACGCGCCCGCGGGATCGACCCCGACGACCTCGATCCCGCGGGCGGCCAGCAGCAGCGCGAACACCCCCGTGCCGCAGCCGATGTCCAGCACCCGGCGCGCCCCGAACTCCTCGGCGATCCCCAGGTAGGCGTCCAGGTCGCGGCGGTCGGGGTCGAGGAGGTCGTAGAGCGCGGCGAGGCGCGGGTGGCGGAACTCTTCCTGGGCCATACGGCGACGCTAGCCGGGCGGCACCGCCCGCGTCCGCCCCGGGCTCCCGGCGCGGTGGCCGCGCGCCCGGCGCCCGGCACCGGCCGGGGAGCTCCCGGCCGCCCGGCGTGGAGCGCCGCTCCCGCGGTCCCGGACCGGCCGGCCGCGTTCAGGGGCGTGGGGCCGTGGCCTTCGGAACGGAACCGGGTGCGAAGCCGTCGAGGGAGAAGGCCAGTTCGGCGAAGCGTTCGCCGATGCGGCGGTGGGCCGCGGCGTCGGGGTGGAGGCCGTCGGGCAGGGGGAGTTCGGCGAAGTCCTGCTCGCCGTAGAGGTCGCGGCCGTCGAGGTGGTGCAGGTGGGGGTCGTCGGCCGACCGCTGGGCCACGATCCGGGCCAGCTCGTCGCGGATGACGCCCAGGGTCAGCTTTCCGGCCGCGCGCTCCGCCGGGTCTCCCAGGGCGACGAAGCGCAGGTGCCCGGTGCCGAGTCCGCCGAGGTCCGGGGCGCTGGGGCCGGGGGTGTCCTCGTGGAGGGGGCACAGCAGGGGGGAGACGACCAGCAGCGGCGTGGTGGGGTGTCCCTCGCGGATGGTGTCGAGGAAGCCGTGGACGGCCGGGGTGAAGGCGCGCAGCCGCATCAGGTCGGTGTTGACCAGGTTGATGCCGATCTTGAGGCTGATCAGGTCGGCCGGGGTGTCCCGGATGGCGCGGGCGGTGAAGGGGTCGAGCAGGGCGCTGCCGCTCAGGCCGAGGTTGATCAGCTCCACGCCGGCGAGGCGGGCCGCCAGCGCGGGCCACGTCGTGGTGGGGCTCGCGGCGTCGGAGCCGTGGCTGATCGAACTGCCGTGGTGCAGCCACACCGCGCGGCCCCGGTCCGGCACCGGCTCGACGGGCGCGTCGGTGCGCAGGGCGAGCAGTTCGGTGGTCTCGTTGTGCGGGAGCCAGATCTCGACGTCCTTCACCCGGTCGGGCAGGTCCGTGAAGCGGAGGGTGCCGGGCGGGCCGGGCCGGTGCTCGGCGGCCCCGGTGGCCAGGTCGATGGTCAGGGTGTTGCCGCCGGCCACCCGGGCCCGGCCGCTCGGGAGGCCGTCGACGAGCAGGTCGTAGACGCCGTCCGGGCGGGGCGGGGCGCCCACGTAGACGCGTTTGGTGGGCAGCGTGTCCAGTTCGACGGCGGTGGCCCGGGTGCGGAAGGCCAGCCGTACGCCCGAGGGCTGGGACTCGGCCAGGGCCAGCTGCCCGTCGGCGCACTGCGCGCGGGCCCGGGCGGGCAGCCGGTGCGGCAGCACGCCCCGCCCGGTGCGCTCCAGGTCGAGGGCGCCGCGCAGCAGCTCCTCGGTGAGGGGCGTGGTGATCCAGCGGGGCTCGGTGTGCATGGGGGTCCGGTCCGTTCGTCAGTGGTTCGGGGCGGCGGGCCAGGCGCGCAGCAGGGCGTCGAGGGCGTCCAGGACCCGGGTCCAGGTCTCCTGGGTGTCGGGGGCGCTGTGGTCGAAGCCGCCCTCCGCCTCCAGGCTGACGTAGCCGTGGAAGACGCTGCCCAGCAGCCGGACGGCGTGCGTCCGGTCCGGCTCGGGCAGGTCGTAGCCGCGCAGCAGCGCCCGGGTCATCCGCGCGTGCCGGACGCCGGCGCTCGCGGCCGCGGTCTGCGGGTCGAGTCTGAACCGGGCCGCGGCGTAACGCCCGGGATGCTCCCGGGCGTAGTCGCGGTAGACGTTCGCCAGGGCCGTCAGGGCCTCCTTGCCGGACCGTCCGGCCAGGGCGTCGGCGGCCCGGTCGGCGAGTTCCTCCAGGGCCAGCAGGGCGATCCTGGTCTTCAGGTCCTGGGAGTTCCTCACGTGCGAGTACAGGCTCGCGACCTTGACGTCGAACCGCCTGGCCACCGCCGAGAGGGTCACCTGGTCGAAGCCGACCTCGTCGGCCAGCTCCGCCCCCGCCCTGGCCAGGCGTTCCGCACTCAGTCCCGCGCGCACCACGAGCGCCCTCCCTTCACCTTAAAGCATTATGTACTTTCCTAAAGCTTTTAGGCAACGGACCGATGCATCAAGGGTGCGGTCCTCTCCGAACCCGCCGTGCGTACGGAGGGACACTGTTGCAAGCAGGTGCTTGCAATAGTTAGCGGGGTGGGGCAAGGTGGGGGCATGGCATCGCTCAACGTCGGCAATCTCGGTGAGTACCTGCGCGAACAGCGGCGCAACGCGCAGCTGTCGCTCCGGCAGCTCGCCGACGCCGCCGGCGTGTCCAATCCGTACCTGAGCCAGATCGAGCGCGGGCTGCGCAAGCCGAGCGCGGAGGTGCTGCAGCAGGTCGCCAAGGCGCTGCGGATCTCCGCCGAGACGCTGTACGTCCGCGCCGGCATCCTCGACGCCGAGCGGGACCGGGACGAGGTGGAGACGCGTGCCGTCCTCCTCGCCGACCCCGCGCTGACCGAGCGGCAGAAGCAGGTGCTGCTGCAGATCTACGAGTCGTTCCGCAAGGAGAACGGGTTCGGGACCGCCGCGGCGGAGCGGGACGGCCAGGTGGCCGACGCGACCACCGGCGTGACCGGCGTGACCGGCGCGGCGGACGTGACGGACGTCACCGGCGCCCCCCGTGTCACCGGGACCGCCGGGGAGAACGAGGGTACGGCGGACGCCGCCGGGAGCGGCACCACCGCAGGACGTACCCGCACGGGCGACCGTGCCGGCACCGCCGTACGCCGTTCCCGCGGCGACGACGGCGCCGAGGCCGCCGAACGCCGTCCCCGTACGGGTGACGGCGGCGACACCGGTCCGCAGCGGACGGCCGGCTGAGCCGGACCAGGGCACCGGCCACCCGACCGCGGACCACACGAAACCCTCAGCCGAAAACCGATCCGGGAGGACCACCACCATGGCCATCACCGACGACCTGCGCAAGACCCTGAGCGACCTGACCCCGCTCTACTTCGCCGCCGGCACCGCCGACCTCGCCCTGCAGCAGGCCAAGAAGGTGCCGGCCCTGGTGGAGCAGCTGCGTGCCGAGGCCCCGGCCCGGCTGGAGGCCGTGCGCAACACCGACCCGAAGGCCGTGCAGGAGAAGGCGACCGCCCGGGTCAGGGAGACGCAGGAGACCCTCCAGGCCAGGGTCGGCCGGATCATCGGCTCCCTCGACGCCGACTTCCGGAAGCTGGGCGGCAACCTCGACGCCGACCTGAAGAAGCTCGGCGAGACCGCCCAGGACCTCGCGCTGCGCGGGGTCGGCGTCGCCGCCGAGTACGCCGTCAAGGCCCGTGAGACCTACGAGAAGGTCGCCGAGCACGGCGAGCAGGCGGTGCGCACCTGGCGCGGCGAGGCCGCCGACGGCATCGAGGACATCGCCGAGAGCGTGGAGGAGCTGGCCATCGCGGTCGAGCCGAAGGCCGAGCCGGCCGAGGCCAAGAAGGACGGGGCCACCACGGTCAGGACCGAGCCCGTCACGGTCAAGACCGAGCCCGCCACGGTCAGGACCGAGCCCGTCGCGGCGAAGAAGGCCCCCGCCAAGAAGGCCCCGGCAGCGCGCAAGCCCGCCGGCAAGGGGACGACCCCGCCCGCCAAGGGCACGGCCTCGCCCGCCCAGTAGGCCGGGCGGCAGCACGGGCGGGACGCGGCGAGGCCGCCGCACGGGCGGCGGCGGAGCGGCGGACGGCACGCACGACGGGCCGGGCACTCTTCGGGTGCCCGGCCCGTTGTCCGGGTAGCGGTGCTGCGGTTGCGGGTACGGTGACCGCGTAAGCAAGAGCCGAGTCGGGTGGTGGACGTTGTGCTGATGCAGGGCTTCGCGGGACTCATGTGGCTGCTGAGCATGGCTCTGATCGTTTTCAGCGGCTTCGCGTTGATCGACGCCGCCACGCGCCGCGAGGACGCCTACCGCGCGGCCGACAAGAAGACCAAGCCCTTCTGGCTGATCATCCTCGGGCTCGCCTTCGTGGTGAACCTGCTCTTCCCGATCCTGTCGTTCCTGCCGATCATCGGCCTGATCGCGACGATCGTGTACATGGTCGACGTACGGCCCGCCCTGCGCGGACTCCCCGGCGGGGGCCGCAGCCGCCGCGGCTCCAGCAGCGACGGCCCCTACGGCCCGTGGAACGGCGGGCGCTGACCCCGCAGGGGACCGTCAGGGCACCCGGTCCAGCAGCAGCACCGCCACGTCGTCCGTCAGTTCGCCGCCGTTGAGGGCGCGGACCTCGTTCACCGCCGCCTGCAGCAGCTCCTCGCCGCGCAGCCCCTCCTCGATCTGACGGCGGACCATGTCCACCATGCCGTCCTGGCCGAGCCGCTCCCGGCTCGCGCCGACACGGCCCTCGATCAGGCCGTCGGTGTACAGCATCAGGCTCCACTCGGCGCCCAGCTCCACCTGCATCCGCGGCCAGCGGGCACCCGGCAGCAGCCCGAGGGCGGGGCCGTTGTTGTCGTACGGCAGCAGCCGCGCGGGCCGGCCGGGCCTGGCGATCAGCGGCGACGGGTGGCCGGCCAGGCACAGGCCCGCGCGGCGGCCGTCCGGCGCTATGTCGACCGTGCACAGGGTCGCGAAGATCTCGTCGTCCGCGCGCTCGTGCTCCAGCACCTGCTGCAGCGTGCCGAGGAGCTGGTCGCCGCACAGGCCCGCCAGCGTCAGCGCGCGCCAGGCGATGCGCAGCTCCACGCCGAGCGCGGCCTCGTCCGGGCCGTGCCCGCAGACGTCGCCGATCATGGCGTGCACGGTGCCGTCCGGGGTGCGCACGACGTCGTAGAAGTCGCCGCCGAGCAGCGCGCGCGAACGGCCCGGGCGGTAGCGGGCGGCGAAGCGCAGCGAGGAGCCCTCCAGGAGGGGGGTCGGCAGCAGGCCGCGCTCCAGGCGGCGGTTCTCCTGGGCGCGCAGCCTGCCCTCGGCGAGCCGCCGCTCGGCCGACTCGGAGCGCTTGCGCTCCACCGCGTAGCGGATCGCCCGGCTCAGCAGCCGGCCGTCCAGCTCGTCGCGGAAGAGGTAGTCCTGGGCGCCCACCCGCACCGCCTCCGCGCCGCGCTCGGCGTCGCCCGACGCGGTGAGCGCGAGGACGGCGTGCCGGGGCGCGAGCTCCAGGACGTGCTTGAGCACGGCGAGCTCGTCGTCACCGTCGGCGGCCCGGCTCGGCCCGGGCAGCGCGAGGTCCAGCAGGATGCAGTGCACGTCGTCGGTGAGCAGCCGCTCGGCCTCGGTGAGGTTGCGGGCGGTGCGCACGCGGATCGGCTTGCCGGCCTGGTCGAGCAGGTCCGGCACGATCGGCGAACCGGCCGGGTCGTCCTCGATCAGCAGCAGCGTCAGGTTGGTGTGCGGTGCGGTGCTGCCGGTCCTGTCCGTGGTGTTCCCGGCCTTGCCCTGGGTGCGGGCGGCCGCCGAGGAGTTCTCGGGGACACCGCCGCCCAGGGGCACGGCCTGCGCCTGACCGCTCTCCGCGGCCGGGATCGCTCTCTGCCGCGGTACGGGTACGGGCATCGTCTTGGGTTCCTTCCCTCCCCCCGAGGGCACGGCGGGGGCGAGGAGTCTCGACCCACCGACGGGGACCATAGCGGGTGTCGGCGCCGCGGCGGAATGGCGCGGGGCACGCCGCCCGGTCCCCGGCCACTGTCATATGCCGCGATATCCACCGCAGTTGGACAGGGAGAGTGTGGCGCGGGGATGACGAACGTCACGTCCGGGAGGGGTTTCGGGCGGTGTTGGGCGTGGACTGGGTCACGTGGCCCAGGTCACGGGCTGCGGCCGGCGGGCAGTTGGGCCCGCCGGGAGGGTCCGGGCGCGCGTGTCGGCGCCCGTGGGGGCGGGCCCCGTACGCGACCGACGCGCCCCCGTACGCGACCGGCACCACCTCGGGCGGGCGACCGGTACCGCCCCGTGCGGGCGACCGGTACCGCCTCGGGTGGGCAGTCGGCATCGCCTCGGGTGGGCGACCGGTACCGCTCCGGGTGGGCAGTCGGCATCGCCTCGGGTGGGCGACCGGTACCGCTCCGGGCGGGCAGCCGGTACCGCCTCGGGTGGGCAGCCGGCATCACCTCGGGTGGGCGACCGGCACCGCCCCGGGTGTACCGCGCGCCGTCCGTCCGCCCCCCGCCGTCCGGGCGCCCCGCGGGGGGGGGGGGGCCGGGGGGGGGGCCGCGGGGGGGGCCCCCCCCCCCCCCCCCCGGGGGGCCCGCGCCCGGGGCGACGCGACCGGCCCCCGGGCGCGGGGGGTGGC
>NZ_JBFATO010000002.1:72454-287993 GCF_040678355.1 Streptomyces sp. NPDC052701
GGGGGGCCCGGGGCCCCGCCGGGGGGGCCCCGGCCCCCCCCGCGCCCCCCGCGGCCCCCGGGGCCCCCCGGGGGGCGCCCGCACGGCGGGGTCACGCGTCCGGGCGCACCACCCCGAGTATCGGCATGGACCCCGCGCCCGTGACCGTCACCGCCCGCCCGGGCCGCGGGGCGTGCACGATCGAGCCGTCGCCGATGTACATCCCGACGTGGCTGGCGTCGTCGAAGTAGAGGACGAGGTCGCCGGGCCGCATGTCCTGGACGTCGACGCGTTCGAGCTGCTTCCACTGCTGCTGCGAGGTCCGCGGAACGTCCCGCCCGGCCGCCGCCCAGGCCTGTGAGGTCAGCCCGGAGCAGTCGTACGCCTTCGGTCCCTCGGCGCCCCACCGGTACGGTTTGCCGGTCTGGGCGAGGGCGTACTCGACCGCCTTCCTGCCCCGCTCGGACGCCTTGCCGGTGACCTCGTCGAGGACGCCGGAGTCCAGCCAGGCGGTCTGCGCCCGCTGGGCGGCCCTGCGCTCCAGCTCGGCGAGGCGCTCGCGCTCCTCCTTCGCCAGCTCGGACTCGAGCTTCTCGGCCGCCGCGATCCGCTTCTCGATCTTCTTCTGCGCCGCGGCCTTGGCCTTGCGCCCCGCCTCCAGCCTCCGCCACTGCGCGGCGGCGTCCTTCGCGTACTGCTCCAGGTCCTCCTGGGCACGGGTCAGCTCGCCGAGCAGGCCCTTGGTGGCGTGCTGGCCCTGCCGCACCCGGCGGGTGCCGTCGAGGAAGTCCTGCGGGTCGTCGCCGAGCATCAGGTACGCCTCGGGCGGCATCCCGCCCGCGCGGTACTGGGCGCGGGCCGCGACACCCGCGCGGTCCCTCAGCCCGGCCAGCTCCTCCCGGCCCTCGGCGGTCTTCTTCGCCAGCCTGACGATCTCGGCGGACTGCTTCCGCGCCTTCTCCTCGGCGGCGTTGTACTCGTCGGTGGCGACGGCCGCCGCGCGGTAGAGCCCGTCGAGCTTCTCGCGCACGGCCTCCAGGTCCGGGTCGGACGCGGCGGTCGCGCTCGCGCTCGCGCTCGGGGACGGTATGGGGCCGGGGCTCGCGAACGCCGTGCCCGGTACCGCCAGTACGGTGACCGCGCACACCACGGTCACGGCCGCCGTGATCAGGCCGCGCCTGCCCGCTCCCATGTCCCAGCCCCCAAACCGATTAACCGTCAGTAACTTCCGGTCGTGCGGGGGATGGTGTCATGCCGGCGCGCGAAGCGACAGAGGTCGTCCCCCCGGGTGTGTGACGAACGGCTCACGGAGATCGTTCCCCGCAGGCCGGAAGGAGCGGAGGACTCAGCCGCGCGGCGCCAACGCCTCCCACCGCACCGTCACTTCGCCCTGCCGCCACCGCGCCGGCCCGTCCGCCACGGGCCAGTCGGCCGTCAGGTCCCGCACCGCGCGGATCCAGCGCTGCCGGGCGCCGTAGGAGGCGTAGGGGGCGGCGGCCGCCCAGGCGCGGTCGAAGTCGCGCAGGAAGGCGTGCACCGGCTCGCCGGGGACGTTGCGGTGGATGAGCGCCTTCGGCAGGCGCTCGGCCAGGTCGGAGGGGCGTTCCAGGGAGCCGAGCCGGGTCGCGAAGGTGACGGTGCGCGGCCCCTCCGGGCCGAGGGCGACCCAGACGTGCCGGCGCCCGATCTCGTCGCAGGTCCCCTCCACCAGCAGTCCGCCGCGGGAGTCCCGCGTCGCGGGGGCCAGGCGGGCGCACAGCCCTTCCCAGACGGCGGCGACCTCGGCCTCCTCGTACTGCCGCAGGACGTTGGCGGCGCGGATGAGCAGGGGCCGTCCGGGGATGGGGACCTCGAAGCCGCCGTGCCGGAATTCCAGGCCCTCGCGCGCGTAGGGCCGGGCCGCCGCGACCCGCGCCGGTTCGATCTCGATGCCGACCACGCGCGCGCGGGGCGCGACGGTGCGGAGCCGGCCGAGCAGCTCGACGGCCGTCCAGGGGGCCGCCCCGTATCCGAGGTCGACCGCGACCGGGTCGGCGCTGCGCCGCAGCTCGGCGCCGTGCGCGGCCGCGATCCAGCGGTCCATGCGGCGCAGCCGGTTGGGGTTGGTCGTCCCGCGCGTCACCGTTCCCACGGGGCGGGAGGCGGCGCGGGATGTCATGCGTACGAGGGTATGCGGGCGCCGCCGGCCGCGGCCCCGCGCCTGTCGGACCCGGGTGCCACGCCCTCCGTCGTCGAACGGTTGAGCGATCCCCGGTAATGATTGGGCAAAAACCGCCCACCCGGAAATGGAGCGGCCCCCTCTGGCGTTGCACGTCTTCGGAGGGGCCGTACGCCCTGCGGAAGGCATGCCCGAAGCGAGGAGGAACGCCAACTGTGAGCCAGTACATCGGCAGGCTCGGACGGCGCTCCCCGGCCACCCCGCCGCGCCTGAGGCTGCACCGCAGGCCCCGCCGCGTGGCCATGCTCTCCGTGCACACCTCCCCGCTCCACCAGCCGGGCACCGGCGACGCCGGCGGCATGAACGTCTACATAGTGGAGCTCGCGCAGCGCCTGGCCGCGCTCGGCATCGAGGTCGAGATCTTCACGCGGGCGACCGCCGCCGCCCTCCCGCCGACCGTCCAGCTCGCCCCGGGCGTCCTCGTCCGGCACGTCGACGCCGGCCCCTACGAGGGTCTGGCCAAGGAGGACCTCCCGGCCCAGCTGTGCGCCTTCACGCACGGCGTGATGCAGGCCTGGGCCGGTCACCGCCCCGGCCACTACGACCTCGTCCACTCCCACTACTGGCTCTCCGGCCACGTCGGCTGGCTCGCCGCCCAGCGCTGGGGCGTCCCCCTGGTGCACGCCATGCACACCATGGCCAAGGTCAAGAACGCCAACCTGGCCGACGGCGACACCCCCGAGCCGGCCGCCCGCGTCATCGGCGAGACCCAGATCGTCGCCGCCGCCGACCGCCTGATCGCCAACACGGCCGAGGAGGCCGACGAGCTCGTACGGCACTACGCCGCCGACCCGGCCAAGGTCGCCGTGGTCCACCCCGGCGTGAACCTCGCCCGCTTCTCGCCCGCGGACGGCCGGGCCGCCGCCCGCGCCCGCCTCGGCCTGCCCCAGGACGCGCTGATCCCGCTCTTCGCGGGCCGCATCCAGCCCCTCAAGGCCCCCGACGTGCTGCTGCGGGCGGTGGCCGTGCTCCTCGACGAGCGGCCCGAGCTGCGCTCCCGCATCGTCGTCCCCGTCGTCGGCGGCCCCAGCGGCAGCGGCCTCGCCAAACCGGAGGGCCTGCACAAGCTCGCCGCGCGCCTGGGCATCGCCGACGTCGTACGGTTCCGCCCGCCGGTCGGCCAGGAGCAGCTCGCGGACTGGTTCCGCGCCGCCTCCGTCCTGGTGATGCCCTCCTACAGCGAGTCCTTCGGCCTGGTCGCCATAGAGGCCCAGGCGGCGGGCACCCCGGTGCTGGCGGCCTCGGTCGGCGGGCTCCCGGTCGCCGTGCGCGACGGACGGACCGGCTTCCTCGTCCAGGGGCACGACCCGGCCGACTACGCGCGCGTGCTGCGCGCCTTCGCCGACGACCCGCACCTCGCGCCCCGGATGGGCGCGGCCGCCGCCCGGCACGCCCAGTCCTTCGGCTGGGACACCGCGGCCGCCGCCACGGCGGACGTCTACACGGCCGCGACGCACGCGCACCGCCGTCACGTACGCTCGCACCATGGCTGAAGCGGAGCGGCGGGCGGCACAGGTCATCGAGGACGTCCTCAAGGACGCCGGGCTCGAATGGGAGAGCCCCGCGGACGGCACCTACGTCGTCAAACTCCCGGGCACCCACAAGCTGTCGACGACGGTCTCCCTCATCGCCGGCCGCCACTCCCTGTCGCTGAACGCCTTCGTCATCCGCCACCCCGACGAGAACGAGGCGGCCGTCCACCGCTGGCTCCTGGAACGCAACCTCAAGCTGTACGGGGTGAGTTACGCCGTCGACCGGCACGGCGACGTCTACGTCACCGGCCGGCTGCCGCTGTCCGCCGTCACCGCCGAGGAGGTCGACCGCCTCCTCGGCCAGGTCCTGGAGGCCGCCGACGGCAGCTTCAACACCCTGCTGGAACTCGGCTTCGCGTCCGCGATCCGCAAGGAGTACGCCTGGCGCGTCTCGCGCGGCGAGCCGACGCGCAACCTGGAGGCGTTCACGCACCTGCTGGAGCGCCCGTCCGACTGACGCCGGCCCGCTGACGCCGGCCCGGCTTGAGCCCGCCCGGCCGGAGGTCGTCCGGTCGGCGGCCGCCGGTGCCCGGCCTCAGGGCCCGCTCGTCCGGTAACGTCCCGGCGTCACCCCCACCAGCCTGCGGAAGTGCCGGGTGAGGTGGGCCTGGTCGTAGAAGCCCGTGGCGGCCGCGACCCGGCCCGGCGACCGGCCCTCCAGGAGCAGCCGCCGGGCGCGGCCCACGCGGAGCGACATCAGGTACTGGTGCGGGGCGATGCCGTACGCACCGCTGAACGCCCGCACGAGGTGGGCGGGATGGGCGTGCAGCAGCGCCGCGGCCTCCTCCAGGCCCAGCCCCTCGACGACCCGCTCGTCGAGCAGCTCGCGCAGCCGGCGCGCCAGCGCGGGATCGCGGCGCGGGACGCCGAGGGGGACCCGGGGCCGCAGATGGGCCCGCAGCCGCTCCCCGACGAAGACCAGCCGGCTCTCGGCCTCCAGCTCCTCGCCGGGCCGCGCGAGCGCGGCGTGCAGCTGCCCCACGCGCCGCCGCAGCAGCGGATCCCGCAGGTCGGGGCCGTCGACCGCGGCCCCGATGAGGTCGTGGGGCAGCAGCTCGCCGCCGAGGTACAGCACCCGCTTGCGGAAGCCGCCGGGGGTGGCGGGCGAGCCGTTGTGCGGGACGTGCGGCGGCAGCAGGGACACGGTGTCGAGCGGGGTGCCGTGCGCGTGCCGCTCCAGGTCGTACCGCACGGCCCCGTCGTCGACGATCAGCAGCGTCCACGCCTCGTGCACGTGCATCGGGTACGCGTACTCGGTGAACCGGGCGTGGAGAACCTCGACGACCCCCGGTACACGGGGCCGCCAGGCGGAGACGTCGTCGCCCCGCGCATCCCTGCGAAGGCCCATGCAAAGAACGTACAAGACGCCGCGGCCGGCCGGTCGGCACCCTCGGTGCATGAGCACTGAGCAGCCCATCCGCTTCGACACGAAGATCGCCGTCCTGCTGCGCGAGGACCTCGAGCCCTGGCAGCGCCTCAACGTCACCGCCTTCCTGGTCAGCGGCCTCGGCACCGACGTCCCCGAGGTGATCGGCGAACCGTACGAGGACGCGGACGGCGTGCCCTACCTGCCGATGTTCCGCCAGCCGGTCCTGGTCTTCGAAGGCACCAAGGAGCTCCTCAGGACGGCCCACGCACGCGCCCTGTCCCGCTCCCTGACCCGGGCCGTCTTCACCTCCGACCTCTTCACCACGGGCAACGACCGCGACAACCGCGCGGCGGTCGGGGCCGTGGGCACCGGGGACCTGGACCTGGTGGGACTGGCGGTGTACGGACCGAAGAACGCGGTGGACAAGACGACGAAGGGCGCACGGATGCATCCGTGACCCGGGGCGTGCCACCCCGCACAGGCCGCCGGTTTGCCCTTACGCCCGTCAGCGAGGTTCGCAGGACCCCGCCTCCACGGCCGGGTCCCCGTCAGGGCCAGGTGCGCTCGATGCGGTCGTGTCGCACTGCGTAGGCCGCCGGACCGCCCTTCTCGACGGCTCGGTGGATGGCATCACGGCGGGCGGCGAGCCGTTCGACCATCTCGGCGCTGCGGAGCTGCTGGTTGTCCAGGTAGAACAGCACCGCCCCGCGCTCCAGGACGGGCCGGATCTCCAGGTCCCGGGTCTTGATCCGCCCGTCCTTCGAGAGAGGGACCCAGGCCCGGTCGAGGCCGTGAGCGATCCATTCCTCGTCCGGGACGTCCTGCCCGTCGTCCGGGAAGACGTCTCCGATCCGGTGGACCGTCCATCCGCAGGCTCTCAGCCCTTCGGCGACCCGGCGCCCGAGGTTCCGGTCCAGGAAGAACTCAGGCGGCAAGGTGCACCACTGCTTGGCAGAGCGCGTCCACCTGCTCGGGCGTCATGTCGTAGTCGTACGCGATGTCCTCGACCGTTTCGCCGGCTTCCCAAAGGTCGGTGATGGCCTTGACCGTGACCCGGTTGGCGGCCACCACGGGGAGGCCGTGGCCGAACCGCGGATCGATCACCACGGGGACGGAATCCGGGTACTGCCTCAGCCGCAGGCTGGAGGGGAAGTCGTCGTCCGACTCCCAGGTCAGGTAACGGAGATAGTCGGAGACCACTTCCTGGATGGGCGCCTGGCCGTCGCGGGCCCTGCGGAGATCCCCCAGGCCGTGTTCGACGAAGATGTCCACGCCGTCCGTGGCGATCCGCTTGGACACGAGGCCGTAGGGGGTGTCGAAGGCGTCCCGTACGGCGGCGGCCGCCTCCCTGATCTCGCTCATGCGGAGCCCCAGGGAACGCAGGGAACGCAGGACGTGCGCCTCGGCCACCGCGATGAAGGGCACCGAAGGCTGCCCCTTGCGTACCGGCTCCACCTGGTGGACCAGAGGCGCCCCGGCGGCCCTGCCCTTCAGCCACGACGCGAGGGTCGACTGCGGGATCTCCAGATAGGAGGCGGTCTCCGTGGGCGTCAGAAGACCGTCCTTGAACCTGTCGACCATGTCCCACCTCCTCCTGGTGCCAGGTCCCGCATCGTCGCACATCAAGCCTCCCACCGGCGGGGCGAGCACACACCCGGCCACCGGCTCAGCCCGCCGCGCGCAGACGGTTCCCGGACCGGCAGTCGCGGCAGTGTCCGGGTTCCGGCGCGCGGAAGGCACGCTCGCAGCCGTCGCAGGTCTGGAAGGGCAGGATGGCCGGGCGTTCCACGGGACGCGCCGGCGGGGGCGGGGCGGGCAGGGGCGTCTCGCGCAGGCGGAAGGCGAGGATGCCCGCCGGGCGGGCGAGGAGGCGGTCGGGGAGCCCCGCGGTGAGCAGCTCGGTGATCCGGGGCGCCTCGACGCCGGCCGCGAGCCACCGGGCGACGGCCGGTGCGAGGCGTGCGGCCTCCCGCTCGGAGAGGACCAGCCGCGGATCGACACGGCGCAGGGCGGCGAGGACGGCGACGGCCCGCGGGTCGGCGTCGGCGAGCGGGACCGGAGCGTCCGTCTCCGCCTTGGCCTCGGCCGGTGCGGGCGTGTGCGCTGTCTCCGGCGCGGTAGCGGTCGTGGACGGGGTCGTGGTCACGGACGGGGGCGTGGCCGCCGTGGCGGCGGGCTGCTCCCGGGACCGGCTCGGCCTCGGCGGCCCGGGAGGCCCGTCCGGGTCCGGCTGCGGATCATCGCCGGGAACGCCGCCGGGAACGCCGTGGAAGTACGTCCGGGTCCGGATCCGCCCGGTGGGCAGCCGCTCGCGGCGGCGCTCCAGGTATCCGGCGGCTTCGAGCTCCCTGAGCGCCCGCGAGATGAGGATCTCGCCCTCGCTGAAGTGCTCGCACAGGGCGGCGATGCTCACGGGGGAGCCGTCGGGCAGGGAGGAGATGTAGGCCGCGACGCCGACGGTGACCGCGCTGCCGCGCCGTTGCGCGAGGGCGTTGGAGAGCACGGTGAAGTCGGCCGTGAGGCGGGTGCGGACGTGGATCACGCCGGAGGTCGGAGCTCCGGCGTCGGCGCGCAGGCGCGCGTTAGACTGCGGGTCAGCCATCGGGAAGGTTGCTGCTTCCTGATCGGTCAGGCCCTCGATCGGGATGCCAGTCCCGGCCGGGGGCCGTATCTGTTTGCGGTTGTCGCGGCGAACGTAACCGTCCGTATCCCGCCCGGGCAAGCCGGTCACTCGGACGGGTGACGTGGGCCTTCCGGCGGGGGAGGGTGGGTGGGCGGGTAGTCCTGTACCCGGTTCTTTAGGAGGCCGGTGGCCCGCCGGGCCCTCGCGGACAAGGACCCGGCGGACCGGGAAGACGGGCCCGTTACCGGTACCCGGCCGGCTCAGATCCGGTGCCGGCCGGCCTTCAACTCCCCTATGAACGCCGACCAGGAGCTGTCCTGGAAGGCGAGGGCGGGCCCGCTCGGCACCTTGCTGTCACGGACGGGCACGACGCCGGGGAACCCGTCGGCCACCTCTACGCAGTCGCCCCCTTCCTGATTGCTGTAGCTGCTCTTGCGCCACGCGGCGTCGCTCAGATCGGGACGGGACATTCGCTCCACGGTTGTAGCCCTCCATCACGGATCGGATCATGTCGAGTGACATGAGCGGGGGCAGGGCTTCCGCCCGTAGCCGATCGTAGGTGACCGCAAAGCGCCTGACCTCTGCCGGATCCTCGATCAGTTGGCCGTAATGCGCGCCCTCCGTGTAGGCGACCTCCGAGCCGTCCGGCAGCGTCAGAACCGTCAGGGAACCGCCCATCGCGTCGTGCGCCCCTTGGTCGAACGGCAGTACCTGCACGACGATGTGGCGTTCCGCTGCCGCCTCAAGCAGCCGTTCCAACTGCGTCCGCATCACGGCATGTCCGCCGATCGGACGCCTGAGGACCGCTTCGTCCAGGACCACCCACAGCTCCGGACGCTCGTGCGAGCCGAGCCGCTCCTGTCGTCCCATTCGCGCGGTGAGCCGTTCTTCCAACTGCTGCTCGTTGCTGAGTGTCAGACCGACGCTCAGAACGGCACGCGCATACTCCTCGGTCTGGAGCAAACCTGACACCAGATGGGCGGCGTACTGCCTGATCTCCACCGCCCTCTCCGAATACGCGATGAACTTCCGCGACCAGTCCGGGAACGCCTCCCGGTACACGTACGGCCACAACTCCACCAGCAGGTTGTCCGCCCCGAGGGCGGCGTCCAGCGCCCGTGCCAGCTCCAGCGTCGGTTTGGCTCCGGAGGCCCGCTCGATCTGCGTGATCCGCGTGCCCACCACGTGTGTCCTCCGGCCGAGTTCCTCCTGGGTCAGTCCGGCCGCCGTGCGGAGTCTGCGCACCCGCGAACCGAACAGCGCCGCCATCGACGTACTGGGGTCAATTCCGTTGGCCAAGGCGTTACTTCCGTCCTTTACGAACCGAAAGGTAAGGCTGCGTCACCTTCCGAGCGTAGAGCCGCCCGACGACTCTTGAGCGCGGAACGTGACGACTCGCGTACACAGCGGGACATCCAGGACTCGACAGGCAAGGACGGGCACGCCGTGCTGACAGCAACGACCACCTCGGGTGAGGAACCCCGAAGGAGCACCGAAGCCCCCGTGGCGGACCCCGCCGAACACCCGGAGCTCGCGGCGCAGTTCACCTCCTCTCCCCGAGGTGCGCGGCTCGCCCGGCGCCTGGCCGTGCGGCGCATGGAGGAGTGGGGGTACCCGCCGGTGTCGGACGCGTCGTGCGCGGTCGCCCTGGTCGTCGGCGAACTCGCCGCGAACGCCGTTCGGCACGGCCGGGTGCCGGGGCGCGACTTCCTTCTCCGGCTCCGCCTGGACGAGGCGTCGGGCCTGGTCCGGATCGAGGTCGCCGACGCGGCCGCCGAGAAACGGCCACCCGTCGCCCCGCCCACGTCGTCCCCCGACGGAGAATCGGGCCGTGGCCTGCTCCTGGTGGACGCCCTGGCCGTGCGCTGGGGCTCGACTCCCCGCCACCCCGTGGGCAAGACGGTCTGGGCGGAGGTGGAGGTCTCCTGCACGACAGGTGGACGTGCCGACTGCTGAGGGCCGACTGGATTCCCTACGCCTGACCTGTGCTGGTGGGGTCGCCCAGGCTGGTCGGCTCCTCATGCGGTGGAGGCTCGTCCTGAGGCTGCGTGACGTTCATGATCACTTCCGCCGTGTCGTCCGTCAGCAGGTCGTCGAGGATGGATGGGAATGGCCTGGTTGCCCTCTGCCCACCGACGGCCCACGGCATGAGCCGGAAAACCCGCGGATCCGGAACCCGGCCGCACAGGCGCACCCGGGGACCCCGGGGCCGTCCACCGCGGCCCGGAGGCCGGACCAGGGAGCATGGGGCGGTCCGGGCGAGGAGCGCGCGCGTGACCTGCGACCGACGTCCCTGATCTGAGACCGGCGCCCCTACGACTTCAGATACCTCAGGACCGCCAGGATCCGCCGGCTGTAACCGGTGGTGTGGGGCAACTCCAGCTTGTCGAAGATCGCGTTGAGGTTCTTCTCCACCGCGCTCA
Organism: Streptomyces sp. NPDC052701; assembly: GCF_040678355.1. Lineage (NCBI taxonomy): Bacteria > Bacillati > Actinomycetota > Actinomycetes > Kitasatosporales > Streptomycetaceae > Streptomyces > Streptomyces sp. NPDC052701. The sequence continues at coordinate 82,599 of NZ_JBFATO010000002.1, forward strand.
GCGAGATGTGCAGCTTCTGCGCGATCGCCGTGTTGGTGTGCCCCTGGGCCAGGGTCTCCAGAACGCTGCGTTCGCGGGGCGTGAGACGGGCCAGCGGATCTGCGTGCGTCGTGCGGATGACCAGTTGCCGCACCACCTCGGGGTCGATGGCGGCGCCCCCCGCCCGGATGCGTTCCAACGCGTCCAGGAACTCCTCCACCTGGGCGACGCGGTCCTTGAGGAGGTATCCCACCCGTTCCGCGTGGGAGGCCAGCAGTTGCACCGCGTAGGTGCGCTCGATGTGCTGGGACAGCACCAGCACGCCGACCTTTGGCCACCGCTCGCGGATCTCCAGCGCTGCGCGCAGTCCCTCGTCGGTGTGCGTCGGTGGCATCCGGATGTCGAGGACGACGACGTCGGGCTGGCGCGAGGCCGTCTCCTCCAGCAGGGGACCGGCGTCGCCGAACGCGCCCAGGACCTCGTGTCCCTCCTCGACGAGGAGCCGGACCAGCCCTTCGCGCAGCAGGGTCGAGTCCTCGGCGATCATCAGGCGCACGGCAGCTCCGCGGTGATGGTGGTGGGTCCCCCTTCGGGGCTGTCGACGCGCAGGACGCCGTCGAGCGCGGCCGTCCTGCTGCGCAGTCCGCTCAGCCCGCCGCCCGCGGGGTTCGCGCCGCCCTTGCCGTTGTCCTGGACCCGCACCGTGAGCACTCCTTCGCGGAGCACCACCCGCACGGAGACAGCCGTGGCACCGGAGTGCTTGGCCGCGTTGGTCACGGACTCCGACACCACGAAGTACGCTGCGGTTTCCACCGGTTGCGGCAGTGGCCCACCGACGTCGAACTCCGTACGGACGGGGATGCCGCACCGCTCGGACACTCCGCCCAGGGCTTCCTCGAGTCCCAGACTGTCCAGCGCCGAGGGATAGATCCGCCAGGTCACTTCGCGCAGCTCCGCGAGGATGTCCCGGGACTCCTCGTGCGCCTGGCGCAGCAGGGCGTCCGCCTGCTCGGGACCGCGTCCCCTGCGTGCCCGGCCGAGCAGCATGCCCAGCGCCACCAGCCGCTGCTGGATCCCGTCGTGGAGGTCCCGCTCGATGCGCCGGCGTTCGGCATCCACCGCCTGCACGACCGCCGCCCGGCTGGTGGCCAGTTCGTGGATGCGCCGCTCCAGCAGTTCCCGTTCGGAGGGGCCGAAACACTCGCGGGCGATGCGCGCGTCCAGGGCGGCGAGCGAGCGGAGCCCCTGGACGTCGAGGAAGAGCAGCACACTGCCGAGGAGCACCTGCATCAGCAACTCGTCCCAGCGCAGGCTTCCCTGGGCCGTTCCCCTCACGAGCAGCCCCGCCAGGACGATCCCGACACCCAGCAGTCCGAGCACGACGCCGCACAGCAGCCCTGTGTAGCTGCGGACCGCCAGGTAGCGGAGGATCTTCCGGTCGGACGCCTTGTAGTGCTCGGGAAAGCCGTCGCCGAAGAAGACGGCCCGGCGCATCCGTTCCAGGGCCGTCAGCCGACGGGCTCCGGCCATGACGATGCCGAGGGCACTGGTCCGGGTGGGCGGCCACAGCAGGAAGGGGCCGAGGGCGGTGCCGACCACGAGGAAGTGGAGGAAGCCGAGCAGGGCCGTGAGGCAACCGAGGAACGTACCGACGCTCCGGCGCGGCCAGGAGGCCGGCGGGACTGCTGCGGCATCGCCCCCGCCGGAGTCGTCCCGGCCCGGTGCGCGCGGCAGGTGACGGGCGGTGATACCTGCGGAGTCCCCCTGCACGAGGGCCGAGCCTAGCGGGGCCGCACGGCCGGAACAAGATCGCTCAGGCCGCGGGCGGGACGGGGCCACTTCGCGAGCGCGGCTGCTGCGAGTCATGAAGTGCGGCGGTGCTGGGCCTGGTTGCGGCCGCGCAGCCGTACGGCGACGTATGCCGCGACGGCGACGACCACCAGGACCAGCACCGCCTTGGAGAGGATCCCGACGTAGCCCTCCACGATCTCCCACCGGTCGCCCAGCCAGTAACCGGCCATCACCAGGACCGAGTTCCAGATCAGGCTGCCGAGCGTGGTCAGCATGACGAACACGGGCAGGGGCATGCGCTCCACCCCGGCAGGGACGGAGACGAGGCTGCGGAAGATCGGCACCATGCGGCCGAGGAAGACCGCCTTGGTGCCGTGTTTCGCGAACCACTGCTCCGTGCGCTCCAGGTCGGAAACCTTCACCAGCGGCAGCTTCGCCCAGATCGCGTGCATGCGGTCACGGCCGAAGAGCATGCCGATCCAGTAGAGGACCACGGCTCCCGCGACCGAGCCGAGCGTGGTCCAGAACAACGCCGAGGCCAGGGTGAGGACTCCCTGCCCGGCGGCGAACCCGGTCAGCGGCAGGATCACCTCGCTCGGCAGTGGCGGGAAGAGGTTCTCCAGCGCGATGGCCAGGCCGGCTCCGGGACCACCCATGGTGTCGACGAGGTCCGCGGCCCAGCCCGCGATGCCGTCGGCGGGTTCGTGCGGCAGGGCCAAGGACGTGAGGCGCATCTGAGTCTCCCAGCTCGCGGGTCGGCCGGGGCAGGCGCCCCGACTGCCCTCCAAGCTAGAAATCGCAGCTCAAAGGCGGTATGCGGTTTGCCGTCCGGTCCGGTGCGGTTTTCCGCACCGCTCACCCTGCGGAAAACCGCACCCGTGGGGACCGGGCACCGTGCCGGACGGGACCAGGACTTGTCGCCGACAGCCGGGACGGCGCTGCGGGCTACGCCAGGGCGAGATCCTGGGCGTGGCCGTCGATGCCATCGACTTCGAGTCGGACACGCTCCACGTGGTCCAGCAACTGAAGCTGAGCCGCAGCAAGGCCGTGTTCGCGCCTCCGAAGGGCGGCAAGCTGCGGGACGCGCCGCTGCCCAGCCCCGTCGCCGATGCGCTCCGGGCGCACATGAAGCGGTTCCCGCCGGTCGAGATCACCTTGCCGTGGAAGGTCGCCGACGGACCTCCGGTGACCAAGCGGCTCATCTTCACCGGGCCCCGTGGCGGGCACGTCTGGCATACGTCGCTCAATGGGGAGGCGTGGAAGCCAGCGCTGGCTGCGGCGGGTGTCATCCCTGTGCCCGAGCAGGGTCGGCCGTACGCCGAGTCCCGCGAGAACGGCATGCACGCCCTCCGCCACTTCTACGCCTCGGTACTCCTGGACCCGGGGGAGAACATCAAGGCCCTCGCCGAATACCTGGGCCACTCGGACCCGGGCCTGACGCTCCGCGTCTACGCCCACCTCATGCCGTCCAGCCAGGAGCGCACCCGCAAGGCAGTGGCGTCCGTCTTCGGTTGCAGGTAACGGATCTCTTCGAAACGATCATCGCTACAGTTCGGCGATGGCAGCGAAGAGCAATCTCAGCTCGGGCTCAGGCCCACAAAACTTGATGGAATTAGCTACGTCGTGAGACATTGCATTGCAATGTCTGAGTAGCTTGAGGTGGCTCACGTAGGGCCTAGGGCGCCTCGGACGACCGAGGACCTGGATCCGGCGGCAACCAGACCCAGGCCCCTCGCAGTCAACGAGCCCGGTCGCCTAGCAGCAGACCGGGCTCGCTGCATGTACAGCTCCCGGTCGCGACCGTCCTCGCGCGTGACTCGCTCATCGAGCGAACTGCATCACGCCGGTAGCGATGGCCACCACGAGGCCTGCCCCCGTAAGCCAGACCTGCCACCTCTCAGCACTGGTCCACCTACGAGGTTCGTCCTTCTCAAGGCTCACCTCTACCGCCTCCCTTCTCCTCCAGCCGGCCCGCCGATCGGGCCGGAGCCTTGGAACTCACGCGCATCTACGCGGAGTTCAGGGGAGGTTCAGGTGAGGCGCGAACAGCATACCGGGCACATCGCTATTCACCGAGGCGCGCGAGAGCCCTTGACAGCGGCCCCGCATCCCTTTCACGGCCCAGCGACGGCCCCAGTGCAGAAACAAGCTCCCTACCTACGGAAAAGCCGCAGGTAGGGAGCTTGATCAGTACTGCTTACTTCTTCTTGCCCTGGTTCTTGACCGCCTCGATCGCCGCCGCGGCGGCCTCCGGGTCGAGGTAGCGGCCGCCCGGCGTCACCGGCTTGAAGGCGGCGTCCAGCTCGTAGTACAGCGGGATGCCCGTCGGGATGTTCAGGCCCGCGATGTCGGCGTCGGAGATGCCGTCCAGGTGCTTGACCAGGGCGCGCAGGCTGTTGCCGTGGGCGGCGACCAGGACCGTGCGGCCGGCCAGGAGGTCGGGGACGATGCCGTCGTACCAGTAGGGGAGCATGCGGACGACGACGTCCTTGAGGCACTCGGTGCGCGGACGCAGCTCCGGCGGGATCGTCGCGTAGCGCGGGTCGTCCGCCTGGGAGAACTCGGCGCCGTCCTCGAGCGGCGGCGGCGGGGTGTCGTACGAGCGGCGCCACAGCATGAACTGCTCCTCGCCGAACTCGGCGAGCGTCTGGGCCTTGTCCTTGCCCTGCAGGGCGCCGTAGTGACGCTCGTTCAGGCGCCAGGAGCGGTGGACCGGGATCCAGTGGCGGTCGGCGGCCTCCAGGGCGATCTGCGCCGTGCGGATGGCGCGCTTCTGGAGGGACGTGTGGACGACGTCGGGCAGCAGGCCGGCGTCCTTCAGCAGCTCACCGCCGCGAAGCGCCTCCTTCTCGCCCTTCTCGTTCAGGTTCACGTCCACCCAGCCGGTGAACAGGTTCTTCGCGTTCCACTCGCTCTCGCCGTGGCGGAGGAGGATCAGCTTGTACGGTGCGTCGGCCATGGCCCCGAGCGTAATCGAACCCGCTGTTCGCCCGCGCGCCCCGCCCGCAGGGCGGACGGTTGACAAGATCCGTCAACTGAATGGCTCCCCCGGCGCGGGCGCTCGTAGGTTGGTTTCCGTAAGGCGTGCTCACTGCTCCAGCCGCTTACATTCGGACCGTTTGCACCCGTGGGGGGAACTTCATGCCGTACGCCCGTGCCGGACGCGCCGTCCGGGAGTCCGTCTCGGGGCTGCCCCGGGCGTTCTGGTGGCTGTGGACCAGCACGCTCGTCAACCGGCTCGGCGGCTTCGTCGCCACCTTCATGGCGCTGTACCTCACCCTCGACCGCGGCTACTCCGCCTCGTACGCCGGTCTGGTCGTGGCCCTGCACGGGCTCGGCGGGGTCGTCTCCTCGCTGGGTGCCGGGGTGATGACCGACCGGCTGGGACGGCGGCCGACCCTGCTCGTCGCCCAGGTGTCCACCGCCGTGTCCGTCGCGCTGCTCGGGTTCGTGCGCGACCCGCTCGCCATCGCGGCCGTCGCCTTCCTGGTCGGCATGGCGAGCAACGCCTCCCGGCCGGCCGTGCAGGCGATGATGGCCGACATCGTCGAGCCCGAGGACCGCATCCGGGCCTTCTCCCTCAACTACTGGGCCATCAACCTCGGCTTCGCCGTCTCCTCCACGGCCGCGGGCTTCATCGCCGAGGTCAGCTACCTGTCCGGGTTCCTCCTGGAGGCGGGCATGACGATGGCCTGCGCGATCGTGGTCTTCCTGAAGGTACCGGAGTCCCGGCCGGCCGGGCCCCGGGGACAGTCCCCGGACGACGCCGTCGGCCTGGGCACCGTCGTGCGCGACGGGCGTTTCATGGGCGTCGTCGGCCTGTCCTTCCTCATCGCGCTGATCTTCCAGCAGGGCTCGCTCGGCCTGCCCGTGGCCATGGGCGAGGCCGGGTTCAGCCCGGCCGACTACGGCATGGTCATCGCCGCCAACGGCGTGCTCATCGTGGTGCTGCAGATCCCGGTGACCCGTTTCATCGAACACCGCGACGCCCGGCGGCTGCTCGTGGTCTCGTCCCTCCTCGCGGGGTACGGCTTCGGGCTCACCGCCTTCGCCGGGTCGGTCGGCGTCTTCGCCCTCACCGTCTGCGTGTGGACCCTCGCCGAGATCGTCAACGCCCCGACGCAGACCGGTCTCGTCGTCCGCCTCTCCCCGCCGCACGGCCGGGGGCGCTACCAGGGCGTGTACACCATGTCCTGGTCGGTGGCCTCCCTGGTCGCCCCGCTGATGTCCGGCTTCGTCATCGACCGGTTCGGGGCCGAGTGGCTGTGGGGGCTGTGCGCGGTGGTGGGCACGCTGGCGGCGGCCGGGTACGCGGCGCTGATGCGGGGCCTGCCGGCGTCGGAGCCGGACGCGCTCCCGGCCCCGGCCGAGGCCGGGGCGCGGCGGGACTCCGCGCCCGCATAGAAGCCCGTATAGAAGCGGAGGGACTCCGCGCCCGCGCAGGCCGGAGGCCCCCGCGCGGGCACGCCCACCCGGCCACCCGGGCGGGCGCACGCCGAAGGGCCCCGGCGCCGCCGGGGCCCTTCACCGTCGTACGGGATCCGCCGCCGTCGGGGTCAGCCGCACTGACAGGGACTGCCCGACTGGCACCCGCAGCCGCAGCCCGAGCCGCATCCGCAGGCGCTCACCAGGGTCAGGTTCCTGATCTCGACGGGCTCCTCGGTCCGGCGTTCCTGCGCGGGGTCGGGCGTCGTGCCGGGGGATTCGCTCATGGTCCCTCCTCAAGGCTGGTGCCTGTGCCCATTGGACGCCCGGCCCGCTGGGCGCATCAACGGCGCACAGGGGCTTGCGCGCGCCCGGGACGGCCCGCGGCCGACCCCGTTCCGAGCCCCCTCCGAGCCCTTCACGAGCCTTTCCGGCCCCCGCCCGCCCGGCTCAGGCGCCCTCGTCCGCCCGGCTCAGGAGCCCTCGACGCCCGTCGCCGGCTGGATCTCCGCCTGGAGGTCGTCCGCGTGCTCGCCGGTGACCAGGTAGACCACCCGCTTGGCGACCGAGACCGCGTGGTCGGCGAAGCGCTCGTAGTAGCGGCCGAGCAGCGTCACGTCGACGGCCGTCTCGATGCCGTGCTTCCAGCGCTCGTCGATCAGGTGCTGGAAGAGGGTGCGGTGCAGCAGGTCCATCGCGTCGTCGTCCTGCTCCAGCTGCAGCGCCAGGTCCACGTCCTTGGTGATGATCACCTCGGCCGCCTTCGCCATCAGGCGCTGCGCGAGCTGGCCCATCTCCAGGATGGTGGCGTGCAGGTCGTGCGGGACCGCCCGCTCGGGGTAGCGCAGCCGGGCGAGCTTCGCCACGTGCTGGGCGAGGTCGCCCGAACGCTCCAGGTCGGCCGACATGCGCAGCGAGGTGACGACGATCCGCAGGTCCGTCGCCACCGGCTGCTGCCGCGCCAGCAGGGCTATCGCCCGGGCCTCCAGGTCGTGCTGGAGCTGGTCGACCTTCTGGTCGGCCTCGATCACGCTCTCGGCCAGCTTCAGGTCGCCGTCGAGGATCGCCGTGGTGGCGCGCCCGATGGCCGACCCGACCAGCCGGGCCATGTCCACCAGACCGTCGCCGATCGAGTCCAGTTCCTCGTGGTACGCGTCCCGCATCAGGGTTCCCTCTCGTGCGTCGACTTCGGGGTGCTCGCACCCCACGCTCCCACGGTGTGCCCCGTACGCGTCCGTTTCCGTCACCCCAAATGAACCATCACTGGCTCCGAGGTGAACTCTGGGCGACGAGTGTTCGAGCTCGCGGTCCGACGGCTGTGGCCGGGCCCCATGCCATGCCTAACCTGGACGCATGGACGTGAACGCGGCGGTCGCCGCAGCGGCAGCGATCGCCGGAGTGCTCACCGGCGTGATCGCCATGCTCGCGTTCCGCTGGAGCGAGCGTGAGCAGAAACGCCCCACCCGCACCTCCCTGCACACGGACCCGGTGCTTCCGCCGGGTGTGGACACCGTCCTGTCCGTACTGCGCTCCTCCGCCGTCGTCCTGGACGAGGCCGACACCGTGGTCAAGGCCAGCTCCGCCGCGTACGCCCTCGGACTGGTCCGCGGCGGCAGGCTCGCCGTCGAGCCCATGCTGCAGATGGCCCGGGAGACCCGGCGGGACGGGGAGATACGGCAGGTCGAGCTGGACCTCCCGCGGCGCGGGACCGGGCGGGGCGAGGCCCTGGCCGTCTCCGCGCGCGTGGCCCCCCTCGGCTCCCGGCTGGTGCTGCTGCTCGTCGAGGACCTGACCGAGGCCCGCCGCATCGAGGCGGTACGGCGCGACTTCGTGGCGAACGTCAGCCACGAGCTCAAGACGCCCGTCGGCGCCCTCTCCCTGCTGTCGGAGGCCGTCATGGACGCCAGCGACGACCCCGAGGCCGTGCAGCGCTTCGCCGGACGGATGCAGATCGAGGCGACCCGCCTGACCAACCTGGTGCAGGAGCTCATCGACCTCTCCCGGGTGCAGAACGACGACCCGCTGGAGGACGCCGAGCCGGTCCGCGTCGACGAACTGGTCGCCGAGGCCGTCGACCGCTGCCGGCACGCGGCCTCCACCAAGCAGATCACCATGGCCGCCGCCGGCACCGCCGACCTGGCGGTGCGCGGCAACCGCGGCCAGCTCGCCGCCGCCCTCGGCAACCTCGTCGAGAACGCCGTCAACTACTCCCCGGCCCGCACCCGCGTCGGCATAGCCGCCCGCCGGGTGGCCGCCCCCGGCGGGGACATGATCGAGATCGCCGTGACCGACCAGGGCATCGGCATCTCCGACAAGGACAAGGAGCGCATCTTCGAGCGCTTCTACCGCGTCGACCCCGCCCGCTCCCGCGCCACCGGCGGCACGGGACTGGGTCTCGCGATCGTGAAGCACGTGGCCGCCTCGCACGGCGGGGAGGTCACGGTGTGGAGCGCCGAAGGCCAGGGCTCCACCTTCACCCTGCGGCTGCCGGAGGCCGGTGCGGCCCGCGACCGCGCACCGCAGCGGCCCGCCCGGGCAGAACGCGCAGGAAGCGCGGGCCTCGATGCCGAGGCCGGGCGGCCCACCCCCTCATCCCCTGATTCCACCGCGTACGCAACGCTTCCCGCCCCGGAGGTCCATCCGTGACCCGTGTGCTCGTCGTCGAGGACGAGGAGTCCTTCTCCGACGCCCTGTCGTACATGCTCCGCAAAGAGGGCTTCGAGGTCGCCGTCGCGGCCACCGGGCCCGACGGACTCGACGAGTTCGAGCGCAACGGCGCCGACCTCGTCCTCCTCGACCTGATGCTGCCCGGCCTGCCGGGCACCGAGGTGTGCCGTCAGCTGCGCGGCCGCTCCAACGTCCCCGTCATCATGGTGACCGCCAAGGACAGCGAGATCGACAAGGTGGTCGGCCTGGAGATAGGGGCCGACGACTACGTCACCAAGCCGTTCTCCTCGCGGGAGCTGGTCGCCCGCATCCGCGCGGTGCTGCGCCGCCGCGGCGAGCCGGAGGAGGTCGCCCCGGCCGCCCTGGAGGCCGGCCCGGTCCGCATGGACGTCGACCGGCACGTCGTCACCGTGGGCGGCACCAAGATCGACCTGCCGCTGAAGGAGTTCGACCTCCTGGAGATGCTGCTGCGCAACGCCGGCCGGGTGCTGACCCGCATGCAGCTCATCGACCGGGTCTGGGGCGCCGACTACGTCGGCGACACCAAGACCCTCGACGTCCACGTCAAGCGGCTGCGCGCCAAGATCGAGCCGGACCCGGGCGCGCCGCGCTACCTCGTGACGGTCCGCGGCCTCGGCTACAAGTTCGAGCCGTAGACGGCCCGCACCACCCCGTACGACGCGGAAGGGCGGGACCTCCCCGGGGGCGTGGCCCGCGGCCGGCGCGCGCGCCGCCGCGCTGGGCCTCCCCGCGGCGCGCGGGCCCCGCACGGGCGCCTCCCCCGGCGGGCGCCCCCCCCCCCCGCGCCCCCCCCCACGGCTCAGTGGCCGGCGGCAGGCGACTCGTGCCCGTCGGCCGGCGCGCCCGCGGACGCGCTCGCCGACGCCGCGTCGGTCGGGGTGCCCGAGGTGGCGGGGGACTCGCCCGGCGACGCCGACGCGCCTTCGGACGCGCCTTCGGACGGGCCGGCCGACGCGCCCGGCGCGGCCGGGACCTCGGTCGGGCCCCAGGAGGAGAAGTAGCCCTCGGCCGGGACGACGAAGGCGTCCAGGCTCACGGCGCCGGTCCTGCTGAAGGTGAAGGTGACCTTCTGCGCGTCGCCGTCCCGGACGGCCTCGCGGCTGCTGGGCAGGACGGCCGAGGCGTTGTCCCTGCCGCCCAGGATCAGCGAGCCGCCGGCCGGGACGACCAGCTCCTTGCCGCCCTTGGCCGGCTTGAGCTCGGCGCTCTTGCCGGTGCCGGGCAGGGTGACCGACTCCAGCGTCTGGTCGGTGCCGCCCGCGTTGAACACGGTGGCGGCCACCACGGCCGGGCCCGTCGACTCGCGGTCGGGCTGGGTGATGACGATCGCGTTCTGGATCTCGATGTCGCCGGCGGTCGCCGCGGCGTTGTCCGGCTTGATCTGCAGGGTCTGGGCGTTGTTGCCGGCGCTGCACGCAGCGAGCGGGAGGATCGAGAACGCGATGGCGGCGGCGAGGGCGCCGCGTCGAAGGCTGCTGCTCACGGCGGCGGCAACTCCTTGACTCGAGCGAGGCGGCGGCGAAGTGTAAAGCCGCCCTAAGTGTCTGTCAGCGGCCATAGGTTACCGAGCCGTGCCCTCCCGGCTGCACCCGACCCCCCGACGCCCCCCGATCCCGCCCGCGTCACAAGTGACCGGGCAGTCACATTGGCCCCGGACTCGTCCGTCATTCACATAAGCGTCTCCGGGAGCAGCGCGAAATTTCCGTGGCGGAATGCGCGGGCGCCCCGTGGAATTGATCACCCGCCGCCCGGCCGGACGCCGCGTGATCAATTCCGGGATTCGGCCGGAACCCGGCTCGGGCCGCCGAACGGAGTAGCGGAAGTCGCACGCATGGAACCGGACATTTGGGGATGTTTCACCGTTCGGCGGCGCTCGCGGATGCGTGTAGCGTACGCGTTTCACTCACCCCGAAGAGCGGCTCCCACCTGCGAATACCTTCTTCCGCTCGCCTCGCGCAGCACGTCCCTGTCGCTGTTGTCAAGCCCCGAGATATGCCCTGACCTGCGAAAACGCCATTCAGAAGACGCCGTATCCGTGTTACTCTGGATAGCCACGGAAGGGGTACCTGTCACATGACGTTCAAGGTTGGCGACACCGTGGTCTATCCCCATCACGGGGCCGCGCTGATCGAGGCCATCGAAACTCGCCAGATCAAAGGCGTGGACAAGACCTACTTGGTGCTGAAGGTCGCCCAGGGTGACCTGACGGTGCGTGTGCCAGCGGACAATGCGGAGTTCGTCGGCGTGCGTGATGTGGTCGGTCAGGACGGACTGGACCGGGTCTTCGAGGTGCTGCGCGCACCGTACGCCGAGGAGCCCACGAACTGGTCCCGCCGCTACAAGGCAAACCTGGAGAAGCTCGCCTCGGGCGATGTCATCAAGGTCGCGGAAGTCGTGCGTGACCTGTGGCGCCGCGAGCGCGAGCGTGGACTCTCCGCCGGTGAGAAGCGCATGCTCGCCAAGGCGCGCCAGATCCTGGTGAGCGAGCTGGCCCTCGCGGAGAACACCAACGAGGACAAGGCCGAGGCCCTGCTCGACGAGGTGCTCGCCTCCTAGCCGAGGCGAGGCTCGTTCGTTCAGCACACTGAAATGCCGCGGTGCCCGATGACGTGTCTGCTGTCGCCGGGCGCTGCGGCATGTTCGTACGCACACGCCGCACCACGGGGGAGACGGGTCGTCCTTCACGCCCCCGCTGTCCGGCGTACCGGTACCGGGCGGCCGGCTCGACCAGTGTCACGGAAGGGTCCGGTCAAGGCCTCGCGCCCGCGATCCCCCGCGCGCCGTAACCGGAGCAGGGGGTGCCCCCAGGGCCATACCCACGTAGGCCAAGCGCACAAACCTGACAGGAACCGATGTCTGACGATTCGCGTCCTTCGCCGTCGGCGGCCCGTACGGCAGCCGTGATCCCGGCCGCCGGCCGAGGCGTACGCCTCGGGCCGGGCGCCCCCAAAGCGCTGCGCGCGCTGGGCGGCACACCCATGCTCATCCACGCGGTGCGCGCGATGGCCGCGTCCCGCCACGTCTCCCTCGTGATCGTCGTGGCCCCGCCCGACGGCGCCGGCGAGGTGAAGTCGCTGCTCGACGCGCACGCGCTGCCCGAGCGCACCGACTTCCTCGTGGTGCCCGGCGGGGCGACGCGGCAGGAGTCCGTGCGGCTCGGCCTGGAGGCGCTGCCGTCCGGCCACGACATCGTGCTGGTGCACGACGCGGCCCGGCCGCTGGTGCCGGTGGACACGGTGGACGCCGTGATCGAGGCGGTGCGCGAGGGGGCCCCGGCCGTGGTCCCGGCGCTGCCGCTCGCGGACACCGTCAAGGAGGTCGAGCCCGCGGCGACGCCGGGCGACCCGGAGCCGGTGGTCGCGACGCCCGGGCGGGAGCGGCTGCGGGCGGTCCAGACGCCGCAGGGCTTCGACCGGGCCACGCTCGTACGGGCGCACGCCGAGGTCACCGACGACGTCACCGACGACGCCGGGATGGTCGAGCGGCTCGGGCTGACCGTGGTCGCGGTGCCGGGCCACGAGGAGGCGTTCAAGGTCACGCGCCCCCTGGACCTGGTGCTCGCGGAGGCGGTCCTGGCCCGCAGGAGGCTGAACGATGGCTTCTGACCAGGCCGTCCTGCCGCAGGTCGGCATCGGGACCGACATCCACGCCTTCGAGGAGGGGCGGGAGCTGTGGTGCGCGGGGCTGAAGTGGGACGGGGAGGGGCCCGGGCTGGCCGGGCACTCCGACGCGGACGTCGTCGCCCACGCCGCCTGCAACGCCCTCTTCTCCGCGGCCGGGCTCGGCGACCTGGGGCAGCACTTCGGCACCGGCCGGCCCGAGTGGTCCGGCGCGTCCGGCGTCGCGCTCCTGACGGAGGCCGCGCGGATCGTGCGGGAGGCCGGGTTCCGCATCGGGAACATCGCGGTCCAGGTCGTCGGCCCCCGGCCGAAGATCGGCAGGCGCCGGGACGAGGCCCAGAAGATCCTGTCGGAGGCGGCGGGAGCGCCGGTGTCCGTGTCCGGGGCGACGACGGACGGGCTGGGCTTCCCGGGCCGCGACGAGGGCCTGATGGCGGTCGCCACGGCGCTGGTGGTCCGCACCGGCGGCTGACCGGCGTCGCGCCGGCCGCGCCGGGGACCTCGCCGAAAGGGGCGAACGTCACGAATGCGTCCCCCTTGAGCCGAAGGTCGCGAGGCACTCGGCGCGGCCCACTACCCTGGGACTCGTGACTATTCGCCTGTACGACACCAGCGCCCGGCAGATCCGTGATTTCACCCCGCTCAAGCCGGGTTGTGTCTCGATCTACCTGTGTGGCGCCACCGTGCAGGCCGCACCGCACATCGGGCACATCCGGTCGGGGCTGAACTTCGACATCATGCGCCGCTGGTTCGCCCACCGCGGCTACGAGGTGACGTTCGTCCGCAACGTCACCGACATCGACGACAAGATCATCGCCAAGGCCGCCGAGCAGGGCCGCCCCTGGTGGGCCATCGGGTACGAGAACGAGCGCGCCTTCGCCGACGGGTACGCCGCGCTCGGCTGCCTCCCGCCCACCTACGAGCCCCGCGCCACCGGCCACGTCACCGAGATGGTCGAGATGATGCGCGTCCTCGTCGAGCGCGGGCACGCCTACGAGGCCGACGGCAGCGTCTACTTCGACGTCCGGTCCTGGCCCTCGTACCTGGAGTTGTCCCGGCAGGACCTGGACGAGATGCGCCAGCCCGCCGAGGAGGGCATCACCGGCAAGCGCGACCCGCGCGACTTCGCCATGTGGAAGGCCACCAAGCCCGGCGAGCCCGACTGGGAGACGCCGTGGGGCCGCGGCCGCCCGGGCTGGCACCTGGAGTGCTCGGCGATGGCGCACAAGTACCTCGGCTCCGCCTTCGACATCCACGGCGGCGGGCTGGACCTGATCTTCCCGCACCACGAGAACGAGATCGCCCAGGCCAAGGCCTTCGGCGACGACTTCGCCCGGTACTGGGTGCACAACGCCTGGGTGACCATGAGCGGCGAGAAGATGTCCAAGTCGCTCGGCAACTCGGTCCTCGTGAGCGAGATGGTCAAGCGGTGGCGGCCGATCGTGCTCCGGTACTACCTGGGCACGCCGCACTACCGCTCGACCATCGAGTACAGCGAGGAGGCCCTGCGCGAGGCCGAGTCGGCGTTCGCGCGGATCGAGGGGTTCGTGCAGCGCGTGGTGGAGAAGGCCGGCGTCGTCGAGCCCGCCGCCGACGTGCCGCCCGCCTTCGCCGAGGCCATGGACGACGACCTGGGCGTCCCGCAGGCGCTCGCCGTCGTGCACACGACGGTCCGGCAGGGCAACTCCGCGCTGGCCGCCGACGACAAGGAGGCCGCCGTGGCCCGCCTCGCCGAGGTGCGGGCGATGCTCGGCGTCCTCGGGCTCGACCCGCTCGACGCGCAGTGGGCCGGCGAGACCGACCGGGGCGAGGACCTGCACGGTGTCGTCGACACCCTGGTGCGCATGGTGCTCGACCAGCGGGAGGCCGCCCGGGCCCGCAAGGACTGGACGACCGCGGACGCCATCCGCGACCAGCTCAACCAGTCCGGTCTCGTCATCGAGGACAGCCCGCAGGGACCGCGCTGGAGCCTCGGCCCGCGCTGAGCGCGGCGCGGGATCGCGAAGATCGATCGTGCCGCCCGGGGAGCCGGGCGGCACACTGCATGAACACGTACGTACGAACACCTCACGGAGACGGGTAGCTCATGGCCGCGAACAACCGCCGCATGTCCGGCAAGAAGGGCGCGCAGGTCGGCAGCGGCGGCAAGCGGCGCCGGGGCCTGGAGGGCAAGGGACCGACCCCGCCCGCCGAGATGCGCAAGGGACACGCCAAGCAGCGCGCCGCCCAGGCCAAGGCCCGGCGCGCCCAGAGCCGCGCCAAGGGGCCCCGCGCCAAGGGCACCTCCGAGCTCGTCGTCGGGCGCAACCCCGTCGTCGAGGCGCTGCGCGAGGGAGTGCCCGCGTCCACGCTGTACGTCCAGCAGTTCATCGACAACGACGAGCGGGTGCGCGAGGCGCTCCAGCTCGCCGCCGAGCGCGGCGGGATCAACCTCATGGAGGCGCCCCGGCCCGAGCTCGACCGGATGACGAACGGGCTGAACCACCAGGGGCTCGTGCTCCAGGTCCCGCCGTACGAGTACGCCCATCCGCAGGACCTCGCCGACGCCGCCGCCGACGAGGGCGAGGACCCGCTGATCGTCGCCCTGGACGGGGTGACCGACCCGCGCAACCTGGGCGCCGTCGTGCGCTCCGTCACCGCCTTCGGCGGGCACGGGGTCGTCGTCCCCGAGCGGCGGGCCGCCGGCATGACCGCCGGTGCCTGGAAGACGTCCGCCGGCACGGCCGCCCGTACGCCCGTCGCCCGGGCCACGAACCTGACGCGGGCTCTGGAGGCGTACAAGAAGGCCGGGATCATCGTCGTCGGGCTCGCCGCCGACGGGGAGGTCGAGCTCGGGGAGCTGGAGGCGCTGGCCGGACCGGTCGCCATCGTCGTCGGCAGCGAGGGCAAGGGGCTGTCCCGCCTGGTCGGCGAGACGTGCGACTTCCGGGTGCGGATCCCGATGCCCGGTGGCGCCGAGTCGCTCAACGCCGGTGTCGCGGCGGGGATCGTGCTGTACGAGGCGGCCCGCCGCCGCGCCTGAACCCCTGTTCGGCAGCCTCACCCCTGCGGGGTGTTCCGGGTGGTCCGGGCCGCGCTTGACGCGGTCCGGACAGATCCGGCGGGTCAAAGCAGTGTCCTAACTCCACGTCACTCGGTTAGATGAGTGTGGACACCAGAACACCCCGCACACCCACGGGGGACCGCTCGTCGGGACTCGACGACGCTCCCGCGCTGAGCATGGTGAAGGTGCCGAGCGATCCGGCGCAGGTCATCGTCAGTCACGTGAGCTTCCGCGTGCAGCTGGGCGCCTCGACGCGGCGCATCCAATCCCCTCGGATCGCGCGGCACGTGACTGCCGCCGAGGACACCGCCCGCCTCCCCGTGGTGAGCGCCGCCGGCACCCCCGCCGCCCGCCGCCGGCCCGTCGTCTGGAGCGGCAGGTCCGCCCCGGACGACACCGGCGCCCACCGGCTCCTGCAGTCCGTGCGGACCCAGAGTGTCCGCCACGCCGGCGAGCCGCTCCCCGACGGCGGAGGCACCCGGGTCATCCCCCGCGTCGACACCGGCCACGACGGCGCGGGCCACGACGGCGCGGGCCACGACGGCGCGGGCCACAAGGACGGGCTCGCCACGACCGTCGAGACCCCCGTCGTCGGCCCCCAGCGCACCCACGGCTCCGGTGGGACCCGGCTGCTGCCGCCGATGCGCACCGTCGGCAGCGCCTACGACGAACCCGCCTACGCGGACGACGACTTCGAGGACACCGGCGCCCACCCGGCGGCGGACGACGGGAGCGGGGCGCCGGCCAGGCGGCACGGCGACGACCCGGCACGGCACGCCTACTACCCCGGCCGCCGCATGAACCTCGGCGGCGTGCTGCTGCCGCTGCGCGTCTTCCTCGGCTTCATCAGCCTCTACGCCGGCATGGGCAAGCTGTGCGACCCCGTCTACTTCGACGGCGGCGAACGCGGCTCCCTGGTCAAGTGGCTCAACACCCTGCACCCCTGGGAGGTCGCCGAGCCGCTGCGCCAGTTCGCCCTGCAGCACCCGGTCGGCTCCGGGCTCGTCATCGCCTTCCTGCAGGTCATCGTGGGCGTGCTGACGGTCCTGGGCTGCTGGCAGCGGGTCGCGGCCGTCGGCGGCGCGCTGCTGTCGGCCGCGCTGCTGGTCACCGTCAGCTGGAAGAGCGTCCCCGCCTACGAGACCCCCGACATCATCTACCTCGCCGCCTGGTCGCCGCTGATCATCGCCGGCGCGCCCGTCTACTCCGTCGACGGGCGCCTCGCCGCGAGCGCCTGGCGCCGCCTCGGCCCCCGGGCCGACCTCTGGGACCTGCGGCGCTACGTGCTGCGCCGCGGCGCCCTCGTCACCGCCGTCGTCACCGGGCTCACCCTGCTGACCGGCTCGCTGCTCGGCGGTGCCGTCCGGGACGCCGACCGGGTGGTCGTGCCCGGACCCGGCGAGGCCCCGCGCAACGAACTGCCCGGCTCCCCGCTTCCCCAGGAGCCCGGCGGGCGGACCGGCAGGAAGACGCCGTCGGCCACCGCCACCTCGCCCACCCGGGGTGCCACGTCGGGCGCGGCCACCCCGTCCACCGGCGCCGCGACCACCCCGGGCGCGGCCCGGGAGAGCGGCACCGCCACCGGCGGCGGCGCGCCCAGCCAGACCCAGGGCAGCGCGGGCCAGGCCCCGCCCCAGCAGTCCTCCCCGGTCGGCCAGGCGCCGAGCACCAGCTCCGGCCCGACCTCCGGCGGCACCGGCGGCTCGACCGGCGGGTCGACCGGCGGCAGCGGCGGCGAGGGCTCCTCGTCCTCCGGGCAGCCGGGACTGGTGGGCGGCCTCCTGGGATAGGAACCGGCCCGCCCGCCGCGAGGGCGTACGACGACGGGGTCCCGCACGGACGACGTGCGGGACCCCGTCGGTGTGCCCGAGCGGTGCGACGACAGGCCCTGGGGCCTGTCGTCGAACTCCCCGCCTGCCCCGCGACGCCCTGCACGCACTCTCGCCGCACCGGGCGCAGGCCCGAGTACATCCGGGTACGAGGGCCGGCGCCCGGCACGCCGGGAGCACGCACCCGACGCCGCGGGGCCCGCCCTCCGGGCGGACGACGGGAATGTGACGACAGGCCCTAGCGGCCGAGGGCGGCCAGTTCCTTCGCCGCCTCGGTCAGGTCCTTCGCGGTGTCGATGGCGCGCCAGTAGGAGCCCTGCGGGATGGGGAAGCCGGCCAGGCGGCGTTCGCGGGCCAGGTGCGGGAACGTGGTGCGCTCGTGGTCGCCGCGCTCCGGGAGCAGGCCGGCGAACTCGGGGGAGAAGACGTACACGCCCGCGTTGATCTCGAAGGTGGACGGCGGGGCCTCGATGAAGTCGGTGATGTGACCGAAGCCGTCGGTCCGCACCGCGCCCCACGGGATGCGCGGGCGGGCCAGGGCGAGGGTCGCGACGGCGTCCCGCTCGGCGTGGAAGTCGGCCATGTCGCGCAGCGAGAAACGGGTCCAGATGTCGCCGTTGGTGGCGTACCAGGGCCGGTCCGGGTGCGGGAGGTGCGCGGCGGCGTACTTGAGGCCGCCGCCGCGGCCGAGGGGCTCGTGCTCGACGACGGTGGTGACGGAGACGGGCAGGTCGGCGGTGTCCAGCCACTTCTGCAGGACCTCGGCGAGGTGACCGCAGGAGACCACCACGTCCGTGACGCCCTCCTCGGCGAGCCAGGAGAGCTGATGGCCGATGATCGGCGTCCCCGTGCCGGGGATCTCGACCATCGGCTTGGGCCGGTCGTCGGTGTAGGGGCGCAGCCGGGAACCCTGGCCGCCGGCCAGGACGACGGCCTGGACGGGGCGGGACGCAGCACTCGGATCGGTCATGACCGAACTGTACGTGGCGTCCCGCCCGCGGCCGCGGCGCAAGCCTCTCTTCCCCGGCCGTCACGGCCCTGGGGACCGGGGAGGGCGCGGTCAGCCGTGCGCGGCGGCGACGCCCGAGGCGAAGGAGGTGTCGCAGACGGGGCGCGCGAAGGACTGGGCGCGCGTCGGGCCGTACACCCGGACCGCGGCGCGGCCGAGGGCGCGGGCGATCGACGTGCAGTGCCGGGCCAGCGAGGGGCGGCCGTTGACGGCCTGCTGGAGGTGGGTGAGGGCGACGCCCGGGTCCTCCTCCTGCAGCTCGGTCAGCAGCTGGTCGCGCAGCACGTCCTGCGGGGCGCGCTCGGCGGTCCGCGAGGAGCCCTTTGCGGCGGAGGTGTCCGCCGCGGTCAGCACCGGGCTGTCGGAGGGGCTCCCCGACCAGTCGACCCGGGTGACCGCGAGGGTCCCGGAGAGCACCAGGACGACGGGCAGGACGAGGGCGAGGGAGCGGCCGATCCGGCGGGCGGGGCCCCGGCCGCGTCGCGTCTGTGGGGTAGTGGAGTGCTTCACGCGTGTGAGGGTAGCGTCCAGTAGTGATTTGGAGACATTCAGTCACCGGTTCGGGGGACGGGGAAGCACCTGATCCTGGGTGGTGTGTTGACGCACGCTGCTCGAAATGACCGGTGTGCCGGGGTATTTGTCGACAACGGGAAGGGCCCCGCAGCCGTCTGCGGGGCCCTTTTCGTCATCCTGGGTGAATTACCCGGGGTCGGATGTTTCCTTGTGCCGCCTTGCGCCGGGAGCCGGAGCGTGCTCAGCCGGAGCGCGCTCAGTCGGACAGGCGCGCGCCCGTGGAGGTCGAGAAGACGTGGGTCTCGCCGGAGCGCGGCACGACGTGCAGCTGGCTGCCCTTCTCCGGGACCTCGCGGCCGCCGACGCGGACGACGAGGTCCTTCTCCTCGCCGCCGACGTTGGCGGTGCCGTAGACGTACGCGTCGGAGCCCAGCTCCTCGACGACGTTCACGGTGACCGCGACACCCAGGTCGGCGTCGGGGCCGGCCACGTCGAAGTGCTCGGGACGGACGCCGACGGTGACCGTCTTGTCGGTGGTGGAGGACAGCGCGTCGCGCTGCACCGGCACCACCGAGTTGCCGAACTTCACGCCGCCGTCGGTGATCGGCACCTCGATGAGGTTCATCGCCGGGGAGCCGATGAAGCCGGCCACGAACAGGTTGGCGGGCTTGTCGTACATGTTGCGCGGGGTGTCGACCTGCTGGAGCAGACCGTCCTTGAGGACCGCCACGCGGTCGCCCATCGTCAGGGCCTCGACCTGGTCGTGGGTGACGTAGACCGTGGTGATGCCCAGGCGGCGCTGGAGCGAGGCGATCTGCGTACGGGTGGAGACGCGGAGCTTGGCGTCCAGGTTGGACAGCGGCTCGTCCATGAGGAACACCTGCGGCTCGCGCACGATGGCGCGGCCCATGGCGACACGCTGGCGCTGACCGCCGGAGAGCGCCTTCGGCTTGCGGTCCAGGTACTCGGTCAGGTCGAGGATCTTCGCGGCCTCCTCGACCTTCTGCCGGATCTCCGCCTTGTTGACGCCGGCGATCTTGAGCGCGAAGCCCATGTTGTCGGCGACCGTCATGTGCGGGTAGAGCGCGTAGTTCTGGAACACCATGGCGATGTCCCGGTCCTTGGGCGGCAGGTGGGTGACGTCGCGGTCGCCGATGCGGATGGCGCCGCCGTTGACGTCCTCGAGCCCCGCGAGCATCCGGAGCGAGGTGGACTTGCCGCAGCCGGACGGGCCGACCAGGACGAGGAACTCGCCGTCCGCGATCTCGATGTCGAGGGCGTCGACGGCGGGCTTGGTGGAACCCGGGTAGATCCGGGTCGCCTTGTCGAACGTGACAGTGGCCATGGTGAACGGTCCCCTTCTACCGGCAGGAACGTGCCGGACGATCCGAGTAGGAAGGCGGTGCCACGACGGGTGTTCCGTTGTGGTGTGGTCCACGGGAGTGAACTGGCTCAGGACGGTACCTGCCGTTCACCTCGTCTGTCAGTACCCGGGCCCCTGTGAACTTCGTGGAAATTCTCGACGGGGCCCCGGGGGGACCTGGGTACACTGCACGGGCACCCGGGCGCCGTCCGGGCGCAGGCCTCCTTAGCTCAGCCGGTCAGAGCAGCTGTCTTGTAAACAGCAGGTCGTCGGTTCGAATCCGACAGGGGGCTCCCTCACCACCCGGGCCGGACCCGCTCCGGCCCGGGCTCGTCCGTGCCCGCGGGCGGTCCGGACGGCGGTGCCGTCGACGCCCCGCGGCCCGTCGGGCCCCTCCCCGCTGCTCCCCGCCGCCTCAGGCCACCGGTTCCGGCGCCGGCTCGCGCGCCGGGGCGCCGTGTTCCGGGGCCCCGGCCGTCACCATCAGGCTCGCGACCAGGCCCGCCAGCAGCATGATGCCGGCGGCCCACCAGAGGGCGACCGTGTAGCCGTGGACCAGGCCCTCCCGCATGACGCGGGCCTGCTGTGCCGGGTCGTTCAGGTGGGCGGTGACGTAGGCCGCGCCGCTGGTCGTGGCGATCGTGTTGAGCAGGGCCGTGCCGATGGAGGCGCCGACCTGCTGCGAGGTGCTGAGGGTCGCGGAGGTCACGCCCGCGTCCTGCGGGGCGACACCGGCGGTCGCGGTGGAGAAGACCGGGATGTAGGTCAGGCCCATGCCGAGCCCGACCAGGATCAGGGCGGGCAGGACCTCGGTGGCGTACGAGGAGTCCACCGTCATCCGCGTCAGGAGCAGCATGCCGCTCGCGGCCAGGACCATGCCGGGGGCCAGCAGCAGGCGCGGGGGCACGCGGTGGAGCAGCCGGGCGGAGATCTGGGTGGAGCCGGTGACGATCGAGGCGGTCAGCGGCAGGAAGGCGAGGCCCGCCCGGACGGGCGAGTAGCCGAGGACGGCCTGCAGGTAGTACGTCATGAACAGGAACAGGCCGAACATGGAGACGACGGCCAGCATCATCGTCAGGAAGCAGCCGGCGCGGGTGCGGTCGCGGACGATGTGCAGCGGCAGCAGCGGCCGGGGGACCCGGGACTGCCACCACACGAACACCGCCAGGAGGGTGACGCCCGCCGCGAACGGGCCCAGGACGAACGCGTCGGTCCAGCCCCGCGACTCCGCCTCGCCGAAGCCGTACACGAGGAAGACGAGGCCGCCGCAGCCGAGCAGCGCACCGGGTACGTCGAGGCGGGCTCCGGCGGGGGCGGCGCGGCCGTGCAGCAGGGTGAGGGCGCCGACGACGGCGATGATCGCGATGGGCACGTTGACGTACAGGCACCAGCGCCAGCTCAGGTACTCGGTGAGCAGGCCGCCGACGATGAAGCCCGTCGCCGAGCCGCTGCCGGCCAGGGCGCCGTAGACGCCGAAGGCCTTCCCGCGTTCCCTGGGGTCGGTGAAGGTGGTGGACAGGAGGCTGAGCGCGGAGGGGGCCAGGACGGCGGCGAAGGCGCCCTGCAGGGCCCGGGCGCCGAAGAGCATGCCCGGGCCGGTGGCCGCGCCGCCGAGTGCGGAGGCGGCGGCGAAGCCGACGAGCCCGAGGACGAAGGTCCGCCTGCGGCCCACCAGGTCGGTGATCCGGCCGCCGAGCAGCAGCAGCCCGCCGAAGGCCAGGGTGTACGCGGTGATCACCCACTGGCGGTCTCCGTCGGACATGCCCAGGTCGCGCTGCGCGGAGGGGAGCGCGATGTTCACGATGGTCGCGTCGAGGACGACCATCAGCTGGGCGAGCGCGATGATCACCAGGCCCCACCAGCGGCGGGGGTCGGCGTTCGCGGGGGTGGCGGCTTCGCCTGGCCGGGCGGCGTTCATTGCGTCAGAAGACCATGAAGGGGGACGTACCGCATCTTCGGTTCCGGCGTTCGGGGCGGGTCCCCCGGGCCCGGCGTTCGGGCGGGTCCCCCGGGCCGGTCCCGCTTCCCGCGACCGGTACCGGTCCTCCTGCCGGCCGCCCCCGTCAGGGCTCCAGGACCACCTTGCCGGTCGTGCCCCGCGTCTGGAGGGCGCGGTGCGCGGCGGCGGCCTCGGCGAGCGGGAAGCGCTGCACGGCCGGGACGAGCCGTCCCGCGGCGGCCTCGGCGAGGGCGCGCAGCTCCAGGGTGCGTACGGGGTCGGGGCCGCCGGCCTTCCGCATCATCACCGGGCCGAGGACCTGCTCGGAGACGCCGTCGACGAGGTAGGGCCCGCCGTCGTGCAGCCCTTCGGCGGACCAGCCGAAGACGATGTGCCTGCCGCCGGGGCCGAGCAGGGCGACGGCCTCGCGGGCCACGGTGCCGCCGACGCCGTCGAAGACCACGGTGGCCGCCCGGCCGCCCAGGAACGCGCGGACCTTCCCGGGCCAGGCCGGGTCCGTGTAGTCGACGGCGAGGTCGGCGCCGTTGGCCCGCACGCGCGCGGTCTTCTCCGGGCCGCCCGCGAGCCCGACGACCGTGGCGCCGGCGTTCTTGGCGTACTGGACCAGCAGGGTGCCGATGCCTCCGGCCGCCGCAGGCACGACGGCCACCGCGTCCGGGCCGAGCTCGGCGAACTGCAGGATGCCCATCGCCGTGCGGCCCGTGCCGATCATGGCGACGGCCTGGGCGAAGTCGAGGTTCTCCGGGATCTCGTGGAGGCGCCCGGCGTCGGTGACGGCCAGTTCGGCGTAGCCGCCCGGGGCGAAGCCGAGGTGCGCGACGACCCGCCTGCCCAGCCAGTCGCGGGGGGCGCCCTCGCCGAGGGCGTCGACGACGCCGGCGACCTCCCGGCCGGGGACGGTGGGCAGGGCCGGCAGTTCGGGCAGGGGGCCCCGCACGCCCTCGCGCAGGGCCGTGTCCAGGAGGTGGACGCCGGCCGCCCGGACGGCGACGCGGACCTGGCCCGGACCCGGCCCGGGGTCCTCGACCTCCTCGTAGACGAGGTTCTCGGCCGGGCCGAAGGCGTGCAGGCGGATGGCGTGCATGTGGGACCCCCCCGTTCTTCGGGTCTGTGTTCTTCGGGTCTGTGTCGCGCCACCCACCCTCCGGCCTCAAGCGTGCTTGAGGTCAAGCTCGTGCCGGCCGAGCGCCAGGGAGACTGCCGTCAGGGCGCTGTTGAAGGACACCTCCGCCAGCACGCCGGGGGCCGCGACCTGGTCGCCGGCCAGGTAGACGCCGTCGCCGCGGTCGACGGCGGGCCGGTCGCGCCAGCTGGTGCCGGGCGGGTCGACGGCGCCCGTGCGTCCGTCGGCCACGGCCTCGCGCCGCCAGGTGACGCGCTCGCGCCAGCCCTCGAAGGCGAGGTCGAGCAACTGCTCGGCGCGGGCCGTGCCGTCCGCCTTGGACTCGTGCGGGGCGATCGGGATCTGACCCTGGATCAGCTGTTCGCCGGCCGGGGCGAGGGTGCGGTCCTGGGCGGTGAACCGCTCGATCCAGCCCGGGGCGTCCAGGTCGGACACGGCGAAGGCGTCGCCGCGCCGGGTGCGCACGGCGAGGTCGACGAGGACGGTGCGGCCGCCGGGCCAGACCAGGGAGTCGTCGCCCAGCAGCCGGCGGGCGGCGGCCAGGGAGGTGGCCACGACGACCGGGGTCCCGGTCGGGAGCGTGTCGACGCGGGACAGGGTCTCCATCCGCACGCCCAGGTTCCAGGCGCGGGCGGCCATCCGGTCGATCAGGCCGCCCCAGCCGCCGCGCGGGTAGTGCGCCTCGGGCGGCAGCCTGGTGGCGCGGCGCAGGCGCTCCTGCACGAACGCCGCGGACAGCGAACCCGGGTCGTGGTGGAAGAGGGCCACGGCGGCGTAGTGGGCGGCGGCGCGGGCGCCCTCCTCGCCCGCGACACCGGTCGCCCAGGTCGTGAAGTCGACGTCCACGGGCGCCGGCGGGATGCCGCGCCGCAGCAGCTTCAGCATCGCGAAGGGCGGGGTGCGGCGCAGCGCGCCCTTGTACCGCAGCCGCAGGCGGGCCGCCTCCAGGGGCGGGAGCGGGGCGAGCGGCCCGAGGAGGCCGCGCTGCTTGAGCCAGACCCAGTGCGGACCGCCGTTGTAGAGGGCGTGGGGGCCCTCGTTCGTCCGGTAGGGGCCCTCGGCGGTGCGGGCCCGGCCGCCGAGGGTGTGATGGGCTTCGTACACGGTGACCTGGGCTCCCGCCTCGGCGGCGGTGATGGCCGCGGTCAGTCCGGCGAAGCCGCCGCCGATGACGGTGATGCGGTGCATGGCTGGGGGTCTCCCTCTGTCGCGGTCGCCTTCCGGTTCTTCTGCCGGTACGACCGAGGGAGCAGCCCCGAATGTGACATCGGCGGCGTCTTCGCAGGTCGGGGGGATTGTCAGTGGCGGGGGGCAGCATGGGGGCATGGCGAGGAGAGCGGCGGTCGGGACCGGGACGTCCGGCGGTACGAGGGTGAGGGCGGCGCGGCGCCCCCAGGTGCGCCTGCCACCGCTGGAGCCCCGCGGGGGCGGCGGGCTGGAGCCGGACGGGGACTACGACGGGCTGGAGTTCCGGGAGGCGGACCTCGCCGGGCAGGACGGGGCGGGGGCCCGCTTCATGGACTGCGCGCTGACGGGGTGCGTGCTGGACGGGACACGGCTGCACCACGCCCGTGTCCTCGACTCGGTCCTCACCGGCCCGCGGGGCGTCGGCACCGACCTCGCCGAGGCGACCCTGCGCGACGTCGAGGTGACCGACGCCCGCCTCGGCGGCGCCCAGCTGCACGGGGCCGTCCTGGAGCGGGTGCTGATCCGCGGCGGCAAGATCGACTACCTGAACCTGCGCGGGGCCCGGCTCCGGGACGTCGTCTTCGAGGGCTGCGTCCTGATCGAGCCCGACTTCGGGGGAGCGCGCCTGGAGCGGGTGGAGTTCGCGGACTGCGCGCTGAAGGGGGCGGACCTCACGGCGGCGACCCTGACCGACGTGGACCTGCGCGGGGCCGCTTCGCTGGAGATCGCACGGGGGGTGGACCGGCTGGCCGGGGCGGTGGTCAGCACGGCCCAGCTGCTGGATCTGGCGCCGGTGCTGGCGGGGGAGCTGGGGATCAGGGTGGAGGGGTGACGGGGTGACCGGGTGACCGGGTGACCGGGTGGGGGCGTCCTCCGGGAACGCGTCGGCGGCGCGGGCGCGGGACGAGGCGGTGCCCCTGCGCGCCGGGGTGAGCGGGCCGGGCGGGGAGGCGGTACCGGCTTCCGGCGCGCCCCGCCGGGCACCGGCTGCCCCTGGGTGTCCCGGTGGGTCCCGCCCCGGGCACCGCGCCGGACGGCCTGCGGCCGCCGGGCGGGGTCTTCCGGACGCCGGCCGGCCCCGCGGAACCCGGGGGACCGTAGCCCCGGGGCCCGTGGTCCCGGGACCACGGACCCCGGGGCTACGGAACCCTGGGGAAACGCGCCTGCAGCGTCCAGATCGCCGGGTTCTCCGCGAGGTCCTCGTGCAGGTCGCACAGGTCGGCGACGAGATCGTGCAGGAAGTCGCGGGCCTCGCGGCGGAGTTCGGCGTGGGAGAAGGTCAACGGGGGCTCCTCCGCCGGCATCCAGTCGGACTCGATGTCGACCCAGCCGAAGCGGCGTTCAAAGAGCAGCCGGTCGGTCGACTCGGTGAAGTCCAGCTCGGCCCGCTGGGGGCGGGAGGCCCGGGAGCCCGCGGGGTCCCGGTCGAGGCGTTCCACGATGTCGCACAGCGCCCACGCGAAGTCGAGCACCGGCACCCATCCCCAGGCTGTGGAGATCTCCCGGTCCGACTCGGTGTCGGCGAGGTAGACGTCACCGCAGAACAGGTCGTGGCGCAGGGCGTGGACGTCCGCGCGGCGGTAGTCGGTCTGCGGCGGGTCGGGAAACCGGTTGGAGAGGGCGTAGCCGATGTCGAGCACGCAGGTGATGGTGTCACGGCCGCCGGACTCGCCGTCACGGCGCCCGGGCCGGCCGGCATCCGTACCGCCGTGGCGGCACCCGCCGGTCCTTCGCGCCCGCCACTGCGCCCGCCGCTGCGCCCGCCGCCGCCCGTCCGCGCCGGGCCTGCCGCGCGTGCGCCGCAGGCGGGTTCCGGCGTCGCCCCGCCGGTGGACGCCGTCGCCTCGCCGGTAGGCAGGGCACGGGCGACGTTCCGGCCGCCGGGGCCCTGGGCGATCCGGGCCGGGACGCCGCGTTCGCGTCCGGTGAGCGCGGGGCGCGGGTGCGGGCCGCGCTCACCGGACGCGACGCGCCGATCGCGGGCACCGGTGTCGCGGGCGCCCCGTCCGAAGCCCTCGGGTGAGAAGTCCGCGCAGGCCGTCCCGCCGCCGGGCGGGGAAGGCCGCTGGACGGGCAATTCCCGCCCATACGCCTCATATGATCACGGGATGCGCCTGCGCCGCCTGCTCCCGTCCGCCGCCGCCCTCGCCGTCCTGACCGCGTGCGGCGGCGGCGGTGGCGGCGGTGGTGGCGGCGGTGGCGGCGACGGCGTCCACGGCACCCCGGGCGCGGCCGGCGTGCGCGACCCGTACTTCCCGAAGGCCGGCAACGGCGGCTACGACGTCACCCACTACGGCCTGCACCTGGCCTACGACCCCGCCCGGCACCACCTCAGCGGCACGGCGACGATCACCGCCCGCGCTACCCGGGACCTGTCCGCCCTCAACCTCGACCTCGCGGGCCTGCGGGTCGAGCGGGTCACCGTCAAGGGCAGGACGGCGTCCTGGAAACGCGCCGGCCAGGAGCTGACCGTCCGCCCGCACGACGACCTCGCCGACGGCACGACGTTCCGCGTGACCGTCCGCTACTCCGGCGCCCCGCGGACCGTCACCGACCCGGACGGCTCGCAGGAGGGCTGGCTGCGCACGGCCGACGGAGCACTCGCGCTCGGCGAGCCGACGGGGTCGATGGCGTGGTTCCCCGGCAACCACCACCCCTGCGACAAGGCGGCGTACGACCTGCGGGTGACCGTCCCGGAGGGCCTGGAGGCCGTCTCCAACGGCGAGCTGACCGGCCGCAGGACCGAGCGGGGCCGTACGACGTTCACCTGGCACACCGCCGAGCCGATGGCGAGCTACCTCGCCACGGTCGCGATCGGCCGGTACGCCCTCACCCGCACCACCACCGACGGCGGCCTGCCCGTCCACACGGCCGTCGACCCGGGGCAGGCGGAGGCGAGCCGGGCGGTCCTGGCCAGGATCCCCGAGGTCCTGGCCTGGGCGGAGGAGAACTTCGGCCCCTACCCCTTCTCCTCCGCCGGCGCGATCGTCGACCGCCCGGGCGACGCCGGATACGCCCTGGAGACCCAGTCCCGCCCCTTCTTCCCCGGCGCCCCGGACATCGTGCTCCTCGTGCACGAACTCGCCCACCAGTGGTACGGCGACTCCGTCACACCGCGGACCTGGCGGGACATGTGGCTCAACGAGGGCTTCGCCACGTACGCGGAGTGGCTGTGGCAGGAGGACCACGGCGGCGACACCGCGCAGGAGACCTTCGACGCGCTGTACGCGGGTGCCGGTGACGGGATCTGGGCGTTTCCGCCCGCGCGGCCGACCAGCGCCGCGCACATCTCCGATCCCCCCGTCTACCAGCGCGGGGCGATGGTCCTGCACGAGATCCGCCGGACCGTCGGCGACGACGCCTTCCGCGCCATCGTCCGCGGCTGGGCCGCCGCCCACCGCCACGGCAACGCCTCCACCGCCGACTTCACGGCGTACGTGGAGGAGCAGGCCCCGGACGAGGACTTCGACCGCGTCTGGCGGGACTGGCTGTACGGCGAGGGGAAGCCGCGGCGGCGCTGACGGCGGCGCCGGCCCGCCGTCGCCGCGCCGGGTCAGGCGCGCTCCGCCGCGAGCGGCTTGCGCAGCACCGCGCACGGGCGCCCGAGCCGGCGGTCCTCGCGGTGGTCGATGACCTCGTAGCCGAGGGCCGTCCAGAAGGCGAGGGCCCCGGGGTTGTCGGTGAGGACGGCCAGGCGCACGGCCGTGCGGCCCGCGCGGCGGAAGCGGTCCTCGACGAGGGAGGCGAGGCGGCGGCCGTGGCCCTGTCCGTGCAGGCCCGCGTCGATCATCAGCAGGCCGATCCACGGATCCGGGTCGGCGGGGTCGGGGTGGCGGGCGAGGGTGATCGCGATCCCCGTCAGCCGGCCCCGGTCGTAGGCGAGCAGCACCTCGGCGCCCGGGACCGCCGCCTCGTCGGCCAGCACGGCCGCCACCTGCTCCGGCCGGACGTCGCCGGGGTCGGGGAAGTCGCCGCTGAGCGCGTGGTACTCGCGGTTGGAGGCGTACAGGGCGGTGAGCTCGGTGAGCAGGGGGGCCGGGAGGGCACCGCCGGGGCCGGCGGTGAGCGGTTCGAGGATCACGCGGGCAACCTACCGGCCGGCACGCCGGGGCCCCCGGTCTTTTCACGGCCGGGGGCCCGGAGGCGTCGGGTGTCCGTCAGACGTTCACGCCGAAGTCCTGGGCGATGCCGACCAGGCCCGAGGCGTAGCCCTGGCCGACCGCGCGGAACTTCCACTCGGCGCCGTTGCGGTACAGCTCGCCGAAGACCATGGCGGTCTCGGTGGCCGCGTCCTCGGACAGGTCGTAGCGGGCGATCTCGGCGCCGCCGGCCTGGTTGACGATGCGGATGTAGGCGTTGCGGACCTGGCCGAAGTTCTGGCCGCGGTTCTCCGCGTCGTAGATCGAGACGGGGAAGACGACCTTCTCGATGTCGGCCGGGAGCGCGGCGAGGTTGACGTTGATCGCCTCGTCGTCGCCGGCGCCCTCACCGGTGCGGTTGTCGCCGGTGTGGACGATGGTGCTGTCCGGGGTCTGCTTGTTGTTGAAGAAGACGAAGTGGGCGTCCGAGTAGACCTTGCCCTGCGGGTTGACCGCGATCGCGGACGCGTCGAGGTCGAAGTCCGTGCCGGTGGTGGTGCGGACGTCCCAGCCGAGGCCCACGGTGACGGCGGTCAGGCCCGGAGCCTCCTTGGTGAGCGAGACGTTGCCACCCTTGGACAGGCTTACAGCCATTGTTGGGAGTCCCTTCCCTCGTTGCGTACGAGCACGAAGCTACAGCTACCTCAATGAACGCGGTGAGGGGTGCCCGAGGTTCCCCGTGTCTTTACTTTCTTTACCGAATGGCGGTGCCGCGGGATATTCGGGTGACGTGGACCGGTCACAGCCGGGAACATGGACGGCATGTCCGGTCCCCCTGTCATCCGCGGCTCGGTCTCGCTGCCCGAGGCCGAGCTCAT
This sequence comes from Streptomyces sp. NPDC052701, assembly GCF_040678355.1. Lineage (NCBI taxonomy): Bacteria > Bacillati > Actinomycetota > Actinomycetes > Kitasatosporales > Streptomycetaceae > Streptomyces > Streptomyces sp. NPDC052701. The sequence continues at coordinate 112,087 of NZ_JBFATO010000002.1, forward strand.
GTGGCGTTTCTCGCGGTCGTCGGGGCCCGGCGGGCAGCACGTCAACACCAGCGACACCAGTGTCGAGCTGCGGTTCGACCTCGCGCGCACCGAGGCGCTGCCCGAGGTGTGGAAGCGGCGGGCGCTGGAGCGGCTGGCCGGGCGCCTGGTCGACGGGGTCGTCACCGTCCGGGCCTCCGAGCACCGCTCCCAGTGGCGCAACCGCGAGACCGCCGCCGTGCGCCTGGCCGCGCTCCTCGCCGAGGCCACCGCACCACCGCCCAGGCCCCGCAAGCCGACCCGGATCCCGCGCGGCATCAACGAGCGCCGGCTGCGGGAGAAGAAGCAGCGCTCCCAGACCAAGCGGGGGCGCTCCGCGCGGGACTGGACGTAGGAGCGGTCACCGCCCTGCCCGTCACATCCGTGACCCGTGACCCGTGACCCGCGGTCCGTGATCCGCGACCCACGATCCGCGGTCCGCCGGGTGAGCGGTGACGGACCGCGACGAGGGGGTGCGACCGATGCGGCGCACCGGGAGCACGCACCGGACGCCGCTCCTTCTCCCGCCGGGACCAGCCGGGACCAGCCGGGACCAGCCGGGACCAGCCGGGACCAGCCGGGACCAGCCGGGAGGACCCTAGGGCTGCGGCACCCCGGCCGGCAGGTCCAGCACGCCGACCGTCTGGCCTCCGCTCGTCTCCCCGTTCGGGCGGACGCCGAGCCCCAGGTAGAAGCCCTCGGGGCCGTCGGGGCCGGGGTGCCAGGTGACGTACAGCCGCGTGCCGCCCCGGCGGCGGATCTCGGCGGCCACCGACTCCACCGCGAAGCGGCCGTAGCCCTTGCCCTGCTCCCCGGCCGCGATGTTCAGCCGCCACAGGCCGGAGCGGACGAGGGTGCCGTCGCCGTGCCAGTCGATGTCGAAGAAGGCCATGAGGAAGCCGACCGGGCGGTCGCCGTCCACGATCAGGCGGGGCCAGGCGACACCGGGGTGGACGTACGCCTCGGCGAGGGACCGCACGACCGGTTCGACGGCGTGCTCCTGGTCGGGACGGATCCGGATGCCGAGGGCGGCGTCGAGGTTGGCGGGTGTGATCGCCTCGAGGCGGGGCGCGGGTGTCGTCACGCGGGCACCCTAGACGGGAGGACCGGCGCACGGCCACGGCGTTCCGCATGCCCGCCGTCGCCGACCGGGCCCCGCCGGCCGTGCCCGTGCCCGCTCGGCCGCCGGTGCGGCCCCGCGGTCAGCCCAGTTGCCGGTACCTGCCGCGGAAGTACGTCAGCGGGCCGCCGTCCGCGCTCGGCACCCGGGCCGTCAGCACGCGGCCGATCACCAGCGTGTGGTCGCCGGCCGTCACCCGCTGCTCGGTGCGGCACTCCACGGTCGCCAGGGCGCCGCCCACCAGCGGGGCGCCGGTGTGCTCGCCGCGGGTGTACGGGATGTCCCGGAACAGCAGGCGGTCGCTGACCCGGCCCTTCATGGCGAAGCGGCCCGCGATGTGCCGCTGGCTCTCGGAGAGGACCGAGACCGCCCACAGGGGCTGCTCGGCGAGCAGTTCGTCCATGCGGGAGCCCTCGCGCAGGCTGACCAGCGCCAGCGGCGGATCGAGCGAGACCGACATGAACGCGGTGGCCGTCATGCCGACGTCCTCGCCGTCGGGTGCCCCGGGGTCGTCCGGGTCGAGCGGCGGCTCCTGCGCGGTCACCAGGACCACGCCCGCGGCCAGCCGGGACATCGCGGCGCGGAACTCGTCGTTGCTCACCCCCTCAGCATGCCCGGCGGCGGGCGAAGGGATCGTCGGCGAAGGGGCGGGGGAGGTGTTCGGCACACCCGGAACGCTAGTCTCCGCCCCGCGGCCGCCGCATCGGACCTCGGCCCGAGCGAGGGCCTAGGACTCGCGGCGGACTCGCGGCGGATCCACGGCGGGCCGGCGGCGGACCGGCGGGTCGGCGGCGGGCTCACGGGCACACCGCCACAAAGATTGCGTTCGGTAAACGCACCGGAAAACGCAGAAACATCACCTAATTGTTCACGTTTCGCTGTGACTTGAGTCACAAGAGACAAGAATTGTTGACCCTGTGTACCGAGTGGGCAGCGCGCTGTGATTCAGTGGCGGGGAAGCTGCCGGAGCACCACCCGGAAAAGGCGCCGAAGAGAACCCTTGATTCGCTGCGAGGTCTCGGGGGGAGGGCGAGCATGGAGACCGAGTCGGAGCCCTACGTCCGTCTTGCGTCCCTGCGACAACTGCACCAGGTCATGGCCGACATGAACACGGCCCGCAGCCTGGCGGACACCCTGCAGACCGTCGCCGACGGCGTCGTCAAGGCCCTCGGGTACGAGCTGGCCTGCGTCAACCTCGTACGCCCCGACGGCGACCTGGTCGTCGCCGCCTTCGCCGGGAACCCCGCCGCCGAGGCCCTCATCACGGGCCGGGTCGGCTCCCGCGAGTCCTGGGAGCGGCGCCTGAGCATGGGCGAACACTGGGGCGACCTGGTGTTCATACCCCACACCGAGGGCTGGGTCCTCGACGACGACGACGTCCCGCAGTGGTACACCGACGGTCCCGCGCCCCGCTTCGAGGACGAGTGGCACCCGGCCGACCGGCTCTTCGCCCCGATGTACGCGCCCGGCCCGCAGGGCGGCGGCTCGTCCGGCGAACTGGTCGGCGTGCTGTCCGTGGACCGGCCGCGCAACGGCCGCCGGCCCGGCGCGTGGGGCCGCGAGGCGCTCCAGATGTACGCCTTCCAGGCCGCCATCGCGATCAGCAACGCCCGGCTGCGCGCCAACATGCAGCGCGCCCTGGTCCGCCTGGAGCGCGAGCAGCAGGCGCTGCGCGCCAGCGAGGAGAGCTTCCGGCAGGCCTTCGAGTACGCCCCCTCCGGCATGGCCATCGCCGAGATGGGCGGCGACCAGCACGGCCGGATCCTGCGCACCAACGACGCCCTGTGCCGCCTGCTCGGCCGCCCCGCCTCCGCGATGCGCCGCTACGCCTTCTCCGACCTCGTCCACCCCGAGGACATAGGCACGCTGCTGCGCACCTCCGCCGAGGGGGGACGGGCCGAGCTCAGGCTGGGCCGCCGCGACGGCACCTACGTCTGGGTGTCGCTGCGCAACTCCGTCGTCGCGGACGCCGCCGACGGCCCCCGCTTCCTGCTCACCCACGTCGAGGACATCGAGGAGCGCAAGCGCCGCGAGCTCCAGCTCGCCCACCGCGCCTCCCACGACTCCCTCACCGGCCTGCCCAACTCCGCCGAGCTGCGCGCCCGGCTCTCCGCCCGGCTCTGCCGGCGCCCCGCCGCGCCGCACCCCGCCGAGGCCGAGTCGCTGGACGCGGCGTACGGCCAGCCCGCCTTCGACGCGATCGGGCACGACTTCGACTTCCCGCCGGGTGTCGAGGCCTACGACGCCTACGACCACCACGTGCACACCGTCGCCCCCGCCGACGACCGCGACGACGGCACCAAGGGCCTCGCCGTCCTCTTCTGCGACCTCGACGGCTTCAAGTCGATCAACGACCGGTTCGGGCACAACGCGGGCGACGCCGTCCTCATCGAGGTCGCCCGCCGGCTCAGCGACGGCGTGCGCGACGGCGACACCGTCGCCCGGCTCGGCGGCGACGAGTTCGTGATCCTCGCCGACGGGCTCGGCCGGGCCGACGCCCAGGACCTCGCGGTCCGCCTGCGCAACGAGATCATCCAGCCCATCCGGGCCGAGGGCCGGGCCGTCCGGGTGGGCGCGAGCTTCGGCATCGGCTGGGCGCACTGCGGGATGACCGCGGACGAAGTGTTGAAGTCCGCTGACGAACGGATGTACGTCGAGAAACGATCTCGTCCCAAACAGCACAGACGCGCGGGGTAACCGCAGGTCAGCGAGTCGATGCGGTCTGAGTCACCCGTTTGGGTCACGTGGAGCGGGTAGGCTCGCTCTCTCACCACCCCAACCGCATCCGCACCGCACCTGACTGAGGAGACCAAGGGATGACGCCCGGCACCAACGGCGCGAGCACGCCCGAGGACGACGACCCGTTCGGCTATCTGTACGCCGACGGACAGGCCAACGGAGCCCAGCCGCCGTCCGGTGGCTACGGCTACCCCCACTCGGTCAACCGGGTGCGCACGGTCGGCACACGCCAGTACGGCCAGCAGCCCCCGGCGGGCCAGACGGCCGCCTACGGCCAGGCGTCGCAGCAGCAGGGCGCGTACGGCCGCCCGAACGCGCACTACGCGGCACCGGAGACGCTGCCCGGCGGCGCCCCCGCCGTCCAGCAGCAGCCGTCGCACGGCCGCGGCGCGGGCGGCGGCCGCGGCCGGGGCCCCAACACCAAGGGCCTGCTGATCGGCGCGATCGCGGTGGTCGCCGCGGTCGTGATCGGCATCGGCGTCGCGATGATGAACGGCTCCGACGAGGACAAGCCGGACGACCAGGCGGGCGGCGCCGCGCCGACGCAGTCCCAGAGCTCCGAGCCGAGCCCGTCGAGCACTAGCTCGGTGTCGGCTTCGGGTGAGCTCCCCGAGATCGATGCGAAGGCACTCCGCCTCGACGGCGGGACCTCCCTAGCCTCGGACGTGAAGGGCGCGAAAGCTGACGGTGGGATTTACGTGAGCGGCTTCAACCATGTCGGAGCCAAGCTGACTTGGACAGTCAGCGGTATTGAAAAGGCAGGAGAGTTTCGGCTGTACGCGCGTTACAGCATTCCCGGTGCCGACGCCAACGCGACGCTGTCGGTGAACAATAAAGCGAACAGTCAGCCACTCGGTTTGAAGAACTTCATTGGCTCCCCGAAGGGAGACTATGAGAAGGGCTGGCAGACCACATGGGCTCCGGTGACCCTAAACAAGGGGACCAATGTCATCGAGATAGCCTGCAATGAGGGCAATCAGTGCGATGCACTCTTCGACCAGCTATGGCTGGAATGAAAGCGCGGTGCTCCGCCCGTGACGGGCGGAGCACCGTCGGTACACCTCGGCTTGGCCACCGGTATGAGGGCCGCGGTACTACCTCGCGTAGACCGCAATCCCCGTAACGGTGCTACCGGTGTTGTCTGAGTAGGTGTTCGGCTGCAGAGTCACTAGCCGGGTGCCAGCGCCGCAGCCGGTGGTGATGTGCCAGAACTCTATGCGATAGGACGTCTGGTTCGAGACGGACCGGGCAGTGGTGAAGGGATAGCAGCCGGGCGTTACGGAGAGGACGGTCCTGGTTCCAGTCCTGTTCGTCCCCGACCATCCGCAAACCTTCCCTTCCGGGCAGGTATTGGGATCGGCCGCAGCCGGTGTAACAAAGGCACCGCCCAGCAACGCGCCGGTCACAGTCACCGTTGCCAGGATTTTCCTGAGCATGCTCATATGAGGTTCCCTCTATCTCTCGCTATTGATTTAGCGAATGGGTGACTATCTGATCATCCGGCTGACATGAGGGGAAGGGTGTTTCTTGGCCAAGCTGCTAGGTGGGCATATCCGACGAAGGTTTCAAAGCTTTCACGCCGCCGTCACCGACACTCGCGTCATGAGTTTCTCGTAGGTCGCCCGATCGAACTCGCCCGCTGTCGGCGCCAGTACCGTCGCGGCTGACAGCGTGACGGCGCGGGCCAGGCGGTCCGGCCAGGGCAGGTGTTCCACCAGGCCCGACAGCAGGCCCGCCACCGCCGAGTCGCCGGCGCCGGCCGGGTTGCCGCGGACCCGGACGGGCGGGGTGGCGCGCCAATGGCCCTCGGGGGTCGCGGCGAGCAGGCCGTCGGCGCCGAACGAGGCGACCACGGCGTGGGCGCCCCGGCGGCGGGCGTCCCGGGTGGCGCGCAGCGGCTCGTGGGAGCCGGTCAGCTCGGCCAGTTCGTCGGCGTTCGGCTTGATGAGGTCGGGGCGGGCGGCGACGCCCCGGCGCAGGGGTTCGCCGCTGGTGTCCAGGAGGACCGGGACCCCGGCGGCCCGGGCCGAGCGCACCAGCCCCGCGTACGCGCCCACCGGCACGCCCGGGGGCAGGCTGCCGCACAGGGCCACCGCCGAGGCGCCGGCCAGCAGGTCCCCGTAGACCTCCTGGAAGGCCGACCACTCGGCGGGCGTGACGGTCGGACCCGGCTCGTCGAACCGGGTCGTGTCGCCGGTCCGCCCGTCGACGACAGCGATGGTGCGGCGGGTCGCGCCGGTCACCGGGACCAGCGCGTCCACCAGCCCGGGAACGGCGGCCAGCCGCTCCTGGACGACACGTCCCGTGGCACCGCCCGCGAAGCCCGTGACCGTCACCTCGTGCCCGAGGGCGGCCAGGACCCGGGCCACGTTGACGCCCTTGCCTCCGGGGCGCTCCCGCACCTCGGAGACGCGGTGGGAGGTGTGCGGACGCAGGGCCCTCACGTGGTGGGTGACGTCGAGAGCGGTGTTCAGCGTGACCGTGAGGATCACCTGGGCCGGCCTCCCCCGATGAATGTGCTAGCCGTATGTTCCGGAAGCCCGATCATGCCAAAGAGGCGGCGGCCGGCCCAGTCCTCCGGCCGGCCACCGTCTCGCAGTACGGCACGGATCAGGCCAGGCGGGGATCGACCACCCAGGCGCCCCGGCGCATCACGCCCTTGAGGTCGAAGTTCTCGTCCAGCACGACCAGGTCGGCGTCCTTGCCGGGCTCCAGGGAGCCGATGCGGTCGGACAGGCCCAGCAGCCGGGCCGGGGTGGCGGACAGGGCCGCGACCGCGTCCTCGACCGGCAGGCCGTCGACCGTCACCGCCCGCTTGAAGGCACGGTCCAGGGTGAGGGTCGAACCCGCGATCGAGCCGCCCTCGACCAGGCGGGCGACGCCGTCGGCGACCTCCACCTCCAGCGGGCCGAGCATGTAGCGGCCGTCGCCGAATCCGGCCGCGTCCATCGCGTCGGTGATGAAGGCGACCCGGTGCGCGCCCGCGTGGTGGAACGCCAGCCGCAGGGCGGCCGGGTGCAGGTGCGTGCCGTCGTTGATCAGCTCGACCGTGACCCGCTCGTCCTCCAGGAGGGCGGCGATCGGGCCGGGGGAGCGGTGGCCGAGGGGCGGCATCGCGTTGAAGAGGTGGGTGGCGACGGTCGCGCCCGCCTCGACCGCCTCGGCCGTCTGCTCGTAGGTGGCGTCCGTGTGGCCGATCGCCGCGATCACGCCGTGCTCGGCGAGCAGCCGGACGGAGTCGATGCCGCCCGGCAGTTCGGTGGCCAGGGTCACCATCTTCGCGTGGCCGCGCGCCGCGTCGATCAGCTTGCGGACCTCCGCCGGGTCCGGGGCGCGCAGCAGCTCCTCGGAGTGCGCGCCCTTGCGGCACGGGGAGATGAACGGCCCCTCGAAGTGGATGCCGGCGATCTCGCCCTGTTCGGCCAGCTCGCTCAGCAGGCCCGCCTGCTGGGCGAGGAAGTCCATGTCGCCGGTGACGGTCGAGGCGACCAGGGTGGTGGTGCCGTGCAGGCGGTGGGTGTGGATGCCCTTCAGGACGTCCTCGGCCGTGCCGGAGGTGAAGGACGCCCCGCCGCCGCCGTGGTTGTGCAGGTCGACGAAGCCGGGGACCAGCCAGTGACCCCGCAGGTCGACGACCTCGGCGTCGGGCGGCGCCGCTTCGGCGATCCGGGTGCCCTCGACGACCACGCGGCCGTCGGCGACGATCCCGGCCGGCAGCACCACCCGGGCACCGGCGAGAACCTTGGTGGGGGCCATCAGGTGGTTACCTCCGAGCGGTCGGTGGCGTGCAGGAGATCCCAGGCGAGCAGTCCCGCGCCCAGGCACCCGGCGGTGTCCCCGAGGGCCGCCGGGAGGAGGGACGGCAGTTTCTGGAAGGTGACCCGCCGCCGGACGGCCTCCCGCAGCGGTGTGAACAACGTTTCCCCGGCTTCGGCGAGCCCGCCACCGATGATCACGGTGCGCGGGTCCAGCAGGGTGAGCGCGGTGACCAGCCCGTCGGCGAGCGCGTCGACGGCCGCCTGCCAGACGGCCGCGGCCCGCGGGTCGCCCGCCCGGACGGCCTCGGCGCAGCCGGCCGCGTCCGCGTCCGGGTCCCCGCACGCCGCGGCCCAGGCCTGGCCGACCGCCGCCGCGGAGGCGTACCGCTCCAGGCAGCCGCGCTGCCCGCACGGGCAGGGCGCGCCGGAGGGCCGTACGACGATGTGGCCGATCTCGCCCGCGAAACCGTGCGCGCCCGCCTCCACCCGGCCGTCGACGCCGATGGCGCCCGCGATGCCGGTGCCGAGGGCCACGAACAGGAAGCGGTCGGTGCCCCGGCCCGCGCCGACCCGGCCCTCGGCGAGTCCGCCGGTGCGCACGTCGTGGCCGAGGGCGACCGGCGCGTCCAGCCGCTCGGCCAGCAGGTCGCGCAGGGGTACCTCGTGCCAGCCGAGGTTGGCCGCGTAGACGGCGGTGCCCCGCGCCTCGTCGACGATGCCGGGGACGGCGACGCCGGCCGCGGCGGCGGGCTCGCCGAAGCGCCGCTCGCCGTGGGCGCGCAGCTCGGCGGCGAAGTCGAGGATGCCCGCGACGACGGCGTCGGCTCCGTGCTCGCGCCCGGTGGCCCGGCGCGCCCGGTGCAGCAGCTCGCCCCCCGGCCCCGCCAGGGCGGCCTTCATCCCGGTGCCGCCCACGTCGAGGGCGATGACATGTCTCACGGGGGACAGTGTGACCCGGGGACCCACAAGAGGTCTAGTCCACTTGCGTGGTGTAGACCTTATGTCCGACGATTCGAAAGTTTCCGCGACGGATTTCGCACGGCAAGATGTGGGGCAACAAAGTGCAGCGGCGTACGACAGGAACGATCGCGGTGGTGTCCGCACTGGGCATGACGGCGGTCCTCGGGGGCTGCGGTCTCGGCGGTGCCTCGGACGACGTGACGCTGAAGCTGGTCGCCGCCGACTACGGCGACAGCGCGGCCAACAGCTCCGAGAAGTACTGGGACCGTCTCGTCGAGGAGTACGAGGCCGAGCACCCCGGCGTGAAGATCGACGTCAGCGTCCACTCCTGGAACGACGTCGACCGCGAGGTCAAGGAGATGGTCGCCGCCGGGAATCCGCCGGACATGGCGCAGATCGGCGCGTACGCCGACTACGCGGCCAAGGACCTGCTCTACAAGGCCGACGATCTGCTCTCCATACCCGTCCAGGCCGACTTCGTCTCCCAGCTGTCCGGCGCGGGCGAGGTCAACGGCGTGCAGTACGGCATGCCCTTCGCCTCCTCCACGCGCGTGCTCTTCTACAACAAGACGCTCTTCGCCGAGGCCGGGATCACCCCGCCCAAGACGTGGGACGAGCTGGCCGCCGCCGCCAAGGCGCTCAAGGCCGAGGGCGTGAAGTACCCCTACGCCCTGCCGCTCGGCTCCGAGGAGGCGCAGGCCGAGACCCTGCAGTGGATGCTCAGCGGCGGGGGCGGCTACACCGACGACATCGGCACCTACGCCATCGACTCCCCGCAGAACGTCCAGACCTTCGCCTGGCTGAAGGACGAGCTGGTCGCCAAGGGCCTGACCGGCCCGGTCGCGCCCGGCAAGCTGAACCGGGCCGACGCCTTCGCCGCCTTCGCCGACGGCGACGTCGGCATGCTCAACGGGCATCCCTCGCTGATGGACATCGCCGCCAAGAAGGGCGTGAAGTTCGGCATCGTGCCCACGCCGGGGATCGAGGGCGAGAGCCGGGTCACCCTCGGCGTCGCCGACTGGATGACGGCCTTCCGGAAGAACGGCCACCGCGAGCAGATCGGCGACTTCCTGGACTTCGTGTACAGCGAGAAGAACGTGCTCGACTTCTCCCGCCGGTACGACCTGCTGCCGGTCACCACGTCCGCGTCCGAGACGATGGCCGCCGCCGAGGGGGACCGGCACCTCAGGACGTTCCTCGAGGAGCTGCCGTCCTCCGAGCTCTACCCGGTCGACAAGACCTCGTGGGCGGAGGTCAGCACCCGGATCAAGGAGGGGATCGGCCGGGCGGTCGCGCCCGGCGGCAGCCCTTCGGACGTCCTGGGCCAGATCCAGGCGGCGGCGACGCGGGCGGAGAACGCCCAGCAGTAGTCCCCGGCGGCCCCCGCTGTCGGCGGCGGGGGCTACCGTGCCGGACATGGACCCCGACATGGACCCCGGCACCGACCCCGGCACCGACCCCGACACGGACCCTGTCGCGGATTCCGGCACCGGCCCCGGTACCGACCGGGAGCGGCTCGGCCGCAGGGAGCAGGACATCCTCGCGCTCGAACGCCGCGGCTTTCCCGGCCCCGGCGCGAAGGAGCGGGCGATACGGGAGGAGCTGGGCCTGGCGCCCGTGCGCTACTACCAGCTCCTCAACGCGCTGCTCGACGATCCCCGCGCCCTGGCCCTCGACCCGGTCACGGTGAACCGGCTGCGCAGGGTGCGGGAGGCCCGCCGCGCCGAACGCTGAGCGCGTCTCAGCCGAGCCGCGCCGCGAGCCCCGCCAGCAGGCGCACGACGCCCTCGGGCCCGTCCACCACCAGGTCCGCCCGCTCCCGCAGCTCGGCCACCTCGTCGCTGCCGCTGCACACCAGCAGGCCGGGGGTGCCGTCGGAGCGGAGCCTGTCGACGGCGGCGAAGGCGGGCAGGTCGCCGAGGTCGTCTCCGGCGTACAGGACCGACTCGGCGCCGATCTCGCGGGCGTGGTCGAGGAGGGCGACGCCCTTGTCCACGCCCGGCGGGCGCAGTTCCAGGACCATCCGGCCGGGCTCGACGATCAGGCCGTGCCGGGCGGCCAGGCCGGTGAGGGGCTCGCGCAGCGCCTCGAACGCGGCCTGCGGGTCGGCGGCCCGGCGGGTGTGCACGGCCACCGCCCGGCCCTTCTCCTCGATCCAGGTGCCCCGCCAGGCGCCGATCCGGTCCAGGAACCCCGGCAGCTCGGCGCGGACGGCGGCGACGCCGGGGTGCGGGGCCGGGGCGCTGACGGTGCCGGTGACGGCGTCCCAGCGCTCGGCGCCGTAGTGCCCGAGCACGACGAGGTGCTCCAGTCCGGGGACGCCCGCGAAACCGCCGTTGCGCACGGCGACCCCGGCGGGCCGGCCGGTGACCACCGCCACGGCGGCCACCTTCGGGGCGAGCGCGGCGAGCGCGGGCACCGCGTCCGGGTGCGCCCGCGCCCGCTCGGGGTCGGCCACGATGGGCGCGAGCGTGCCGTCGAAGTCGAGGCCGATCAGCGCCTTGCCCGGCCGCGCGAGAAGAGCGTCCAGCCCCTCCCGCCCGGCCCGCGTGGCGGGCGTCGGCAGGGATGCGCTGGCGTTCGGGTCGGTGAAGTGCGTATGGCTGCCCATACGGCGAACCTATCCAGGCGACGCGGGCTCACGCATGGCCGCGCGCGGGGGGTGCGGACGGCCGTGCCGCGCGGACAGCACGGCCGCGCGGCACCGGCCGGGGACGGCACCGGCCGCCGGGCCGGTCCCTCCACCCGGGGCCAGCCGTCCGCGCATCCGCGCGTCAGCGCGTCAGCGCCTCCAGCTGGTCCAGGAACCACCGGCCGGGCGGCAGCGCCGTGGCCGCCGCGGCCAGGCGCTTGGTGCGCTCCGCCCGTTCCTCCGGGCGCATCGACAGCGCCTCGTGCAGGGCGCGGGCGGTGCCGGTCACGTCGTAAGGATTGACGGTGAGCGCGTCCTCGCCGAGCTCCTCGTGCGCGCCCGCCTCACGCGAGAGCACCAGCGCGCAGCCCGCGTCGGAGACCACCGGGACCTCCTTGGCGACCAGGTTCATGCCGTCCCGGACGGGGTTGACCAGGGCCACGTCGGCCAGCCGGTACGCCGCCAGGGAGCGGGCGAAGTCGTCCTCGACGTGCAGGACGACCGGCTTCCAGTCCGGCGTCCCGTACTCCTCGTTGATCTCCTGCGCCAGACGCCGCACCTCGGCCGTGTAGTCCCGGTACACGGCGAGGTCCTGCCGCGAGGGGTAGGCGAAGGCGACGTGCACCACGCGCTCGCGCCACTCGGCGTGCGAGTGGAGCAGCTGCCGGTAGGCCAGCAGGCCGCGCACGATGTTCTTGGACAGCTCGGTGCGGTCGACCCGGACGATCGTCCTGCGGGCGCCGCCGCCGGGTGCGGTGCCGATCTCCTCGCGCAGCGCCGCCATCCGCTCCTCGACGTCCGCCTCGTGCGCGCGGCGGCGCAGGAAGTCCCCGTCGGCCCCGAGGCCGTGCACGCCCACCCGGGTGCCCCCGAGCCCGCCCGCGAACTGCTCGCAGCACGCGGTGAACGCGTCCGCCCAGCGGCGGGTGAGGAAGCCGAGCCGGTCGGCGCCCAGCATGCCGCGCAGCACCTGGCCGGCGATGTCGTCGGGCAGCATCCGGAAGTACTCCGGCGGCGCCCACGGCGTGTGCGAGAAGTGGCCGATGCGCACGTCCGGGCGCAGCTCGCGGAGCATGCCCGGCACCAGCGTCAGGTGGTAGTCCTGCACGACCACCGCCGCGCCCGGCGCCGCCTCCTCGGCCAGCGCCTCGGCGAAGGCCCGGTTGTAGCGCTCGTAGGACGTCCACTGCCGCCGGAACTCCGCGTCGAAAACCGGCTCCAGCGGCGTCTGGTACAGCATGTGGTGCACGAACCACAGCACGGAGTTGGCGATGCCGTTGTACGCGTCGGCGTGCACGTCGGCGGGGACGTCCAGCATCCGCACGCCGTCCTCGCCCACGCCCCGCCGGACCGCCTCCCGGTCGCCGTCGGACAGCGCCGAGCACACCCACAGCGCGCCCGCGTCCGGGCCGATCGCCGACAGCCCGGACACCAGCCCCCCGCCGCCCCGCCTGGGGTGCAGCGAACCGTCCTCGCGCACCTCGTAGGAGACCGGGCCACGGTTGGAGGCCACCAGTACCTGCGCAGCACCGTACGTTGAAGCCATACGCCTCAACCTAGCCACGCCCCGCCCGCTCAAACGTACGGACCGGCCGTACGCGACCGGAAACACATCCGGTCAGGCGGCCCTGCGCGCCCGGTACTCGGCTATCTCCGCCATCGGCGGCCGCTCCTCGGTGTCCACGGAGTAGGTCCTCGGCTCAAAACCGTCCTCGCCCCGCTCGAACTGGGTGAGGGAGGGCCGGATCAGGTGGCCCCGGGCGAGGCGGAGCTGGGCCGTGCGGTAGATCGCGGCGGCCATCCGGCCGAGCGCCTGCCCGTCCTGGTGCCGGTGCCTGCGCACGCCCACGTCGACCTGGGCGAGGGCGTCCAGGCCCACCAGGTGCAGGGCGTCGACCAGCATGCCGAGCTCCACGCCGTAGCCGACGGGGAACGGCAGCCGTTCCAGCAGGGAGCGGCGGGCCGCGTACTCGCCGCCGAGCGGCTGCACGAAGCCGGCCAGCTGCGGCCAGTGCATGTTCAGCAGCGGCCGGGCCATCAGCTCGGTGACCCGGCCGCCCTGCCCGGCCGCGCCGCCCAGCGGGCGGTCGTACATGGCCTTCACCAGGTCGACGTCCGGGTCGGTGAGCAGCGGGCCCACGATCCCGGAGACGAAGTCGGAGGAGAACTCCCTCAGGTCGGCGTCGACGAAGCAGACGACGTCCCCGGTCGTGGCCAGCAGGGAGCGCCACAGCACCTCCCCCTTGCCGGGGACCGCCGGCAGGCGCGGCAGGATCGCGTCCCGGTGCACCACCGTCGCGCCCGCGGCGGCGGCCACCTCGGACGTGCGGTCCGTGGACCCCGAGTCGACCACGACGAGCTCGTCGACGAGCGGGACCTGCTGCACGAGGTCGTGACGGATGGCGGCGACGATGTCGCCGACCGTCTCCTCCTCGTTGAGCGCGGGCAGCACGACGCTGACCGACTGGCCCGTGGCGCGTTTCGCGGCGAGGATCTGGTGGAGCGGCCGGTCGGTGACGGACCAGGAGCGGGTGCTCAGCCAGCGCTCGACTTCTTCCAGCACGGTCTGCGGCTCCTCACTGTTCGGATCACGGGATCTTCGTGTGATCCATCTCGCGGTTCGGACGACTATCTCAACTGTCCTGGCCGTCGGTTACAGTCTTGGACAACGCGGATGACCATCGCATGTCGGGGGTCACCGCCGTTTCACAACCACATACAGCTCATCCAGAGGGGCAGAGGGACACGGCCCGATGAAGCCCCGGCAACCCTCCAGCCGGTTCTCGTTCCGGCCGCTGTGCGCGCACGGCGGACCGCTCGGCGAGGCTCCCGGCTAGGGAAGGTGCCAAATCCGTCTCACGACGAGATGCGTCGTGAGGAAGATGAGGAGAAAGGGCCTCGCCTCACATGGCTGTGCAGACCGTTGCAAGCACCACCGATTCCGCCGCCTCCGTCGACCTGGGCCCCGCCGCGGCGCTGTCCTGCCGCGAATGCGGCCACCGCGTCCCCCTCGGCCCGGTCTTCGCGTGCGAGGAGTGTTTCGGCCCGCTGGAGATCGCCTACGACTTCTCCGCCCACCGGCCCGAGGAACTGCGCAGGCGGATCGAGGCGGGCCCCGCGAACATCTGGCGCTACGCGCCGCTGCTGCCGGTCCCGGCCGACGTGGCCGGCAAGCCCAACCTCAACCCCGGCTGGACCAAGCTGGTCAAGGCCGACAACCTGGCGCGCGAGCTCGGCGTGACCGGCGGGCTCTACGTGAAGGACGACTCCGGCAACCCGACGCACTCCTTCAAGGACCGCGTCGTCGCCCAGGCCCTGGAAGCCGCCCGCGCCTTCGGCTTCACCACCCTGTCCTGCTCCTCCACCGGCAACCTGGCCGGCGCCGTCGGCGCCGCCGCCGCCCGCGCCGGCCTGCGCTCCTGCGTGTTCATCCCGCACGACCTGGAGCAGGGCAAGGTCGTCATGGCCGCCGTCTACGGCGGCGAGCTGGTCGGCATCGAGGGCACCTACGACGACGTCAACCGCTTCTGCTCCGAACTGATCGGCGACCCGGCCGGCGAGGGCTGGGGCTTCGTCAACGTCAACCTGCGGCCCTACTACGCGGAGGGCTCCAAGACCCTGGCGTACGAGATCTGCGAGCAGCTCGGCTGGCGGCTGCCGGACCAGATCGTCGTGCCGATCGCCTCCGGCTCGCAGCTCACCAAGATCGACAAGGGGCTGCGGGAGCTCATCGCACTCGGGCTGGTCGAGGACCGGCCGTACAGGATCTTCGGCGCGCAGGCCGAGGGCTGCTCGCCGGTCTCCGCCGCCTTCAAGGCGGGCCACGACGTGGTGCGTCCCCAGAAGCCGAACACCATCGCCAAGTCCCTGGCCATCGGCAACCCGGCGGACGGCCCCTACGTCCTGGACATCGCGCGCCGCACCGGCGGTGCCGTGGAGGACGTGACGGACGAGCAGGTGGTGGACGCGATCAGGCTGCTGGCCCGGACCGAGGGCATCTTCGCCGAGACGGCGGGCGGCGTGACGGTCGGCGTGACGCGCAAGCTGATCGAGGACGGCGTCCTCGACCCGACGAAGACGACCGTCGTGCTGAACACCGGCGACGGCCTGAAGACCCTCGACGCGGTGGCCGGCACCGGCCTGACCGCCACCATCCGCCCGACCCTGGACTCCTTCCGAGAGGCTGGCCTCGCATGAGCGTGACCGTCCGCATCCCCACCATCCTGCGCACCTACACCGGCGGCCGGGCCGAGGTGACCGCCGAGGGCGCGACCCTGGCCGAGGTCATCTCGGACCTGGAGAAGAACCACACGGGCATCGCCGCCCGGGTCCTGGACGACCAGGGCAGGCTGCGCCGCTTCGTCAACGTGTACGTCGACGACGACGACGTCCGCTTCGAGCAGGGCCTGGAGACGGCCGTCCCGGACGGCGCCGGCGTGTCCATCATCCCGGCGGTCGCCGGAGGCTGACCGGGACTGCTCGTTACCTTCGGTAAGCGACGTCACCGAGAGTTCACTGAATTGCCCCCTCCGCGAGAGAAGCGGAGGGGGCAATTCAGTGTGATTGAGCGCGGTACAGTTGGGGAACACGATGCCGGTCCCTTGATCGGGAACTTCGAATTCCTGCCGCGCGCCCGACGATATGTAGCCAAAGTGTGGGCGTCTTTCGCGGCTTTTGTGCCATGTGTACGGCCCGGCTTGCCCTGAATTCAGGCGAATTCTCGCCACATTCCGGACTGGGTGCGTCCGGAATTCTCGTCCGACTGACCTGTTGCAGACGGCAGTTGGACAGATACATTCGGCCGCGGTCGACGCGTTCCGGCGCACGCCCCCACCGTGGGGGGTGAGGTCTGACCCGGATCCGCGAAGTGTGGATCTGTGCAAGGGCCAGTAATAGGGGAGTTAGGCATGGCTCAGGGCACCGTCAAGTGGTTCAACGCGGAGAAGGGGTACGGCTTCATCGCGGTCGACGGTGGTGCGGATGTTTTCGTCCACTACAGCGCGATCCAGATGGACGGCTACCGCACCCTGGAAGAGGGCCAGCGGGTCGAGTTCGAGATCTCGCAGGGCCAGAAGGGCCCGCAGGCCGACATGGTTCGCGTCACTGCCTGAACGCGCGACCGACCGCAGGCGAATCTGCTTCCGACGAAGGGCCCGCACCCCGGGGTGCGGGCCCTTCGCCCTGCCCGGACCCCGCACGCCTCCCCGGACCCCGCACCCCTGCCCGGCCCTCGGGACCCTCCGCCGCCTCCGGGACCCTCCCTCCATCGTCTCCGGGACCCTCCCCCCACCGTCTCCGGCGCCCTCTCCATACCGTCTCCGGAGCCCTCCCCGCACTGCCCCCGCGCCTTGTTCGCGCGCGGCTGAGCGCCCCCTCCGACCCCCGGAGGCGCTTGCACTCGACAGGGGCGAGTGCTAATCATTGGCGTTAGCACTCTGAAGGTGAGAGTGACAGCTGGAAGGACCGGGTCGGTGAGGCCACGGGTCGGGCGGGGCAAGGAGCCCTCTCCGGTCGGGGCCGTCCGTCGCGGGCGCGGGCGCGGTCCGAAGTAATCACCCCCAGTCCTGGAGGGACCACTTCACATGGCCAAGATCATCGCGTTCGACGAGGAGGCGCGGCGCGGCCTCGAGCGCGGCATGAACCAGCTCGCGGACGCCGTGAAGGTGACGCTCGGCCCCAAGGGCCGCAACGTCGTCCTCGAGAAGAAGTGGGGCGCGCCCACGATCACCAACGACGGCGTCTCCATCGCCAAGGAGATCGAGCTCGAGGACCCGTACGAGAAGATCGGCGCCGAGCTGGTCAAGGAAGTCGCCAAGAAGACGGACGACGTCGCCGGTGACGGTACGACCACCGCGACCGTCCTCGCCCAGGCGCTCGTGCGCGAGGGCCTGCGCAACGTCGCCGCCGGCGCCAACCCGATGGCTCTGAAGCGCGGTATCGAGAAGGCCGTCGAGGCCGTCTCCGCCGCCCTGCTGGAGCAGGCGAAGGACGTCGAGACCAAGGAGCAGATCGCCTCCACGGCCTCCATCTCCGCCGCCGACACCCAGATCGGCGAGCTGATCGCCGAGGCCATGGACAAGGTCGGCAAGGAAGGCGTCATCACCGTCGAGGAGTCCCAGACCTTCGGTCTGGAGCTGGAGCTCACCGAGGGTATGCGCTTCGACAAGGGCTACATCTCGGCGTACTTCGCGACCGACATGGAGCGTATGGAGGCCGTCCTCGACGACCCGTACATCCTGATCGCGAACTCCAAGATCTCCTCCGTCAAGGACCTGCTCCCGCTCCTGGAGAAGGTCATGCAGTCGGGCAAGCCGCTGCTGATCATCGCCGAGGACGTCGAGGGCGAGGCCCTGTCGACCCTGGTCGTCAACAAGATCCGCGGCACCTTCAAGTCCGTCGCCGTCAAGGCCCCGGGCTTCGGCGACCGCCGCAAGGCCATGCTCGGCGACATCGCCATCCTCACGGGCGGCGAGGTCATCTCCGAGGAGGTCGGCCTCAAGCTGGAGAACGCCACCCTCGACCTGCTGGGCAAGGCCCGCAAGGTGGTCATCACCAAGGACGAGACCACCATCGTCGACGGTGCCGGCTCGGCCGAGCAGGTCCAGGGCCGCGTGAACCAGATCCGCGCCGAGATCGAGAACAGCGACTCCGACTACGACCGCGAGAAGCTGCAGGAGCGCCTGGCGAAGCTGGCCGGCGGCGTGGCCGTCATCAAGGCCGGTGCCGCCACCGAGGTCGAGCTCAAGGAGCGCAAGCACCGCATCGAGGACGCCGTCCGCAACGCGAAGGCCGCCGTCGAGGAGGGCATCGTCGCCGGTGGTGGCGTGGCCCTGCTGCAGGCCTCGCAGGTCTTCGAGAAGCTGGAGCTGGAGGGTGACGAGGCGACCGGCGCCCAGGCCGTGAAGCTCGCGCTGGAGGCCCCGCTGAAGCAGATCGCCGTCAACGCCGGCCTCGAGGGCGGCGTCGTGGTGGAGAAGGTGCGCAACCTGACCCCGGGCCACGGCCTGAACGCCGCGACCGGCGAGTACGTCGACCTGGTCGCCGAGGGCATCATCGACCCGGCGAAGGTGACCCGTTCCGCGCTGCAGAACGCCGCCTCCATCGCCGCGCTGTTCCTCACCACCGAGGCCGTCATCGCCGACAAGCCGGAGAAGGCCGCCGCGCCCGCCGGCGGCGGCATGCCGGGCGGTGACATGGACTTCTGATCCCGCGCGGATCGGACCCGTCCTGACCGAGGGCGGCACCCCCTGGACGCAGGGGGTGCCGCCCTCGGGCGTGTCCGGGATCACAAGGTGACGCGCGGGCCGGGCGGAATGCCTCCCCGCGGCGGCCGGGTTGACCTGGGAGTGCGGTGAATGCATGCGCACATACCACCTGGTTCACCCCGAGGAGCCCCGAAGTGACCGTCTCCGAGTCCGCCGCCTCCCGCGCCGCCGACATCCTCTCCCGGCCGGCCTCCATCAACGGTCTAACTGTCCCGAACCGCATCGCGATGGCGCCCATGACCCGCATGTTCTCCCCGGGCGGGGTGCCCGGCGAGGACGTGGCGTCCTACTACGCCCGCCGCGCCGCCGCGGGCGTCGGCCTGATCGTCACCGAGGGCACGTACGTCGGCCACGCCTCGGCCGGGCAGAGCGACCGGGTGCCGCGCTTCCACGGGGAGGAGCAGCTGGCGGGCTGGGCGAAGGTCGCCGAGGCCGTGCACGCGGCGGGCGGCACCATCGTGCCGCAGCTGTGGCACATCGGCATGGTCCGCGAGCAGGGCGACCCGCCCTTCCCGGACGCCCCCGCCGTCGGCCCCTCCGGTCTGCGCATCGGCGCGACCGAGCCCACCGGCAAGGTCATGACCCAGGCCGACCTGGACGAGGTCGTCGGCGCCTTCGCCGAGGCCGCCGCGGCCGCCGAGCGCATCGGCTTCGACGGTGTGGAGCTGCACGGCGCCCACGGCTACCTCATCGACCAGTTCCTGTGGGCGGCCACCAACCGCCGTACCGACGCCTACGGCGGCGACCCGGTGGCCCGCACCAGGTTCGCGGCGGAGATCGTCGCCGCCGTCCGCGAGAAGGTCTCGCCCGAGTTCCCGGTGATCTTCCGCTACTCGCAGTGGAAGCAGGAGGCCTACGACGCGCGCCTCGCCGAGACCCCGGAGGAGCTGGAGGCGATCCTGACCCCGCTCGCGGCGGCCGGTGTGGACGCCTTCCACGCCTCGACGCGCCGGTACTGGGTGCCGGAGTTCGACGGCTCGGACCTGAACCTGGCCGGCTGGACGAAGAAGCTCACCGGCAAGCCCGCCATCACGGTCGGTTCGGTCGGCCTCGACGGCGACTTCATCAAGGCGTTCCAGGGCCAGGGCGCCGGGGTCGGCGACCTCGACAACCTCCTGGACCGCCTGGAGCGCGAGGAGTTCGACCTGGTGGCCGTGGGCCGGGCACTGCTCCAGGACCCGCGGTGGGCGCAGAAGGTCCTCGCGGGCCGCTTCGACGAACTGGCGCCGTACGACCCGGCGTCGCTCAAGACCCTCCGCTGAGCCGCGTCCGCACCACGGCATAGGGTCCCCCGGACGGCCGGCCGCCGCTCGTTCGGCGGCACCTGGTGAGGGAGGACTCGATGACGACGACCGATCCCGTGGTGCGGACCGCCTCCGGTGCGGTGCGCGGGCGGCGGGAAGAGGACCTGGCGGTGTTCCGCGGCATCCCGTTCGCCGCGCCCCCGGTGGGGGAGGCCCGGTTCGCCGCCCCGCGCCCGCCCCGGCCCTGGGACGGCATACGCGAGGCGTACGCCTTCGGCCCGCCGCCCCCGCAGGAGGCGGCGGGCCTGGCGGGCCGCGAGGCCCTGCGGGCCCTGCCGGCCGGCGACGAGTGGCTGACCCTCAACGTCTGGACGCCCGACCCGGACCCGGCGGCCCGCCGCCCGGTGATGGTGTGGATCCACGGCGGCTCCTACCGGTTCGGCCACTCCGGCAGCCCCGGTTACGACGCCCGGCTGCTCGCCCGCGACGGCGACCTCGTCGTCGTCACCGTCAACTACCGCCTGGGTTTCGAGGGGTTCGCCCGGATCGAGGGGGCGCCCGCCAACCGGGGCCTGCTCGACCAGGTGGCCGCGCTGGAGTGGGTCCGGGACAACGTCACCGCGTTCGGCGGCGACCCGGACCGGGTCACCGTCTTCGGCGAGTCGGCCGGGGCCGGCTCGATCGCCGCGCTGCTGGCCATGGAGCGCGCGGCCGGACTGTTCCGCCGGGCCGTCGTCCAGAGCCTGCCCGGCACGTACTTCTCCGACGAGCTCGCCCGCGACATGGCGAGGGCCCTCGCCGCCGAGGCGGGCCTGCGCCCCACGGCCGCCGACCTGTCCACCGTCGACCCCCGGGAGCTGCCCGCCGCCGGGGAGGCCCTGGGCGCCAAGATGCTCCAGTACGCCGACCGCTGGGGCCAGGCCGCGCCCACCCGCACGCCGTTCGCGCCCGTCGTCGACGGCGAGGTGCTGCCGGCCGCCCCGTGGCGGGCCCTGGCCGCCGGGGCCGCCCGCGGCGTGGACCTGCTCGTCGGCCACAACCGCGACGAGTTCCGGCTGTTCACCGCCGTCGCCGGACGCCTGGGCCGGGCCACCGGGGAACAGGCCGCGCAGGCCCTGCGCCGGTACGCGCCGGGCGCGGACGGCGAGGCCGCCTACCGCGCCGCGTTCCCCGACGCCTCGCCGGGCGAGCTGCACGAACGCGTCCAGACCGACTGGCTGTTCGCGATGCCCTCACTCCGCCTCGCCGAGGCGCAGGTCACGGGCGGCGGACGCGCCCACGTCTACGAACTGACCTGGCCGGCCCCGGCCGTGGGCGGTGTCCTGGGCGCCGCCCACGGCCTGGACCTGCCGCTGCTCTTCGGCACCTTCCACGCCGACCTGGGCCTGCTGTTCTTCGGCCGCGACGAGCCCTCCGAGGAGGCGCGGGCGCTGTCGTCCCGGTTCCGCGCCTCCTGGTCGGCGTTCGCCCGCACCGGCGACCCGGGCTGGCCCGCGTACGACACCGAGCGGCGCCTGGTGCAGGTGCTGGACGCGGAGCCGGTGGTCGCCCCCTACCCGGAGGAGACGACCCGCCGCCTGTGGGAGGGGTACGAGTTCGCCGCGCTGCCGCTGCTGGACTCCGGCTCCGGCCTCGGCGCTTGAGGCCGTCGACGAAGGCCGCCCTGCGCAAGGCCCCCTCGGGGCCGGGGTCGTGCCGCCGGCTCTGTGCGTGGACCCGGTCACCGGGGCGGGCGAGGAGCCGTTCGCCCCGGTGGAGCCGGGGCGTTGCCATGCCCGTACGGCCCAGCGGCCGGCGCCGGTGCTGCGCGGGGAGCGTCCGGCGGTCGGCACGCATGCCGTGGATGCACGGGACGGGCGGCTCGGGGAAGTGAGGGGGCGCGTCGGCGGGCGGGTGCAGGCGCGTCCGGCCGGCGGCGGCCGGGAGGGGGGACTGTCCGCCGGAGTCGCTGGAGCCCACGGCGCGGGAGGAGGTGCCGCGGACGCGGGCGCGGGTGGCCGACCGGTGGAGCACGGGGCGTGACGTGGGTGCACGGGCGGTCCCGGCCAGGGTCACCCGAACGGGGCAGTCTCCCGGCGGGCGGGCGCGGGCATTGAACAAGACGGGCAAAACCATGAAAGGAGAAACTCGTGAACGAGCTTCCCGGCCTTCTTGATCCCATCATCCCGGCGGACGAGGTGGCGGTCCTGGCCGACTGGCGGATCGCCCTCTCCGCGGGCGACGACGACTGATCCGTCCTGCCGTACGACGGCCCGCCGGGCCGCCGCGCGTCCTGTGCGGCGGCCGGTCCCACCCGGACCGAGGAGTCTCCCGGTGGGCGGGCGCGGGCATTGAACAAGACGGGCAAAACCATGAAAGGAGAAACTCGTGAACGAGCTTCCCGGCCTTCTTGATCCCCTCATCCTGGCGGACGAGGTGGCGGTCCTGGCCGACTGGCGGATCGTCCTCTCCGCGGGCGACGACGACTGACTTGTTCCTTCCGCGCGGCGGCCCCCGACCGGGCCGCCGCGCGACTTCGTCGAGGGGGCCCGTTGAGGGAAGCGCAGCCGTCGGCCCGGCGGGACGCGGTGGTGGAGGAGTTGCACGGTCACCGGGTCGAGGACCCGTACCGGTGGCTGGAGTCGGCGGACGATCCCGCGTGCCAGGAGTGGCTGGCCGGGCAGGAGCGGTGGCTGGCGGCGCAGGCGGGCACCTGGGAGACGCGGCCGGTGTTCCGGTCGCTGATGCGGCGGTTCCTCCAGGCGGGCAACGCGGCGGTGCCGGCCGTGTCGCCGCCGGTGTGCCGGGGGGAGCGCCGGTTCTTCCTGCGGCGCGGCGCGGAGCACGAGCACCCCGTGCTGGTGGCCGCCACGGCCGGGCGGGGCGAGCGGGTGGTGGTCGACCCGGTGGCGCTGGACCCGTCCGGGCGCACGGCGCTGGACGCGTGGCGGCCGTCCTGGTCGGGCCGGCTGCTGGCGTACCAGGTCTCGGCGCACGGCAGCGAGGCACCCGTGCTGACGGTGGTGGACGTGGCCGACGGCCGCCGGGTCGGGCCCCCGGTGCGTCCGGGCCGCGGCACTGCGGTGGCCTGGCTGCCCGACGACTCCGGCTTCTACTACGTGACCTGCCCCGCCGAAGGGGACCGGCAGGTGCGGCTGCGGCTGCTGGATTCGCCCCGGGAGCCGGGCGAGGACCCGGTGGTGTTCACCACCGGCGCCCGGCAGCTGTCGGTGTCCGTCGGCGCGGACGGGCGCTGGCTGACGGTGAGCTGCGCGCCGGGCGCGCAGTGCGGCAACCAGGTCCACCTGGCCGACCTGACCGCCGCGCCCGCCCACGCCCCCGGTCTGCGACCGGTGCACGACGGCACGGCCACGGGAGTCCAGGCGCTGGTCAAGTCCGGTCCGCGCGGCCTGCTGTACGCGATCACCACCGAGGGGGCGCCCGGTGGACGGGTCTGCCGCGTCGACCCCGCCCGCCCGCACGCCGCGGCGTGGACGCCGCTGATCACTCCGGACCCGGACACGGTGCTCTCCGCCTGCGCCGCCCTGGTGGAGCCCGGCACCGGGGCGACGCGCTTCCTGGTCAGCTCGGCGCGGCGGGGCGTGGCCGGCCTGTCGCTGCACGACGGCGACGGCCGCCCGCTGGCCGACATCGAGACCCCGGGGACCGGCTGCGGCACGATCATGAAACTCACCGTGCCGCCCGGTGAGCCGGACCGGGCCTGGTTCACGTACACCGACTTCGTCACGGCCCCCGCGGTCCACCGCTTCGACCTCGGCGACCGGCGCTGCCGCCTCGACACCCCGTCCCCTGCCGACCGCGACCCGGCCGAGTCGTCGCGCTGCGGCCGGCCCCCTGCCGTGGTGCGCCAGGTGACCTATTTCTCCGAGGACGGCACCGAGGTACCGCTGTTCCTCGTCACGCCCGCCGACGGTGCCCTGGGCCCGCGCCCGACCCTGTTGACCGCCTACGGCGGCTTCGGCGCCACCGCGGCCCCCGCCTATTCGCCCACCATCCTGTCCTGGGTCGCCGCCGGCGGCGCCTACGCCATCGCCGGGGTGCGCGGCGGCGGGGAACTGGGCGCCACCTGGCACGCGGCCGGCCGCGGTGTGAACAAGCCGACCGCGTTCGCCGACTACGCGGCGGCCGCCCGGTGGCTGATCGCCGAGGGCGTCACCACCCCCGCCCGGCTGGCGGTCAAGGGCGCCTCGCACAGCGGTCTGATGGCCGCCGTCGCGATCACCCGCAATCCCGGTCTCTACGCCGCGGCCGTCTGCTCCGGCGCCCCGGCCGACATGGTCCGCTACCCCCGTCTGGGACTGGGCCGTTGGTGGATCGACGAGTTCGGCGACCCCGACGATCCCGGCCACCTCGCCGTCCTGCTCGGCTACTCCCCCTACCACCGCGTACGGCCCGGCACCCCCTATCCCGCGGTGCTGCTGATCACCGGCCGCACCGACCCCCGCGTCGACGCCGCCCACACCCGCAAGTTCACCGCCGCCCTGCAGCACGCCACCGGCAGCGGCGCACCCGTCGTCCTGCGCTGCGAGGACGGCGTGGGCCACGGTCCCCGCACCGTCAGCGGCTGGATCGACACGGAAGCCGACGCGCTCGCCTTCCTCGCCGCCCACACCGGGCTGCGGCCCTCCCCCGGACCCGGCGAGCCCGGTGAACCCGGCCCGCCGGCAAGCGCGTCTAGCCCATCGGCTCGATGTCCATCCGCACCGGCTTCCCCCACACGCGCAGCACCTCGTAGTCCGTGAACTCGTGCACGACCCGGTAGGCCATGGCGGGCCGGGGCCCGCGCAGCTGGGCGGCGACGTACAGCTCGGCCTCGCGGCGGTCCCGGCGCGGGGTGCCGCACAGCTGCCACGCCTGGCCGTTCCACAGCTCCGGCAGCCAGCGCTGCTGGGGCTGGGGGCGGTCGCCGCGCACGCCGTAGCGGGACGGGGCGGGCTCGGTGGGCGGGGGAGGCAGGGCGGGGCCGTTGAACTCGGCGCGCCGGGCCGCACGCCGCCGGGTCTCGCACAGCAGGCACAGGTCGGGGGCGCTCTCGTCGACCGGCCCGTTGGGGTGCTCGGGGCAGCGCGTGCTGGGGGCGGCCGTCGTGACGCTCTCCTCCAGCAGGTCCAGGGCACGCCGCAGGTCCGCCCTGACCTCGTGCAGCTTGGCGTCCGGGGTGTCGGCGGCGAGGGCTTCGCCGTGCTCGCCGAGGAGGCGCAGGGCACGGCCGAGGGCGGTGAGCTGGGCGTGGTTCATCGTGGTGGGGTTCCGGTCAGTCGGTGTGGTCCTCGGGTCTCTCGGTATCCAGTGTGCGGTGCGGCCGTCATGCGGGCGCCCCCTCCTGCCGCCGCCGCGACATCGCGGCGCGATCCCGGCCGCGCGGGCGTGGACCGTGCGGCCGGCAGGGGCGCGTCGGGACCCTCCACCCGTTCCTAGGAAAGAGGGCTCGGAGCTCGGCTCCTGGAGCTCAGGCCGCCTCGTCCTTGAGGTTCGCGACGAACGCCGCCCAGGCCGCGGCCCGGAACGCGAGCTTCGGGCCGCCGGGGTTCTTGGAGTCCCGGACGGGGACGACCGCGGGGAGGTCGTGGGTGACTTCCAGGCAGTCGCCGCCGCTGTAACTGGACTTGTGCCAGATGGCCGTGTCCAGGTCGTACTCAGTCATGCGCCTCATGGGCGCAATCCTGTGCCGTGCCCTCGATCAGAGCCAGGGACTTCCCGGGCGGAAGTGCGCAGGCCGTGAGGAGTTCGTAAGTGAACCTCTGGTGTCTGACGACGGCCTGATCGCCGAAGCCTGAGCCTCCGCCTCCACCGCCTCCGCGAAGTGCTCCGGGTACTTCGACTTCGCCGCCGTCCCGCAGGTGCGCGAGAAGAAGTCGCCCGTCCCCAGCGCCTCGTCCGGCAACCGCGCGTACTCCGGCTGCATCCGCCGTGTGCCCGCCTCCAGTTGCCCGATGAACGAGCCGCTCACGGACAGCCGCCGCCCCGGCTCCTCCTGGCTCGGGCCGGCCTTCTCGCGGGCGCGGCGGGGTTCGGCGCCCAGGAGTGCGCGAGGGGAGGAGGACGGGGCGAGGTCCCCCGGGTCCGGGCACGGGCGACTCCCTGTCGTACACGTGGGGTTGTCGGGACGCCGTATATGGCCAGGTTAGGGGTAGGAAATCAACGCTGTGTGGTGAACAGGGAACTCTGCGTGGAGGTAGGACAGGTGCGCTCGACCGAGGAGATCGTGGAGTCGCTGCGGGAGGCGCTCGCGCGCGTGGGTGTCGTGCTGCCGTCGCTGGGCGTCGATCCGGTGACCGGTGCGAGCGACGAACCGTTCGCGCTGGTGGACCTGGGGCGGTGCAACGTGCGGACCGCCGAGCACCTGACCGACGTGCTGCGTTCGATGCCGGTGGGGGAGGCGCTGCGGGCGCGGGTGCGGCAGGTCGACCGGGAGGGTGATCGGAGGTGAAGCCGGGCGGTGGGGGTACATCCAGTATCCCAGCGCCCGGGGGCGTGCGTCACCGTCCCGAAGAATGATCTTCGAGGGGCGTGAACGACCTTAGGGTTTTCTCAACCTCCCTGGACAGAAAAGGAGTTGAGATGTCCCGTGACCTCGCGGCCCTCGCGGAGGAACTGACGGCCATGGCCGCCGCCGACCACCGGACGGTGGCCTGCGGCACCAGCGACGACCCGGCCGAGCAGCTCGCCTGGCGGCGCCTGACCGCCCGGCACGGCGACCGGCTCGACGAGATCATGGACGAGTACGGCTGGCCCACGGCGGACCTCGTCGGCGAGGAGGCGGCCCGGGCCGCCTGGCTGATCGCCCAGCACGCCGACCGCCAGCTGCACGTCCAGCGGCGGGCGCTGCGGCTGCTGGAGCAGGCCGTCCAGGCGGGCGCGGCGGCCCCGCGCGAGCTGGCCTTCCTGCGCGACCGCACCCTCGTCAACGAGGGCCGCGAGCAGATCTACGGCACGCAGATCGCGGGCGTGCGGGAGGACGGCTCGCCCGTTCCGTGGCCGTGCGCGGAGCCGGACCGGGTGGACGAACTGCGCGCGGGCGTCGGCATCGAGCCGTACGCCGAGTACGTGGCGAAGCACGCGCCGGCCGGGGCCGGGGCCGGGGGCGCGGGGGCGCAGTGAGCCGGTGACCGCCCCGGAGGCCGCCGTGCCGGGGTTCAGCCCTTCGCCGCCGCCGCCAGCGCCTCGCGCAGGTGGCCGCCGCACTCCGCCAGCAGCCGGGCCGCCGTCGGACCGTCCACCTCGGCCAGGATGGCCAGGACGGCGTTCTTCACCTCGCCGTCCGTGGCCGCCAGGGCCGCTTCGACCTCGTCGTCCGAGGCGCCCGTGGCCAGGGCGACGATACGGCGGGAGCGGGCCCGCAGCTTGTCGTTGGAGGCCCGGACGTCGACCATCAGGTTCCCGTACGTCTTGCCCAGGCGGATCATCGTGATCGTCGAGAGCATGTTGAGGACGAGCTTCTGGGCCGTGCCGGCCTTCAGACGGGTGGAGCCGGTCAGCAGTTCCGGGCCCACCACGATCTCGATGCCGTGGTCGGCCGCCGCCGCCAGCGGGCTGTCCGGGTTGCAGGCCAGGCCGATGGTCAGCGCGCCGTGTGCCCGGGCGTGCTCGACCGCGCCCAGGGCGTACGGGGTGCGGCCGGAGGCGGAGATCCCGACCACCGTGTCGTCGGGGGTCGGCTTCAGCGCGTCGAGGTCCGCCCGCGCCAGCTCCCGGGAGTCCTCCGCGCCCTCCACCGAGGTGACCACGGCCTCACGGCCGCCCGCGATCAGGCCCACCACTTGCTCGGGATCGGTGTTGAAGGTCGGCGGGCACTCGGAGGCGTCCAGGACGCCGAGCCGGCCCGCCGTGCCGGCGCCCGCGTAGACCAGCCGCCCGCCCCGCGCCATCCGCTCGGCGACGGCGTCGACGGCGGCGGCGATCTCCGGCAGCCGCCGCGCCACCGCGCCGGCGACGGTCGCGTCCTCGTCGTTCATCAGCCGGGCGATGTCGAGGGTGGGCAGGCGGTCGATGTCCGCGAGCTCGGGGCGGAACGCCTCGGTGGTCAGCGACTCCAGCTCGGCACGGAGGTCGCGGGAGTGGGGCGTGGAGGTCATCGGACGGCTCTTTCCGGTGTCTTTCCGGGGCTTTCCGGGGTTTTCCTGCGCGGGGTGTGCGGGCTGCGCGTGGTGCGCGGGGTGGGGAGGCCGCACCCCGCGGGCGCTCGCGGTCTACCGCGAACCGCTCCGGTGCCGGTGCGCCAGCGCCTCGTACGACGCCGACAGCGCGGGCGCCGCCGTGTCGTACGTCCGCTGCGCCACCCCCACGAACAGGCAGTCCACCACCAGGAGCTGGCTGGTCCGGGACGACATGGCGGCCGGGCGCAGTTCGCTCTCCCGGGCGGTGGAGGTGGTCAGGACGTGGTCGGCGTACTGGGTGACCGGGCCGTCCGGCCGCCCGGTGACGGCCACCGTCGTCGCCCCGCGCTCGAAGGCCACGCGCAGCGGCTCGATGACGTCCCCGGTCGAACCGGAGTGCGTGATGGCGACGGCCACGTCACCCGGACGCAGCTGCACGGCGTTGGTCACGGCGAGGTGCGGGTCGCTGTGGGCGTGGGCTATGAGCCCCACGCGCAGGAGCTTCTGGGTGAGGTCCTGGGCGACCAGCCCGGACGCGCCGACCCCGTAGACGTCGGTGCGGCGGGCCGACGCCAGCGCCGCGACCGCCGCGCCGAGCTGGACGGTGTCGAGGCCGGCGGCGGTGTCGGCGAGGGTCTGCTGCTCGTCGAGGGCCAGCTTCGCCACCACGTCGGCGATCGGGTCGTCCACCGCGATGTCGGTCGTGATGGCGGGCGCCCGGCCGGACTGCTGCTGCGCGGCGAGCCCGGCGAGGGCCAGGCGCAGGTCGCGGTAGCCCGGATAGCCCAGCAGGCGCGCGGTGCGTACGACGGTCGCCTCGCTGGTGCCGGTGCGCTCGGCGAGGCCGGTGACCGTGAGGGCCGCGCAGCCGGCCGGGTCGCTCGCGACGGCCTCGGCGACCCGCTGCATGGAACGGGTCATCGACGGTGCCAGCGTGCGCACTTTGGCCGCGAGGGCGGCGGGCGCGGGCGGTGTGCCGCCGGTGCCGCTCCGCCCGCTCCCGAAAATTTCCTTCACATGGCGGGTCACGTGTGAAAGATATTTTCGGTTCGGTGGGGTGGTCAAGAGTGCGCACAATGGGTGCATGGATCCCACCGGCAACTCCGTCAGTTCCCTGGAACAGGCCCTGCACGCGGCCCGCGCCCTCGTGCTCGCCGACCTGGTCGCGCGCGAGGTCGCCGAGGCCGACGTGGTGTCCCTGGTCGAGGACTCCGTCGCCCAGCGGCGGTGGTGGGTCGAACAGTGGCCCGAGGGCGTGGAGTACCTGGCCGGACTGGTCGCGCAGGACGTGCAGGACGCCCTCCTGGAGCGCAAGGGCCGCTGGCCCCTGTGCCCGGTGTGCGGCTCGGGCGACCCGCACGCGCTGGACGTCGAGCCCGAACTCGGCCCCGATCCGCACTGGGTGTGCCACAAGTCGGGCGTGAAGGTCGCGGCGGTGGGCGGACTGGGAGCGGTCCTCGGCGGCACCTCGTCGTGAAGGGACCCGTGACGGACCCGTGACGATCTACATCGACCCGCCGGCCTGGCCCGGCCACGGCCTGCTGTGGTCGCACCTGGTCAGCGACGTCTCGTACGAGGAACTGCACGCGTTCGCCGAGGAACTGGGCCTGCCCCGGCGGGCCTTCGAACGCGACCACTACGACCTCCCCGCGCAGCGGTACGCGGACGCGGTGCGCGCCGGCGCGGTGGAGGTCAGCAGCCGCGAGGTGGTGCGGCTGCTGCACGGGGCCGGACTGCGCAGGCCGAAGCGGCGCGTTCAGCGCCGGGACGCGCGCAGCTCGTAGACGAACTGCCCGCCGTCCTCGGCCACCCGGGTGAAGCCCGCCCGGGTGACGACGTTCTGCGACGGCACGTTGGCGTGGTCGACGACCGCGATGACGGCCCGTACGCCGTCCCGCTCCAGCGCCCACGCCGACAGCGCGCGCAGCGCCTCGGTGGCGTGACCCCGGCCGCGGGCGCCCTCGACCAGGTCGTAGCCGACCTCGACCAGGCCGTCCTCGTCCGGGGCGCCGTGGAAACCCATGGCGCCGACCGCGCGGCCGTCCTCGCGGCGGACGAGCGCGTACATGCCCCACTCCGGGCGCAGCACCCCGGCCTCGTACTGCTTGACCACCAGGCCCGCGCCCTCCCGGGTGCCCCCGATCGGCCCGCCCGCGATCCACGCGAAACCGCCGTCGCCGCCCGCCGACAGGTCCAGGGCGGCCGCCGGGGTGACGCCCTGGAGGGTGAGCCGGTCGGCGGGGAGCACCAGGTTGTTGCACCAGCGCCACTCGGTGACCGGGGCGCGGCCGGGCAGGTCGCCGCGGCCGGTGGCCCACAGCAGCGTCCGCCAGGGGTCCGGGCCGGGCCGGACGTGCGGGAAGATCCGGGTCAGGACGGACCCGCACAGCCCGGCGGGCGGTTCGTACGCCACGCCCAGGCCCTCGGCGATGTCGTGCGTGTGCAGCAGGACCTCGGCCACGCCCATCGCGGCGAAACCCTCGCGGTCGGCGCTGCGGAAGGGGTACGGGTGGAACGCGCGGACCTCGCGGGGGGTGGTGCGGACCGCGGCGGCCAGCAGGGCGCCGGTGGTGCGGATCACGTCCAGGACGCCCGCGTTGCCGGTGTCCTCGTCGAGCGTGATGCCGAAGGGGACGTACGCGTCCCGCGCCCGGCCCGCCAACTGCCCGGCGTACGCGATGAGGTCGCCCGCGACGTGCACCGCCGTCGCCCGGCAGCTCCACTCCAGCCGCCCGGCCCGCACCGCCTCCCAGTCCCGGTCCACGACCGTCCCGAGCAGCGCCACGCAGTCCGCGACCGCCTCGTCCACCTGATCCCCGCCCATGGCCCTCATACGGGGAGGCTAGGGGGCCGCCGTCCCCGGGGTCGACAGCATTTCCAGCTCGGCCGTGAGGTTGTAGCGCGCCGTCGCCTCCCACTTCTCCCGGCCGTACGGCGTGCGGAACAGCCGGGGCAGGGCGAGGAGCCGGCGCAGGATCTCGGCGCGGCCCGCGCGGAAGGCGTCGTTCGGGACGAAGTGGTACTCCTCGCGGACGGCCGCGGTGTAGGCGGCGTACGCCGACGGCGGCGAGGCGAGGACCGCGAGGTCGGCGTCGCACAGGACCTGGCCGTCGGGGTCGTCGCCGGCCGGGTCGTGGGTGACGGTGAGGCGGACCAGGCGGGCCACCTCGGCGGTCTTCTCGTCGCTCAGCCCGGCCTCGGGCAGGGCGCGTTCGGCGAGACGGGCCGAACGCTCCTCGTTCTCGGAGCGCTCGGGCAGGTAGACGGCGTCGTGGAACCAGGCGGCCAGCCGTACGACGTCCGGGTCGGCCGCGTACTCCTCCAGCTCGTCGACGCGGTCCAGGACCGCGCCGAGGTGGGTGAGCGTGTGGTAGCGGCGCTGCGGCTCCTGCCAGCGGGCCAGCAGGTTGTCGGCGTACGGCGCCGGGTCGGGACCGGCGCCGCCCCGGGCTGCCTCCAGGGTGCGGACGAAGCGGGCGCGCAGGGCTTCGGGATCGGCCATGCGCCCATTGTCCCGTGTCGCGGCGGGGGAGGGGCGCGTAGGCTTGGATTGGACTAGACCTGTAGCCGCCGTCGATCACCGATGAATGGGGTCCCATGAGCAAGCGTGCAGTTCTGGAGGTGATCGCCCTCGACGCCGAGGACGCGGTCGCGGCCCGGGCGGGAGGCGCGGACCGCCTCGAACTGGTCACCGACATGGCTGCCGACGGGCTCACCCCGCCGGCCGCGACGGTCGCCGGGATCCGCGACGCCGTCGACCTCCCGCTGCGGGTGATGTTGCGGCTGACGGACGGTTTCGCGGCCGGGGACCCCGAGGACGTCGACCGGCTGGTCCGCGCGGCGGGGGAGCTGCGGGAGGCCGGGGCCGAGGAGTTCGTGCTCGGCTTCCTCGACGCGGACGGCGCGGTGGACCTGGACGCGGTGGAGCGGGTCGTCGCCGCCCTGGACGGCTGCCCGTGGACCTTCCACCGGGCCATCGACCGGGCCGCCGACCGCGACGCCCTGCGCAAGCAGCTCGACGGACTGCCCGGCCTCGACACGTACCTGACGGCCGGATCGGCCGCGGGCGTCGACGACGGCCTGCCCACGCTGCTGGCCGAGGCGGGCCGGCGGGGGGAGCCGGGATACGAGCAGCAGCTGCTGGTGGGCGGCGGGCTGCGCCTCGACCACGTACCGGCCCTGCTGGCGGCCGGGATCGACGGCTTCCACATCGGCGGGGCGGCCCGGCCGCGGGGCTGGGGCGCGCCCGTCTCGGCGGAGGCGGTCGCCACCTGGCGGGCCGCCGTGGACGCCGCCTGACGCGCGGCCGCCCGGCCGCAGGCCCGGGCGGCCGGCGCCGTGCGGGTCCTGGGGCGTGTCGTCGCGGGGCAGGCGGGAGTTCGACGAGGGCTAGGACAACTGCTCCGGCAGCGGTGCCGCGTGGGTCACGACCAGGCCCGACACCGCTCGGGTCAGCGCCACGTACAGGCGGCGCAGGCCGGTGCGTTCGTCCGGTTCGCCGTCGACCACCGCCCGGGGTTCGTCCAGGACCACGTAGTCGTACTCCAGGCCCTTGGCGAGGGACGCCGGGACCAGGGTCAGACGGGTCTGCCGGGTGGTCTCCTCGCCCGGGGACAGGTACGGGACGCCCGCCGCGGCCAGCGCGCCGGCGAGCTCGGGGACGCGGGCGTCGGCGGCGATCAGGCCGATGGAGCCCTCGTGGCGCAGCACCTCGCGGCAGGCGCCGACCACGTCGGCGGCCCCGGTGACCGCGCGGATCTCGAACAGGCCCGGGTTCTCGCGGATCGAGGCGACCGGCGTCAGGTCCGGGGCGATGTGCGGCAGCAGCCGCGAGGCGTAGGCGATGACGTCGGCCGGGACGCGGAAGCCGGCCGTCAGCTCCTCGACGACCGCGTCCGGCTTGCCGAGGTGGGCCAGGGCCTCCCGCCAGCTCCGGGTCGCCCACGGGGTGGTGCCCTGCGCCAGGTCGCCCAGCACGGTCGCCGAACCCGTGGTGCACCGGCGGCCCACCGCCCGGTACTGCATGGGGGAGAGGTCCTGGGCCTCGTCGAGGACGACGTGCCCGAGGGAGTGCGTGCGCCGGATCAGGTCGGCGGCCTCGTCGATCAGCACCGCGTCCGCGGGCGACCACTTCGCCGACTTCACCGACCGCGCCGGCTTCGCCCACAGGATCGCCTTCTGCTCCTCGGCGGTGAGGATCCCCTCCGCGTGCTCGGCCAGGAAGTCCGCGTCGGACAGCAGCCGCAGCACGAGCTTCGCCGGGTCGACCGCCGGCCAGACCGCCTTCACGGCCGCCTTCACCGCGCTGTTGCGGGCCACCGCGTCCTGCACCCGGTCGTCCGGCGCCTCGCCCGCCCGCTCCATCTGCACCAGCACGGCGTGCGCGATGCGCTGCGGCAGGGCCTCGCGGGCGGCGCCGTAGCGGATGTCCCGCTCCAGCAACTCGCCGACGATGTCCTGCAGTTCGTACGCCGCCACCCGCCAGCGGCGCGAGCCGCGCACCACCACGACCGGTTCGGCGGGCGTCGTCACGTGCGCGTACAGGGCCTTGCGCAGCACCCGCGCCATCCGCGCGTCGCCCTTGACGGCCGCCGCCGTCGCGTCGTCCGTGCCGCGCACCTCCACGTGCGCGACCAGGTCGTCCACCGTCGCCTGCTGGACCGTCAGCTCGCCCAGGGCGGGCAGCACCTGCTCGATGTAGTTCAGGAAGGACCGGTTCGGCCCGATGACCAGGGTGCCGCTGCGGGCCAGCCGCTCGCGGTGGGCGTACAGCAGGTACGCGACCCGGTGCAGGCCGACGGCGGTCTTCCCGGTGCCCGGGCCGCCCTGCACGCACACCGTGCCGGACAGCCCGGACCGCACGATCTCGTCCTGCTCGGGCTGGATGGTGGCGACGATGTCGCGCATCGGGCCGACGCGGGGCCGCTCGATCTCCTGCTGGAGCAGCCGGCTGGTGCGCGCCGCCTCGGCCGGGTCGGACAGGTGCTCGTCCTCGTACGCGGTGAGCTCGCCGCCGGTGTAGCCGAAGCGGCGGCGCAGCGCGATGTCCATGGGGTCCTTCTTGGACGCCCGGTAGAACGGCTGCGAGACCGGCGCACGCCAGTCGATCACCATCGGGTCGCCGTCGGCGTCGTGCACGTGCCGGCGCCCGATGTAGAAGCGCTCCCCCTGCGCCCCCTCGGCCCGCTGGGCGCCCGGCGCGTGCAGGTAGTCGAGCCGGCCGAAGAACAGCGGGGTGTCGCTGAGGTCGGCCAGGGCCTTGATGCGCTCCCCGATCTGGCGCTGCAGGACCTGGGCGTTGACCCAGTTCGCGGCGACGTCGCTGATGTCGAGGGACTCGACGTCCTCGCGCATCGCGCGCAGGGCGGCCCGGGACGCGGCCAGGTGCGCGCGCTCGCGGGAGAGGGGATCGCCGGCGGGCGTGGACGGCGTGGACGGCGTGGACGGCGTGGACAAGGGGGGTGCCTCCGGAAGACCTGCGGGAAGGGCGCTGGGGGGCCGGCCGGTTTCCGAGCGGTCGGCGGCACTCCGAGAGGAGGCGGGCAAGGGCGGAGATTCTAGGACGGCCGCACCGGTGGGGGCCAACCGTTTTCCCCTGGAGGCCAACCGTTTTCCCCGTCCGCCGCTCCCCCGCCCCGCGGCGTCCGGTCCTTCGCCGCCTCATCCCCCCGGGGGACGCGGGCCCCGTCCCCGGGGGGAGGGGGTCGGTCCGCGGGCGTACCCGCGGGCCCCGCGGGTTCGGCCCGCGGACCGATGCCCCCGCCCCGGGCCCGGAGCGACCCTGGAGACATGAGTTCAGCGACCTTCACCCCGACCCCCGGCCGGTCCGGCGCGACCGCCCTCCAGGGCGGTCACCCCCATCGCCTCGGCGACGCCCTGCGCGCCGTCAGGGTGTTCCTGGGCGCTGCCTTCGACGTGGTCGTGCTCGGCGAGTACGGCACGGAGACGGGCCTGGTCCGCCGCAGGTGAGCCCCCCGCGGGCCCTCAGTTCTCCGCGAGCAGCTCGTCCGCGTCCACGATCCGGTACGCGTAGCCCTGCTCCGCCAGGAAGCGCTGCCGGTGGGCGGCGAAGTCCTGGTCGATGGTGTCCCGCGCCACCACCGAGTAGAAGTGCGCCTGGTGACCGTCGGCCTTGGGCCGCAGCACCCGGCCGAGGCGTTGGGCCTCCTCCTGGCGCGAGCCGAAGGTGCCCGACACCTGGATCGCCACCGTCGCCTCCGGCAGGTCGATCGAGAAGTTCGCGACCTTGGACACCACCAGCACGCTGATCTCGCCCTCGCGGAAGGCGTCGAAGAGCTTCTCCCGCTGCGCGTTGGACGTCTCGCCCTTGATCACCGGCGCGCCCAGGTGCTCGCCGAGCTCGTCGAGCTGGTCGATGTACTGGCCGATGACCAGGATCTGCTGCCCGGCGAAGCGCCGCACGATCGCCTCGGTGACCTTCCGCTTGGTCGCGGTCGTGGCGCAGAAGCGGTACTTCTCCTCGGTCTCGGCCGTGGCGTACGCGAGCCGCTCGGCGTCGGTCAGGTTGACCCGGACCTCCACGCAGTCGGCGGGCGCGATGTAGCCCTGCGCCTCGATCTCCTTCCACGGCGCGTCGAACCGCTTGGGCCCGATCAGGGAGAACACGTCCGACTCGCGGCCGTCCTCGCGCACCAGCGTCGCGGTCAGACCGAGGCGGCGCCGGGCCTGGAGGTCGGCGGTGAACTTGAAGACGGGGGCGGGCAGCAGGTGCACCTCGTCGTAGACGATCAGCCCCCAGTCCCGGGAGTCGAACAGCTCCAGATGGGGGTAGACCCCCTTCCGCCTGGTCGTCAGCACCTGGTAGGTGGCGATGGTGACGGGCCGGATCTCCTTCTTCGTCCCGCTGTACTCGCCGATCTCGTCCTCGGTCAGCGTGGTCCGCTTCACCAGCTCGTGCTTCCACTGCCGGGCCGAGACCGTGTTGGTGACGAGGATCAGGGTGGTCGACTGCGCCTGCGCCATCGCCCCGGCGCCGACCAGCGTCTTGCCGGCGCCGCAGGGCAGGACGACGACGCCGGACCCGCCGTGCCAGAAGTTCTCCACGGCCTGCTTCTGGTACGGCCGCAGCGCCCAGCCGTCCTCGCGCAGCCCGATGGGGTGCGCCTCGCCGTCGACGTACCCGGCGAGGTCCTCGGCGGGCCAGCCGAGCTTCAGCAGCACCTGCTTGATCTGCCCGCGCTCGGAGGGGTGCACGGCGACGGTGTCGGGGTCGATGCGGGCGCCGACCAGCGGGGTGATCCGCCTGGACTTCAGCACCTCCTCCAGCACCGGCCGGTCGGTGGTCGTCAGGACCAGCCCGTGCGCCGGGTGCTTGCTGAGGGTCAGCCGGCCGTAGCGGTCCATCGTCTCGGCGATGTCGACGAGCAGCGCGTGCGGCACCGGGTAGCGGCTGTACTGCACCAGCGCGTCGACGACCTGCTCGGCGTCGTGGCCCGCCGCCCGCGCGTTCCACAGGCCCAGCGGTGTCACCCGGTAGGTGTGGATGTGCTCCGGCGCCCGCTCCAGCTCGGCGAACGGCGCGATGGCCCGACGGCAGTCGTCGGCCTGCTCGTGGTCGACCTCCAGGAGCAGGGTCTTGTCGGACTGGACGATGAGCGGACCATTCACGCGCGGCACCCTTTCATGCGGCCGGACGGCACGGCCGAACGTCCAGTGTGCCTGATCGCCCACCAGGCCGGGATGGCGCGCGCCACCCGTCGTACAGGATGTCT
Organism: Streptomyces sp. NPDC052701; assembly: GCF_040678355.1. Lineage (NCBI taxonomy): Bacteria > Bacillati > Actinomycetota > Actinomycetes > Kitasatosporales > Streptomycetaceae > Streptomyces > Streptomyces sp. NPDC052701. The sequence continues at coordinate 148,651 of NZ_JBFATO010000002.1, forward strand.
ATTCATTCCTGCGGGTGGCGCGGGTCATTCCTGCGGGTGGCGCGGATTGAGCTGTACGGCCGCTCGCTCCGAAGAATGGCGGACGTGCAGCCCCCCACGCGAACCCCGTCCCCGCCCCCGCCCCCGCCGACCGCCACGCTCGGCTACGCCCTGTTCGCCACCCGCTGGCTCCAGGCCCCGTTGTACTTCGGTCTGGTGGCCGTGCAGGGCGTGTACGTCTACAAGTTCTTCTACGAGCTGTGGAACCTGATCGGCCGCTGTGTGACCGGCCGGGCCACCGAGACGTACGTGATGCTCGCCGTGCTCAAACTGGTCGACGTCGTCATGATCGCCAACCTGCTGATCATGGTGATCGTCGGCGGCTACGAGACCTTCGTCTCGCGCATCGGCCTCCAGGGCCACCGCGACCAGCCCGAATGGCTCTCGCACGTCAACCCCAACGTGCTGAAGGTGAAGCTGGCCACCGCCATCGTCGGCATCTCCTCCGTGCACCTGCTCCAGATGTTCGTGGACGTGGAGCACACCTCGCGGCACTCCCTGCTGTGGGGCACGGTGATCCACATGGCCTTCATCGTGTCGGCGGCGATCCTGGCGTACATGTCCGGCCCGATGCTCGCCCGCACCGAGCACGGTCCCGCCCGGGCGGAGCACGATCCCGGACCGGCGCCGGTGGCCGGGGCGGACGAGACCGTGCGGATCCCCGCGCAGGCCGCCCCCCGGGTGTGGCCGTTCCCGGCCGGGGACGGCGGCGAGGAGCGGATCCGCGCGGCCGGGTTCCCCTCCCGCAAGCTGCTGGAGGAGTTCGACGCCGGCCACCCCCGCTCCTTCGACCGGGAGGCCGTGGCCCGGCTCGGCAAGCTGGACTTCGTCGCCGAGCACCGCAACGCGGTGCTCGTCGGCCCGCCCGGCACCGGCAAGACGCACCTGGCGACCGGCATCGGCGTGCGCGCCTGCGAGGCCGGCCACCGGGTGCTGTTCGCGACCGCCGCGCAGTGGGCCGCGCGGCTGGCCGCCGCCGAGGCGGCGGGCCGGCTCGCCGAGGAGCTGACCGCCCTCGACGCCTACCCGCTGCTGATCGTCGACGAGGTCGGCTACGTCCCGTTCGACGCGGATGCCTCCCTGCTGTTCTTCCGGCTGGTCGCGCACCGCTACGAGCGGGCCTCGCTGCTGGTGACCGGCGACCGCCCGCCCGACCGCTGGGAGGAGGTGTTCGCCGGCCCGGCCGCCCCGGCGATGGCGGACCGGCTGGCCCACCACGCCGAGATCGTGCGGATCGACGGGGACAGCTACCGCACGCGCCGGGCTACTTCTGCGTGGGCAGACCGAGATTGTTGATCAGCGGTCCCTCGACGGTGATCCCCTCGGTCACCAGGGGCTCGGCCCCCGCGACCGGGAGCGGCAGCGGGAGCGGGGCGGCCGGGGTCTCGGGCGCGAGCGCCATGACGAGGGCGGCGGCGGTCATGAGCGCGGCGGCGGAGACGGCGACGGCGCCGCGGGCCTGGTCGGGAAACTTGGAACGCATGGGGGGTCAGGGCCTTTCGGGTGCGGGGCGGGGAGTTGCACGCGCCGGGCGCGCCGGGAAGGGGGACGCGTCACCCGCGGCGGGCCGGTCCCGCAACGCCGGGGCCGGCCCGCCGGGAACGGGAACGCGTCAGATGGCCGGTGTCTCCAGGACGAACCCGGCGACGTCGATGCCGATCGCCGCGGCCTGCGTGGCGAACGCGCCGAGCATCACGGCGGTGGCGGTCAGGACGGCGGCCACACGACGGGCAGCACGCATGGGGGACTTCCTTTCTGCTGCACTCGCCCGGACTCCCCGCGGGGCGTCCGGGCCTGATCGGAACACCCGTTGGCTGCCCCGGGGCACGCGGCGTGATGCGGCACGCCCGGCAAGGTCGCCCGAGGGTGGGACCTGTCCGGCGTGGCGTGCATGAAGCCCGGCGTACACCCGCAGGAGTGATCCCGGGCGGCCCCGCGGCGGCCTCAGCGGTCGCCGTCGGCGAGCTCCGCGACCCCCGTGATCCGGTGCAGCGGATACGTGCGGACCCCGTCCGCGGTGTGGTCGTACGCCGTCACGAAGCCGCCCTCGACGCGGACCGGCTCGATGACGCGCTGGCTGGCGGCGCCCTCGGCGTTGACGTACCCGATCCACAGGGTCTCGCCGGTCAGGACGGCGGCCTGCAGGGTGGCGAGGGTCTCGGCGGAGGTCGTGCGCGGCAGTGCGCCGCCCGTCGCGGCCGGCGTCCCCGTCTGCTTGCGCGGGACGGTGGAGGCGAGGTCGCCCGCCCGGATGGCGCGGACCGCCGCGGCGAGCAGGGTGTCGTCGGGGACCGGCGGCCCCTCCGGCACCGGCTCGGGGGCCGTGCGGGGCGGGGTGCGGTGGGCGTGCGCCCGGGCGATCAGCACGTCCCCCTCGGCCGACTCGGCGGCCGGCGCGAAGCCCATCGCCCGCAGCCCCTCCAGCAGCGTGGCCGGGTCGGCCTGCGCGGCGAGCACGGTCGGGGCGAGGCGCCGCAGCCCGAGCCCGGCGGCCCGCCGGTCGGCGAGGATCTCGTTCAGCATCGCGTCGTCGTCGCAGCGCACGTACGCCGAGGCCGCGCCCACCCGCAGGTGCCCGTGCCGGCGGGCCACGTCGTCGATCAGGTACGCCAGCGGCTGCGGCACCGGCGTACGGGAGTGCTCGGCGAGGAAGGCGTGCAGGTCGGCGGCGGTCCGCCCGGCGTCCAGTGCCCGCCGTACCGAGCCCGGCGTGAACCGGTAGACGGTGGCCCCGCCCTTCGACTCCACGTCCGCGAGCACGCCGAGCACGTCGGCCAGCGGACGCCGCAGCGGGCCCGGTGCCACCGCGGTCAGGTCGGCCTGCAGCAGGACGTGGTCCAAGGGCTCGGGCAGGAGGGGCGCCAGGAGGCGGGCGGCGGTGGCGGCGGCGGTGGCCTGCTCGGCGGGGGAGAGGGGGGCCGGCGCCGGGGTGGGCCGGTGGTGGACGGGGAGCTTGTCCCCGGGGCCCTCGGGGTCCGCCTGCGGTGCCCTCGGCGCCGGTGCCCCGAGCAGGGCCCGTCCGTGCGCGGACAGCGCGCCCCGCCCCGTGACGCCCAGCAGCTCCGCCTCGGACAGCGTCCACCGGGCGAGCCGGCCGCGCAGGTCGTCGTCCTTCCCCCCGGCCCGGCCCCGTTCGTGGGGGGCCTCCACGGGCCCGCGCGGCGGCCTCTCCCAGCGCAACCGGGCCAGCAGCGACCCGGCGGACGGCGCGGCTCCCTCCGGCAGCCCGGCCAGCAGCGCCAGCACGCGGTGCCGCACCTCGGGCGCCGCCGAGCGGTCCAGTCCCGGCCCCAGCGCCGACAGCGTGCGGTCCCTGGCGTCCCGTCCGCCGACCAGCCCGGCCGTGCGGGTCGCGGTGAGCCACGCGGTGGCCAGCCGCGCCCAGCGTTCGGCGGCGGGCAGTTCGCGCCACTCGTCGTACGCGGGGGTCGCCGCGTACCGCTCGTCGGCCTCGCCGTCGGAGGCGACGAGGCCCGCCGCGTACGCCAGTTCCACCCAGAAGGCGGCGACCGGCTCGGACACGTCGAGGGCGACCGCGGTCCGCTTCAGGTCCCGCACGCTCAGCCCGCCGGCCCGCAGCACGGCGGGACCGCCCTCGTCCCATTCCTTCAGCAGCTCCTCGACGGTCGCCAGCGCGGTGTACGCCTGCCCGGCCGCGGTCGCGTCCACGACCTGCGGGCGATGGACGGCGGCGGCCTCGACGGGCGGCGGCACCGGCTCGGGTGCGCGGTGCGCCCGGCCCCGCCGCAGGTGCAGCGCGACCTCCCGGGGCAGCACCACCGTCCCGGGCGCCGTCGGCAGCAGCAGCCCGCGGTCCAGCAGCCAGCGCAGCCGGGGCGCCGGCTCGGGGGCGACCTGGCCGTACGGCGGCCCCCACACCAGGCGTTCCAGCACCTCCAGGGAGTCGGCGGGCGCCCGGTCGAGCAGCGCGGCCATCCGCTCGCGGTCCGTGAACAGGGCGGTCAGAGCGGCCACGGCGGAGACCGGGTCGTGCGTCGAGGGCAGCCCGGCCGTGGTCAGGATCTGCTGGATCCGCCCCGGCGACATCCCGGCGGCGGCTTCCTGGACGGTGGGTCCGAGCCCGGTCGGCGAGGGGTGCTGCGGGGAGGGCGCGAGCAGCTCCCGCGCGGTGCGCACCAGGCGCAGCCGCTCGTCGCCGCCCCAGACGAGGGCCTGCTCGCGCAGGGTGCCCAGGGCGTGCGGCAGGGCCGCGGCGACGGCCGGGTCCCGGTCGTCGCCGGCCAGGAGACCGAGCAGCTCGTCGTAGGTCGCCGGGTCAGCCGCCACGGCCAGCGCCTGGGCCGTCTGCTGAGCGAACCGGTCCAGCCGCTCCAGGGCGCGCACGACCGAGGCGCGGGTGGCGGCGCGGGTGGCGAGCTGCGTGAGGTCGCCGGGGACGGGCGTGAGGAGGTCGGGGCGGCTGCGCAGCAGGGCGGCCAGGGAGCGGTCGTCACGGGCGCGGAGCGCCTCCGCGAGGGAACGGGGGGCCGCGGGGGTCTCCTCGGTGCTCATCCGCTCAACGGTAGCGGGTGGGTACGGCGCCGGGGACGCGTCGGTCCGGGAGGTGCCCGGGGCACACGGGGAGGGGCACGCGCCCGCGCGGAGCCGGGCATCCGGGAGGACGCGGTACCGTCGTGCCACGCGGTTGAACAACGCACCCGCCCCGGAGGGGACTTCGTGGGGATCGAGAGCGACCAGGTCGTTTACGAGTATCTGAGCCGCGTCGGCGACGTGGCGCAGCAGCGGCAGCTGTCGTCGGCCGTCCGCATGCGCCTGGTCGCCGGCCTGCGCAACGAGATCGACCGGCGCCGGGCGAGGACACCCGTCGACAGCCCGGCCGCCGTCCGCCGCATCCTCACCCGCCTCGGCACGCCCGACGAGGTGGTGGCCGCGGCCGCCGGGGACACCGGCACCGGCGGCACGCCCCCGGCCCCGCCCGCCGCCGTCCCCGTGCAGCGCGAGCCGCGGACCGCCGAGCGCGCCAAGGGCGTCCTGCGCCGCGTCGTGCCGCGTCCGCGGCCGGCCGGCCCGGCGCGGCCCGGGGAGGAGCCGCGCCCCTCCGGCGCGCCGTCCCCGCCGCACCTGGCGGCGGCGCACGAGCTCGGGGACGGCGCCGGGGGGCCGGACTGGTGGCGGGTGGACAGCGGCCCCCTCGGCATCGACGACGTGCCCGGCTTCGTGGGCGGCGTGGAGATCCCGGAACTGCTCAAGGCGCCGCCCGCGAAGGAGGCGCCTGGGAAAGAGGCGCCCGGGAAGGAGACGCAGGCGGAGGAGACCGCCGAGGAGGCGGTGCCGGCCGTCGCGGAGCCCGCCGGGGCGCCGGCCGCGCGCCGCCGGCTCCCGCGGCTCGCGTCCGCCGGCCGGAGCAACCCCCTGCTGCTGCTCGCGGCCGGGCTGCTCGTCGTCGGTGCCGTGCTCGGCAACTGGTTCGCCCTGCTGATCGGCTGGGCCATCGCCTACACCTCGCGCCGGCTCACCCCGGCGGAGGCGAAGTGGGCGGTCATGGGCATGCCCGGGCTCGCGGTGGCCGCCGGCGTCGTGTGGCTGTGGGGCCGTACCGACGGCCGCTGGGGTACCCCCGTCGCCGAGGGGCAGATGGACGACGCGCTCGCCGGGACCTGGCCGTGGGTGGTGCGCGGCGCGGCCGTGGCGTCGGCGCTGTTCCTGGTGTGGCGCTCGCAGCGGCGCGGGTGAGCCGGCCGGGGGACCGGGGCCGGCCGCCGCGGGGCCTGGGCCGGCCGTCGCGGGGCCTGGGCACAATGGCCCGCATGGCCTATCCCACCGCGCCCGTGCCGACCGTCGGGTTCGACCTCGACATGACCCTCATCGACTCCCGTCCCGGCATCCGCGCCTGCTACACGGCGCTGTCCGAGCGGACGGGCACGTACATCGACGCCGACCTGGCCGTCACGCGGCTCGGTCCGCCGCTCGCCGAGGAGCTGGCCCACTGGTTCCCGGCCGGCGAGGTGGAGGCGGTGGCCGACCTGTACCGGGCGATGTACCCGGCGATCGCCGTCGCGGCGACGCCCGCGATGCCCGGCGCCCGCGAGGCGGTCGCGGCCGTGCGGGAGGCCGGCGGGCGCGCGGTGGTGGTCACGGCGAAGTACGAGCCGAACGCCAAGCTGCACCTGGCCCACCTCGGCATCGAGCCCGACGCCGTCGTCGGCGACCTGTGGGCCGAGCAGAAGGCGCGGGCGCTGCGCGAGCACGGCGCGGACGTCTACGTCGGCGACCACCTCGGGGACGTGCGCGGCGCCCGGGCGGCGGGCGCGCTGTCGGTCGCGGTGGCCACGGGCCCCTGCCCGGCCGGGGAACTGCGCGCGGCCGGCGCGGACGTCGTCCTCACCGATCTGACGGAATTCCCGCGCTGGTTCTCGCGGTACGCCGACGGGCCGGACTACCGCCCGGAGCGCGCCTGACGCCGCCCGGCCGCGATCGAGCGCAGTACGCCGGCGCCGGCCATCAGGAATCCGACGGCCATGAGCATGCTCAATCCGAACATGTATGTGGGAAAGGGCGTCGTCCCGAGGAACAACGGGGCCACCGTGACCAAGGTGGCCACCGCGCCGATGAAGAAGACGACGGCACCGGCACGGACCAGGCGGTCACCGGGCGCGGCGGAATTCGTTTGGGTTTTGTCACGCACCGGACCAGGGTAGTTCCCAGCGCGAAGGAACGACCGGGTGACGTCTTGTCACCGGCCTGAGGACCATTAGCCTTGGTACCGGCGGGTCTGGGCGGCCCGCCCCAGTGCTATCAAGAGCCCTTTCAGAAGCAGTTTTCCGACGAGTACGAGGACGAGGACAGACGTGCCTACCGGCAAGGTCAAGTGGTTCAACAGCGAGAAGGGCTTCGGCTTTCTCTCCCGCGACGACGGCGGTGACGTCTTCGTCCATTCCTCGGTCCTCCCCGCCGGAGTCGAGACGCTCAAGCCGGGGCAGCGCGTGGAGTTCGGCGTGGTCGCCGGGCAGCGCGGCGACCAGGCGCTCTCCCTGACCCTGCTGGACCCGACCCCGTCGGTCGCCGCCGCGCAGCGCAAGAAGCCCGACGAGCTGGCCTCCATCGTCCAGGACCTGACGACCCTCCTGGAGAACATCACGCCGATGCTGGAGAAGGGCCGCTACCCCGAGAGGGCCTCCGGCAAGAAGATCGCCGGCCTGCTGCGGGCGGTCGCCGACCAGCTCGACGTGTAGCCCGGCGGGACCTCACGGATCACGGGAAGACCAGCGCGTCCGGGCCGAGGGGCGGCACCAGCCCTTCGGCCGCCGCGCGTGCCAGCAGGCCGCGCACGGCCGCGTAGCCGTCCTCGCCGAGGTCGGCGGTGAACTCGTTGACGTACAGCCCGATGTGCTGGTCGGCGACGGCCGGGTCCATCTCCTGGGCGTGCTCCATCACGTACGGGCGGGAGACCTCCGGCTCGTCCCAGGCGGCCCGGACGGAGGCGCGCACGGAGTCGGCGAGCAGCCGGAGCGTGTCCGCGCCCAGGGACCGCTTGGCGATGATCGCGCCGAGCGGGATCGGCAGCCCGGTGGTGCGCTCCCAGTGCTCGCCCATGTCGGCGAGCTTGTGCAGGCCGTAGTCGCGGTAGGTGAAGCGCGCCTCGTGGATGACGAGCCCCGCGTCGACCCGGCCGTCCCGCACGGCCGGCATGATCTCGTGGAACGGCATCACGACGATCCTCCCGACCCCGTCGGGGAGCGTGTCCGCCGCCCACAGCCGGAACAGCAGGTACGCCGTCGACCGCTCGCCGGGCACCGCGACCGTCCGCCCCGTCAGGTCGGTCCCGGCCCGGCGGGTGAGCACCAGCGGCCCGCAGCCCCGCCCCAGCGCGCCCCCGCAGGGCAGCAGCGCGTAGTCGTCGAGGACGTACGGCAGCACCGCGTACGACACCTTCAGCACGTCGAACTCGCCGCGCTCGGCCATGCCGTTGGTGACGTCGATGTCCGCGAAGGTCACGTCCAGGGCCGGGGCGCCGGGGACGCGGCCGTGGGCGAGGGCGTCGAAGACGAAGGTGTCGTTGGGACAGGGGGAGTAGGCGATCCGCAGCTTCTCACTGGTCATGCCGGTTCCAACTCTCCAGGACGGGCGCGAGCTTCCCGAAGGCCTCGGTCAGGGCCGCCAGGGCCTCGCCGATGCGCCAGGCGGCGCGGTCGCGGGGGCCGACGGGATTGGACACCGCCCGCAGCTCCAGCACGGGCACACCGTGCGCGGCGGCCGCCTCGGCGACGCCGAAGCCCTCCATGGCCTCGGCCAGGGCGGTGGGGTGACGCAGGCGGAGCTCCTCGGCGCGGGCGGCGGTGCCGGTCGCGGTCGAGACGGTGAGCACGGCCCCGGTCCGCGCCCCGGTCGCGGCGGCGGCCCGCCGCACCAGCGCCGCGGGCGGGCGGTGGGTGACGGTCCCGAAGCCGAGCCCGGTGACCGGCACGAAGCCCTCGGCCGTCTCGGCCCCGAGATCGGCCGCGGTGATCTCGTCGGCGACCACGAGGGAGCCGACGGGGGCGTGCGGGAGGAACCCGCCGGCGATCCCGGCGCAGACGACGAGGTCGTAGGGGCGGCCGTCGAGGGCGGCCGCGGTGAGGGCCGAGGCGGCGGAGGCGGCGGCCAGGGCGGGCCCCACGCCGGCGGCGAGGAGGTCGGCCGTCACCGGACCGGCCGCGGACCCCGGCGACAGCCGGCCCAGGACCGCCCCCGGCACCCGCACCTCGCCGACGGGCCCCGCGAACGCCCCGGCCGCCGCGTCCCGCTCGGCGGGAACCGCGGTGGCCACCAGCACCCGAGGCCCGGCGGCAGTGCTCAGGCGTCCTTCTTGAGCTTGAAGTTCCACAGCGCCGTGGTGTCCTTCTCGCCCTGCTTGATGGACACCAGGGTCGAGTTGCCCTGCGCGCCGTACTGGGCGTTGAAGAAGACGCTGCCCGGAATGGTGCGGTAGGTCTTCTTGCTGGAGTCGGTCAGCGGCTGGCCGTTCATCAGGATCGTCCAGCCCTCGTCGGCGACCTCCGGGTCGACACCGAAGCGCACGGTCTCGTCCGGGTCGACCGAGACGGTCTCGATGTCCGTGTTCTTCAGGCACTTCGACAGATCGGCGGACTTCAGGGCCTTGCCCTCGCCGCCGCAGGTCGCCTCGGCGTTCACCGAGGAGCTGCCGACGGTGACGGTGGACATCGGGGTCGGCTTGTCACACGCCGACAGGACGAGCAGTCCGGCGGAAACGGCGCCGGCGGCGGCGACGGCGCGGCGGCGTCGCACAGCGGATTGCAACCTGGTCATGGCCGAAGGCTATCGGGCGGGCCCGGCACCCCTCCCAGGCGGGGTGCGGCGTGCCCGGACCAATAGGGCCTTTCGTTCGGATCATGCCGGGCTCGCGGGGTCCGGCACCGCGCCCCGCCGCGTCGTCGCCGGCTGCCGGGGCTTTGCCACGGCGCCCTCCTCCGCCTTGCGACGCACGGCACCAGACCCCGCTCCCTGATCCGGCCTGATCCGAACGACAGGCCCTAGGCCACGCGTGTGCGCGGCGCGCCCGAGCGCCGGGCCGATCCGACCAGCCCCCGCACGGTGGCCAGCCAGCCGGTGCCGACGATCGCGGCGCCCACCGCCAGCCCGAGCGAGCCGTCGAGCGGCAGCACGATGCCGACCGCCCCGCCCAGCACCCAGGACATCTGCAGCAGGGTCTCGGACCGCGCGAACGCCGAGGTGCGCACCAGCTCGGGCACGTCCCGCTGGATCAGCGCGTCCAGGGACAGCTTGGCCAGCGCCTGCGCGAACCCGGCGATCGCGGCCAGGCACGCCACCAGGACCGCCCCGAAGAACACCGCGGCCGTGATGGCCGCGCCCAGCACGCACGCCACGACCGTGACGATGATGATCTCCGGCGCCCGGGACCTGAGCCAGGCCCCGACCGCCGTCCCCAGCGCGTTGCCGGCGCCCGCCGCGACACCGACCACGCCCAGCGACACCGCCGCGCTCTGCCCGCTCAGCGGGTGCTCGCGCAGCAGGAACGCCAGGAAGAAGATCAGGAAGCCGGTCAGGCAGCGGATGGCGGCGTTGGCGGCCAGCGCGTGCGTGACGGCCGGGCCGACCGTCCGCAGCCCCGGACGCTTGACCGGCCTGCGGTGCGGCCCGTGCAGATGCCGCTCGTCCGCCGCCAGCAGCGCGGTGTCCTCGCCCTTGGCCGAGTCCACCTTCGACGGCAGGGAGAAGGACAGGAACGTTCCGGCCGCGAAGATGACGAAGGCGCCGTACAGCGGCCAGCGCGGCCCGATCTGCTGCAGCCCCGCGCCGATCGGCGCCGCGATCCCGGTGGCCAGCAGCCCGCCGAGCGTCACCCGCGAGTTCGCCTTCACCAGCGAGAAGCCGGCCGGCAGCAGACGGGGCACGACGGCGCTTCTGACCACGCCGTAGGCCTTGGACGCGACGAGCACGCCCAGTGCGGCCGGATACAGCTCGATGCTGCCGGTGATCACCGCGCCGGACAGCACGAGCGCGAGCAGCGCCCGGGCGGCCATCGCCCCGGCCATCGCCGCCCGGCGGCCGTGCGGGACGCGGTCCAGCAGCGGGCCGATCACCGGCGCGAGGAGCGTGAAGGGCGCCATGGTGATCGCCAGGTACAGGGCGACCCGGCCCCGGGCCTCGTCGGTCGGCACGGAGAAGAAGACGGTGGAGGCGAGCGCGACGGTGATCATGACGTCGCCGGCGCCGTTCACGCCGTGCAGCTCGATCAGCTTGCCCAGGCCGGACTCGCCGGCGCCGTGCGCGTGGGTGGCTCTGCGGATGCCGCGGGCGGTCTTGGTCACGGGCAGGTGCAGAGCACGGCCGACCGCGCGGAGCGGGCCGCCCGTCCGGCCCGGCCCGCTGCGTCGGCTGCTCTCCTTGGCCCCTTCCGGCCCACCGGTCCCGGTGGCGCTCTGGGGCGTCCTCGCGGCTGCCACGACGTTCATAGTGCCCCGATATGGCTGTGCGTAGTGCGGTCACCGCGCGTATGGCGGCGCGCTTTCCGGCTCTGCGGCATATGCGGGCGGGCCGGAAACACCGTTGCGACGGGGCGGATGGTTCCGTCGGTGTAGGCCGAGCGCACGCGAGAAGGTAGCGTGCGTATCTCAGCCATCCCGCAGAATGGATGGAGGCGCGCCCGAGCACGATTCGGCGCGGACGTCGACGCGGTCCCCCGGTCCGCTCCGTCCGCCCCCGCGCTGGGAGTGGCGCACTCGTGAGACGGCGTATGGAGAGAAGCGATATCTGTGAGCGCAGCGACAACGCGAAGCCGCACCCCTGACCGTCTGTGCGCCGAGGCCGTCGACCTCGCCCGCGCCGCAGCCGAGGAGGCCGCCGCACCCGGGGTCGTCGGCGAGCACGTGGGGCTGGTGTCCGAGGGCGACCGCGTCGTCACGCACTTCTTCGAGTGCAAGGAGCTCGGGTACCGCGGCTGGCGCTGGGCGGTGACGGTGGCCCGGGCGTCGCGCGCGAAGATCGTCACGGTGGACGAGGCGGTGCTGCTGCCCGGCCCCGACGCGCTGCTCGCCCCCGAGTGGGTGCCCTGGAGCGAACGGCTGCGCCCCGGCGACATGGGCCCGGGCGACCTGCTGCCCACCGACGCCGAGGACCTGCGTCTGGAACCCGGTTACTCCGGCGAGGACGAACCCCCGCCGAACTCGGCCGTCTCGCACGAGATGGCCGACCTGATGGAGGCCGAGGACGCGGAGGTCGCCGCCGGGCGCCCGGCGAACATCCCGGCCGCCCCCTCGCGCGGCTCGATCGCGGCGGTGGCCGAGGAACTGGGCATGCGCCGCGCCCGGGTCCTGTCCCGCTACGGCCTGCACACCGCCGCCGACCGCTGGGAGGAGGCCTTCGGCCCCAAGACCCCGATGGCCCAGGCGGCCCCCGCCTCCTGCGTGAGCTGCGGCTTCCTGGTGCCCGTCGGCGGCTCCCTCGGGCAGGCCTTCGGCGTGTGCGCCAACGAGTTCTCCCCGGCCGACGGGCGGGTCGTCTCCCTGTCCTACGGCTGCGGCGGCCACTCCGAGGCCGCCGTCATGCCCAGGCCGCCGCAGCCGGCCCCGCCGGTGATCGACGAGACCCGGGTCGACCCGTTCCCGCTGCGGCCGTCGCCGGACTCGGGGTCGGTCCCGGTCACGGAGGACGAGTCGTCGGCGGAGCTGGGGCACTCCTAGCGGACGGCCCATGACGGGGGCCTTCCTCTCACGTTTCCCGGGAAGAGGCGCCGGCGGCACCGGAGTCCGGGGGAGCCGGTTCCGGTGGTGTGAGGCGTACTTCCGCCCACACGGTCTTGCGCGGGAAGGGGGCGTCGGCCACCCCCCAGCGGTCCGCCAGCGCCTCGACGAGCATCAGGCCCCGGCCGGACCCGGCGTCGGAGGAGGGCTCCTGGGGCTCGGGCAGCCGCTCGCCCCGCGTGTCGGTGACCTCGACGCGCAGGGTGCCGGCCACGACGTGGAGCGCGAGCCGGAAGTCGCGCCCCCGCACGCGGCCGTGTGTCGCCGCGTTGACGGCCAGTTCCGCGATGACCTGGCGGGCCGGATCCAGCGGCAGACCCCATGAGCGGAGCTGTTCTGCTCCGAGCAGGCGGGCGAGGCGGGCGCCGCGCGGTGTGGGGGAGAGCAGCACGCTGAAGGTGCGGACGGGCGTCGTGGGGGTGGTGGATTCCTGGTTCACGTCACTCAGCGTGGCGGTGCGTGCGTACCGTGAGAAGTCACTCGGTGGGTACGTACGGTCACTGTCCGCAGGTTGTCCGGTGCTGTCTGGGCTGTGCGGGCGGGACGTACGGGTAGGGCGCCGGGTGCATCGCAGGGACGACGGAGGGGCGCGCCATGACGGTCGAGGCGGAAGCGGGACGGCTCAGGAGCGAGGCGGACGAGCCGGGCTGGGAGGTGGACCCGGACGACGAGTGGGGCGTCGCGGTCATCACGACCGTCGGGCGGCAGCTGAAGCTGCGCCGCGAGGCGGCGGGGATGCGGGCCGCCGAGTTCGGGAGGGCGGTCGGCTATGGCGAGGACATGGTCTACAAGATCGAGGGCGGCAAGCGGATCCCCCGCCAGGAGTACCTGGACAGGGCGGACGAGGTGCTGGACGCGGGCGGGCTGCTCGCCGCCGCCTGGGAGGACGTGAAGAAGGTCCGGTACCCGAAGAAGGTGCGGGAGCTGGCCAAGCTGGAGGCGCAAGCAGTCGAGATCGGCATCTACGAAAACCACAGCATCAACGGCCTGTTGCAGACACCTGAGCACGCCAAGGCCCTGTTCGAGGCTATGCAGCCGCCGTATTCACCGGACGAGGTGGAACGCATGGTGGCGGCTCGCGTCGCTCGGGCGTCGGTTTTCGAGCGCTCACCTGCTCCTGCCCTCAGCTTCGTCCTGGAAGAGGCGGCCCTGCGGCGGCCCATCGGGGGCAGAATGGTGCAGCGACGGCAGCTCGAACGTCTGTTGGAGGTGGGTCGGCTGCACAACGTCATGCTCCAAGTGATGCCGTTGCACTGCGAGACGCACTCCGGCATGGACGGCAAGATCGAGCTGCTGAAGTTCGCGGACGGTACAGCGGTCGGTCGCTCCGACGGTGCGTTCGGTGGTCGGCCGACCACCGATCCGAAACAACTGCGCATCCTTGAACTGCGGTATGGCACGATCCGGGCGCAGGCGCTCTCGCCTCAGGCGTCGCTGGCCTTCATCGAACAACTGCTGGGAGAAACATGATCCACAAGACCACCGCCGGGGACGCCTCCGAGCTGGCGTGGTTCAAGAGCAGCTACAGCAGCGGCAACGACGGCAACTCCTGCGTCGAACTCGCCCTCACCCCCGGCACCGTCCACGTCCGCGACTCCAAGGACACCGAGGGTCCCCGTCTCGCCTTCGCCCCCGGCGTGTGGGCCCGCTTCGTCCCGTACGCCTGCGAGGGCTGATCGCGTTGCCCGGTCCGCCCGCCGCTCCGGCGGCGGGAGGGCCGGGTCCCGCCCGCGTCCTACGGCGTCCGCCCGCCGGGCGTGATGCGTGCTCGCGGCCGGTGAGGCGGTACCTTCGGGCTCACGCCGATGTGGGCCGACGAGGAGAGTGAACGTGAGCAAGTTCGTGCGCCCGGCCGCCGAGGGTGCCGATCCGTTCGGCACGGCACGTCTGCGACGCGGGGTGCTGGACGCGTGGGTCACCAGCCCCGCCCGGTTCCGTGAGGACGCCAACGCCGAGGAGGACCTGGTCCTCGGCGGCTACCGGGACCGGCTCGTCGTCGAACTCGCCCAGAACGCCGCCGACGCCGCCGCCCGCGCCGGGGTGCCCGGCCGGCTCCGGCTGACCCTGCGCGACGGTGTCCTGGTCGCCGCCAACACCGGCGCCCCGCTGGACGCCGCCGGCGTCGAGTCGCTGTCCACCCTGCGCGCCTCCGCCAAGCGCGACACCCCCTCCGTGGGGCGTTTCGGCGTCGGCTTCGCCGCCGTCCTCGCCGTCACCGACGAGCCCGCCGTCGTCGGCCGGCACGGCGGGGTGCGCTGGTCCCTCGCCGAGGCCCGCGACCTCGCCGGGGACCTCGCCCGGCACAGCCCCGGACTCGGGGACGAGATCCGCCGCCGCGACGGGCACGTGCCGCTGCTGCGGCTCCCGTTCGCCGCCGAGGGCACCGCCCCCGACCCCTACGACACGGCCGTCATCCTGCCGCTGCGCGACACGGCCGCCGCCGCCCTGGCCGAACGCCTCCTGCGCGCCGTCGACGACGCGCTGCTGCTCACCCTGCCCGGCCTGACCGAGGTCGTCGTGGAGATCGACGGCGACGTCCCGCGCACGCTCAGCCGCCGCACCGACGGACCGTTCACCGTCGTGGACGACTCGGTGGGCGGGGTCACCCACTGGCGCACCCGCGCCGCGCACGGCGCCCTCACCCCCGACCTCCTCGCCGACCGGCCCGTCGAGGAGCGCCTGCGCCCCCACTGGTCGGTCACCTGGGCCGTGCCCGTGGAGGCCGACGGCAGCCCCGCCCGGCCCCGCACCAGCCCCGTCGTGCACGCCCCCACCCCCAGCGACGAGCCGCTCGGCGTGCCGGCCCTGCTCATCGCGTCCTTCCCGCTGGACTCCACCCGCCGCCACGCCGCGCCCGGCCCGCTGACCGACTTCCTCGTGCAGCGCGCGGCCGACGCGTACGCCGAACTCCTCGCCGGCTGGCGCCCGGTGACCGCCGGGATCATCGACCTCGTGCCCGGTCCCCTCGGCAAGGGCGAACTGGACGGCGCCCTGCGCCAGGCGATCCTGGAGCGCCTGCCGCGCACCTCCTTCCTGCCGCCCGCCCTCGCACCGCACGACCAGGAGGCCGACGACGACCTGCCCGAGTCCCTGCGGCCGAGGGACGCCGAGGTGGTGGAGGGCGCGGGCGCGGACACCGTGCGGGTGCTCGCCGAGGTGCTGCCCACCCTGCTGCCCGCCGGGCTGGAGCGCCGCGCGGAACTGCGCACGCTGGGCGTGGCCCGGGTGTCCCTGAGCGACGCCGTGGACCGGCTGGCCGGACTGGAGAAGGAGCCGGGCTGGTGGCGGCGGCTGTACGACAGCCTCGCGGGGGTCGATCCGGACCGGCTGACCGGGCTGCCCGTGCCGCTCGCCGACGGCCGGACGACGATCGGGCCCCGGCAGGTGCTGCTGCCCGGCCCGGCCGACGCCCGCACCGACCCGGAGGTGCTGGCCCGGCTCGGCCTGAAGGTGGCCCACCCGGACGCCGCCCACCCGATCCTGGAGAAGCTCGGCGCGCTGCCCGCGACCCCGCGGGCGGTGCTCACCACCCCGCAGGTGCGGGCCGCGGTCGCCGCCTCCCTCGACGACGAGGGCGGCGCGAACTGGGAGGAGGACGCCCCCGACGCCGAGGAACTGGCGGACACGGTGCTCGCCCTGGTCCGCGACGCCGGCCTGGAGCCCGGCGAGGAGCCCTGGCTCGGCGCGCTCGCCCTCCCCGACGAGGACGGCGAACTGTCCCCCGCCTGCGAACTGGTCTTCCCCGGCGGCCCCTTCGCCCGGGTCATGCGCGAGGGCGAACTCGCCGCCGTCGACGCCGAGCTGGCCGGGAAGTGGGGCGAACAGCCGCTGGCCGCCTGCGGCGTCCTGGTGGACTTCGCGCTCGTGCGCGCCACCGACGTCGTCCTCGACCCGGACGAGCTCGAACCCCGCGAGGGCGACTTCCCCGAACCCGACGACGCCGGGCTGCTGGACGCCGTCGACGTGTGGTGCGAGGACGTCCTGGACCGCTTCCCCGACACGCCCGTCCCGCCGGTCGCCACGGAGATCGTCGCCGTGCGCGACCTCGACCTCGTCGACGACGACAGGTGGCCCCAGGCCCTGGCCCTGCTGTCGCGGCCGCCCCTGCGGGACGCGATCGTCCAGCCGGTGCGGATCCTGCTGCCGGACGGCACCCACGAGACCGTCCGGCCGTACACGGCCTGGTGGCTGCGCGGCCACCCCGTGCTCGACGGCCGCCGTCCCGCCGGCCTGCGCGCGGCGGGCGGGGACCCGCTGCTGCGGGGCCTGTACGACGAGGCCGACGCGACCGGCTTCGACGACGAACAGGTCCTGCGGGCGCTGGGCGTACGGACGTCCGTGGCCGCCCTGCTCGACGAGCCGGGCGGCGCGGCGGAGCTGCTGGACCGCCTCGCCGACCCCGAGCGCGAGGTCACGGCCGCCCAGCTGCACGCCCTGTACGGCGCGCTGGCCGAGCTGGACCCCGAGCAGGTGACCCTGCCCGACGAGGTGCGCGCGGTCGTCGACGGGCGGGTGGAGGTCGTGGACGCCGCCGACGCGGTCGTGGTCGACTCACCCGACCTGCTGCCCTTCACCGAGGGCGTCCCGCTGCTCCCGGTCCGCCCGTCGCGCGCCGCCGACCTGGCGGAGCTGTTCCAGGTGCGGCGGCTGAGCGAGTCCGTCACCGGCGAGGTGGACTCCGAGGGCACCGAGCACGAGGTGCCGGAGCCGGTGCGGGTGCTGCTCGGCCCGCTGACCCCCGCGACCTACGTCGAGCACGGGGAACTCGTCGTCGACGGTGTGGAGATCGACTGGCGGCTGACGGACGACGGCGTCCTGCACGCGTCGACCCTGGAGGGCGTCGCCGCGGGCCTGGCCTGGGCGGCCGGCCAGTGGCCGCGGCGCTTCGAGGTGGCGGCACTGCTGGAGGACCCGTCGCGGACGGGGGAGCTGGCGCGGGACCGGTGGTTCGACTGACCCGCGGGTAGCGGGTGACCGCGTCGGCGCGCAGGAGTACCGGTCGCGGTTCACCGGCAGGGGCGCCGTCCGTTCGCCGACGGCGCCCCTGCCGGTTACGCGGCGTCCCGCTCGGCGAGGAATTCGAGCAGCAGGGTGAACAGGCGGTCCACGGCCCGTGCCTGCTGCCGGTCGCTCAGCGACGCCCAGTGCCGGATCCCCGCACCCGGGAACGCCTCCTCCAGGACGAGCGCCCGCCAGCCGAGACTGCTCTCCTCGCCCCCGCGGGCGACGAGCCACTCGGTGAACCCGTGCAGCAGGGCGCCCGAACGGCCCAGGTCGTACCCGTCGAGGAAGGTGACCGTCGGGTAGTACGAGGTGTCCAGACCGTACAGTCCGGGTCTGGCCCGGATCCGCTCGATCAGCTCTCTGTCGTCCACAGCGCTTCCTCGGGATCGGTGGTTCGACTGACCGCGAAAACTCCCGCGAATCTTTTCACCATCCGTACAACCATTCACCCAGGTGGCGAATCTGATCACCTGAGTCAACAGACTCCCTGATCACCTGGGTCCCGGGCGTGACGACGCGCCATGGGGGAGCGACGAGCGCCGGGACCCCTCTCCATCTGGGGAACACATGCGTATTCGCGCCACCGTGGCCGCCGTCTCCGGCGCCCTGGCCCTCTCCGCCCTCGCCGTGCCCGCCGCACAGGCCGACGGCTCCTCGTACGACAAGTCCTCGCACGGCAAGGGCGACCTCGTGGAGGCCGTGCAGTCCGCGCGGCAGGCGGCGTCCGGTCCGTCCGCCTACACCGCCGCGGACACCGGCGTCCCCTACGCGCTGGACCTCTCCTTCTCCAACGTGAAGGTGAACAACGGCAAGCCGATCGTCGCCGGCATCAGCAACCAGGTGACGGTCCCGGTGACCTACACGGTCACGCACGAAGCGGGCATGGACCTCAACGCCCCCGACTTCATGATCGACGTCGAGATCTACCGCGGCACCTCGTACGAGAACGCGACCAAGGTCCTCTTCGGCGACGACTGGCCGGTCTGCACGCCGGTCTCGTCGACCAAGGACACCTGCAAGGGCACCATCGACGTCTACCCGGACGTCGAGCTGGTCAACGCCGACGCCGCCACCTGGAAGGTGGGGGGCTACGCGTACGACTGGAACGACCAGGACCCGCTCGCCGAGGAGATCGACTGGAACCAGGTCGGTTTCGCCTACCAGGACGGCCTGGGCACCACCAAGCTCCAGCGTTACTCCAAGCTCACCGTCAACGCCTCCCCCGAGCCGGTGAAGAAGGGCAGGACCATCACGGTCACGGGCAAGCTGTCCCGCGCCAACTGGGAGACCCACAAGTACGCGGGGTACACCGGCCAGCCGGTGAAGCTGCAGTTCCGCAAGAAGGGCAGCGACACCTACACGACGCTGAAGACCGTCACGACGAACTCCACGGGCGAGCTGAAGACCACGGTGACCGCGTCCACCGACGGCTACTTCCGCTACTCCTTCGCGGGCACCGCGACCACCCCGGCCGTCAACGCCACGGGTGACTTCGTCGACGTGCAGTAGAAGCAGCGGGAGCAGGAGCGCCCGCGCCCGTGCCCGCGTGCGCCGCGCCGCCGGTTCCGGGACGACCCGGAGCCGGCGGCGTCCGGCGTCCGGCGTCCGGCGTCCGGCGTTCTGCGGCCGCCGGATGCCGGACGCCGGCCCGGGGCCCGGCCGCTCACGCGGGGAAGCGGTGGTCCACCCGCCTCCACAGCACCTCCAGGGCGGCGACCGCCCCCGCCGCGACGCCGACCGCGATCCACGGCACCGTCACGCCCACCAGCTTCAGCGCGAAGAACTCCTGCAGCCACGGCACGACCAGGACCACCAGGAACGCCCCGCCCATCGCCGCCACCAGGGCGATCCGCCACCAGGTGTAGGGGCGGGCGACGATCGCCAGCACCCACATCGAGATCAGGAAGAGCGTGAGCGTGGCGGCGCTGGTCTCCGCGTCCAGCGCGTGCGGGCCCGTGTAGTGCGCCCGGGCGATCAGGTACGTGGCGAAGGTCGCCAGCGCGGCCAGCACCCCGCCCGGGATCGCGTACCGCATCACGCGCCGCACGAAGTGCGGTCTGGCCCGTTCCTTGTTGGGGGCCAGGGCGAGGAAGAACGCGGGGACGCCGATGGTGAGCGTCGACAGCAGGGTCAGGTGGCGCGGCAGGAACGGGTACTCGACCCGCGAGCAGACCACCAGGATCGCCAGCAG
Source organism: Streptomyces sp. NPDC052701 (assembly GCF_040678355.1). Taxonomy (NCBI): domain Bacteria; kingdom Bacillati; phylum Actinomycetota; class Actinomycetes; order Kitasatosporales; family Streptomycetaceae; genus Streptomyces; species Streptomyces sp. NPDC052701. The sequence goes on from NZ_JBFATO010000002.1 coordinate 168,106, forward strand.
CACCGAGTAGACCGTCTTGACGAGGAAGAGCGTCGCGACCCGGGTGATGTTGCCGATGACCCGGCGGCCCTCGGCGACCACCGAGGGCAGCGCGGCGAAGCTGTTGTCCAGCAGCACGATCTGCGCGACCGCCCGGGTGGCCTCCGAGCCGGAGCCCATCGCGACCCCGATGTCGGCGTCCTTCAGGGCGAGGACGTCGTTCACGCCGTCGCCGGTCATCGCGACCGTGTGCCCGCGGGACTGCAGGGCGCCCACCATGTCCCGCTTCTGCTGCGGGGTGACCCGCCCGAAGACCGTGCCCTCGTCCAGGGCCCGCGCCATGCCGTCCCGGCCGGCGGGCAGCCGGCGCGCGTCGACGGTGGTGCCCTTCAGCCCCAGCTTGGCGGCGACCGCGCCGACCGAGACCGCGTTGTCGCCGGAGACGACCTTGGCGCGGACGTCCTGCTCGGCGAAGTAGCGCAGGGTGTCGGCGGCGTCGGGCCGCAGCCGCTGCTCCAGGACGACCAGGGCGGCCGGCTCGACCCCCTCGGCGACCCGGGGGTCGTCGAGGCCGCGGCCGGCGCGGGCGAGCAGCAGCACGCGCAGGCCCTGCTCGTTCATCCGCCCGGTGTCGGCCAGGGCCGGGTCGTCCTCGGGGAGGAGGACGTCCGGCGCCCCGAGCAGCCACGTGCCGGACGCGCCGCCGGCCTCCTCGAAGGAGGCGCCGCTGTACTTGCGCGCGGAGGAGAAGGGCAGGGCCCCGGTGCACCGCCAGCCGCCGGGGTCCGGGCAGGCGTCGGCGATCGCCCGCAGGGAGGCGTTCGGCCGCGGGTCCGACGCGCCCAGGGCGCCGAGCACCTGCCGTACGTACGTCTCGTCCGCGCCGTCCAGGGGGGTGAGGCCGGTGAGGTCCATGCCGCCCTCGGTGAGGGTGCCGGTCTTGTCGAGGCAGACGGTGTCGACGCGGGCGAGGCCCTCGATGGCGGGGAGTTCCTGGACGAGGCACTGCCTGCGGCCGAGGCGGACGACGCCGATCGCGAAGGCGACGGAGGTGAGGAGGACCAGCCCTTCGGGGACCATGGGCACGATGCCGCCCACGGTGCGGGCGACGGAGTCCTCGAGGTCGCTGTCCTCGACGACGAGCTGGCTGACGACCAGGCCGATCGCGGTCGGGACCATCATCCACGTCACGTACTTGAGGATCGTGGAGATGCCGGAGCGCAGCTCGGAGTGGACGAGGGTGAAGCGGGAGGCCTCCTCGGCGAGCTGCGCGGCGTACGCCTCGCGCCCCACCTTCGTCGCCTGGAAGGCGCCCCCGCCCGCGACGACGAAGCTGCCCGACATCACCTGGTCGCCGGGCCGTTTGACGACCGGGTCGGCCTCGCCGGTGAGCAGCGACTCGTCGATCTCGAGACCGTCGGCCTCGACGCACACCCCGTCGACGACGATCTTGTCGCCCGGCCCGATCTCGATGAGGTCGTCCAGCACGATCCCGGACGTGCCGACCTCGGTGGCGGCCCCGTCCCGGCGCACCGTCGGCCGGACCTCGCCGATCAGCGCGAGGGAGTCGAGGGTCTTCTTCGCCCGCCACTCCTGGACGATGCCGATGCCGGTGTTGGCGAGGATCACGAAGCCGAAGAGGCTGTCCTGGATCGGGGCGACGACCAGCATGACCAGCCAGAGCACGCCGATGACCGCGTTGAAGCGGGTGAAGACGTTCGCGCGGACGATGTCGAGGGTGGAGCGGCTGCTGCGCACCGGCACGTCGTTGACCTGTCCGCGCGCCACCCGCTCGGCCACCTGCGCGGCCGTCAGCCCGGTCGCCCGTGGGGTGGCCGCGCCGGAGGGCGCGGAGCCGGTCCGGGCGTCCGCGTCGAGATGCGTCATGCATTCGACGGTACGTGCGGAGGGAGGGCTTCACCCGCCGGTGCGGGGAAGATCCGACTTGAGGAGGACATGTCCGGCGGGACGTGCCGCCCCGGTACTACGCCCCGCGCGGCGGGGTCCCTACTCGGACGGGGAGACCTGCTCCCGCTCCGCCGCCCGGGCCCGCTTGATCGCGGCGTCCCGCCTGCGGACGTACCAGATGCCGATGAGGCCGAGTCCCCCGCCCGCCAGGCAGGTCCACACCCACCACGTCCGCCCGCGGTCCTCGAACCAGCCGTAGAAGGGCAGCTGTGCCAGGAAGAGGACGAACCAGACGATCGTGCCGCCGGTGACTGTGGCGACCACGGGCCCCTCCAGGGGCTCCGGCGCCTCGTGCTTGGGGGATCCCGAAAAAAACCCGGCCATGGGCACAGCTTACGAGGCCGGGGCGTCTACGCGCGGAGATGGCGCATCCGGGTTTATATGTTCATACTGAAACCGTTTGTCTCTGGCCGCTTCTTTTCGTAGGAAACGCCAAGAGGGTTGGGGGAGCCCTCTGGTGATGAGGTCCCGCATGCCCACCTCGGCCCCCGCCAAGGTCCCCGCCCCCGACTCGCCGGGGGCGGGTTCCGCGCACGGCCCCCTCGACCGTTTCTTCAGGATCTCCGAGCGGGGCAGCACGGTGTCCCGGGAGATCCGCGGCGGTTTCGCCACCTTCTTCGCGATGGCCTACATCGTCGTGCTGAACCCGATCATCCTGGGCAGCGCGAAGGACATGTACGGGCACCAGCTCGACAACGGGCAGCTCGTCACCGCCACCGCCCTGACGGCCGCCCTCACCACGCTCCTGATGGGCGTCATCGGCAACGTGCCGATCGCGCTGGCCGCCGGCCTGGGCGTGAACTCGGTCGTCGCGCTCCAGCTGGCGCCCCGCATGTCCTGGCCGGACGCCATGGGCATGGTGGTGCTGGCCGGTTTCGTCGTGATGCTGCTGGTCGCCTCCGGGCTGCGCGAGCGGGTCATGAACGCCGTCCCCCAGGGCCTGCGCAAGGCCATCTCCATCGGCATCGGCCTGTTCATCATGCTGATCGGGCTCGTCGACTCCGGGTTCGTCAGCCGCATCCCCGACGCCGCCCAGACCACCGTCCCGCTCCAGCTCGGCGGCGACGGCCACCTCGACGGCTGGCCGGTCCTCGTCTTCGTCCTGGGCGCCCTGCTCACCCTCGCCCTCATCGTGCGCAGGGTCTCCGGCGCGATCCTCATCTCGATCGTCGTCATGACGGCCGTCGCGGTGGTCATCGAAGCGGTCGCGAAGGTGCCGAGCTGGGGGCTCACCACCCCCAAGTGGCCCGGCAACCCGGTCGCCACCCCCGACTTCGGCCTGGTCGGCCAGGTCAGCCTCTTCGGCGGCTTCGAGAAGGTCGGGGTGCTCACCGGCGTCCTCTTCGTCTTCACCGTCCTGCTGTCCTGCTTCTTCGACGCCATGGGCACGATCATGGGCGTCTCGGACGAGGCCAAGCTGACCGACGCCCAGGGCCAGATGCCCGGCATCAACAAGGTCCTGTTCGTCGACGGCATCGCGGTCGCCGCGGGCGGCGCCAGCTCCTCCTCGGCCACCACCTGCTTCGTCGAGTCGACCGCGGGCGTCGGCGAGGGGGCCCGCACCGGTCTCGCCAACGTCGTCACCGGCTCCCTCTTCGCGGTCGCCCTGTTCCTGACCCCCGTCGCCACGATGGTCCCGTCCCAGGCGGCCACCCCGGCACTGCTCGCGGTCGGCTTCCTGATCCTGGCCGGTTCGGTCAAGGAGATCGACTGGGCCGACCACACCATCGCCGTCCCGGCCTTCGTGACGATGATGGTGATGCCCTTCACCTACTCGATCACCAACGGCATCGGCATGGGCTTCATCACCTTCGTGGTGCTGCGTCTGGCGGCCGGCCGGGGCCGTGAGGTGCCGGCGGCGATGTACGTGGTGGCGGCGGTCTTCACGTTCTACTACCTCATGCCGGCCCTGGGCCTGACCTGAGCCGCGGCGTCCCGTGACCCCCGCGGTCACGGGACGCCGTAGAACCTCTCCGTCTCCTCGACGGCGGCCTGGAACCGCTCGTCGAAGTCATGGCGAACGAGCGTCCGGACGACGTAGTCCTGGACGCTCATTCCTCTTTTCGCGGCCTGGTGCCGGAGCCGTTCGAGCAGGTCGTGGTCTATGCGCAGGCTGAGCACGCTGGTCCCCATGCCCACGAGGGTCGCGGCACCTCCATCGGGTGTGTCGCGTTCCGCCGCCGGATCACTCGTACGAGTGATACTGGAGCGCAGTGGCCGGAGTCACGGGCACCGGCGCGCGCCATGATTGGTCTTTAGCGAGAGTAATGACTTATGCTAAAGAACATGTCGGACCTCAGCCATGGCGACGACGCCGCCGCCGTGAACTCCCTTCGATCCGCGGTGATGCGGCTGTCCCGCCGGCTCAAGCACCAGCGCGTCGACGAGTCGCTCAGCCCCACCGAGATGTCGGTGCTCGGCACCCTGTCGCGGTGCGGCAGCGCCACGCCGGGCGAGCTCGCCCGCAGGGAGCACGTCCAGCCGCCCTCGATGACCCGCATCGTGGCCCTGCTGGAGGCCAAGGGACTGGTCCGCCTGGAGCCGCACCCCGAGGACCGGCGCCAGAAGGTCGTGACGCGCACCGAGCAGGCCGAGGCCATGCTCGAGGAGTCCCGCCGCAAGCGGAACGCGTTCCTGGCCACGCTGGTCGAGGAACTCGACGAGGACGAGTGGGCGAAACTGCGCGCCGCCGCCCCGGTGCTGGAGAAGCTCGCACACCTGTAAGCAGGCACAGCAAGGAGGCGAACCCCTTTGAGTACGGGACCCGGAGCAGCTTCCGCCCCCGCACCTGTCCCCCACGACTCCCCGACCCCCTCCGACGCTCCCCGCAAGTCCTCGATGTTCTCCTCCCTGAGGATCAGGAACTACCGCCTGTTCTTCCTCGGGCAGGTCGTCTCCAACATCGGCACCTGGATGCAGCGCATCGCCCAGGACTGGCTGGTGCTCAGCCTCACCGGCTCCTCCGCCGCCGTCGGCATCACCACCGCCCTGCAGTTCCTGCCGATGCTGCTGTTCGGCCTCTACGGCGGCGTCCTCGTGGACCGGCTGCGCAAGCGGCCCACGCTGTTCGTGACGCAGACGGCGATGGCGCTCACCTCGCTCGCCCTCGCCGCCCTGACCCTGACCGGCCACGTCCAGGTCTGGCACGTCTACGTCGCCGCCTTCGCCGCCGGCCTCGCCGCGGTGGTCGACAACCCGGCCCGCCAGTCCTTCGTCTCCGAGCTGGTCGGCCCGGACCAGCTGCAGAACGCGGTCAGCCTGAACTCGGCGAACTTCCAGTCCGCCCGCCTGGTCGGCCCCGCCGTCGCGGGCCTGCTGATCACCGGCGTGGGCACCGGCTGGGCGTTCCTGCTCAACGGCCTGTCCTTCGTCGCGCCCCTGACCGGGCTGCTGCTGATGCGCGGCCGTGAGCTGCGCACCGTCGAGCGCGCCCCGCGCGGCAAGGGGCAGCTGCGCGAGGGGCTGCGCTACGTCACCGGCCGTCCCGAGCTGATCTGGCCGATCGTCCTGGTCGGCTTCGTCGGCACCTTCGCCTTCAACTTCCCCGTCTACCTGTCGGCCTTCGCGGACGACGTGTTCCACGCGGGCGCGGGCGCCTACAGCATGTTCAACACGCTGATGGCGGTCGGCTCGGTGGCCGGCGCGCTGCTGGCCGCGCGGCGCGGCACGGCCCGGCTGCGGCTGCTGATCGGGGCCGCGGCGGCCTTCGGCGCGCTGGAGGTCCTGGCGGCGACCACCCCGGCGCTGTGGATGTTCGCCCTGCTCATGGTCCCGCTGGGCCTGTTCGGCATGACGGTGAACGTCACCACGAACACCAGCATTCAGATGGCCACCGACCCGGCGATGCGCGGCCGCGTCATGGCGCTGTACATGATGGTCTTCCTCGGCGGCTCGCCGGTCGGCGCCCCGGTCGTCGGCTGGATCACCGACACCCACGGCGCCCGCGTGGGCCTCGCGGCGGGCGGCGCGATCGCCGCCCTCGCCGCGGTCGTGATCGGCCTGATCCTGGCCCGCGTGGGCAACCTGCGGCTGTCCGTCGGCTGGCACCGCGGCCACCCGCACATCCGCTTCGTGCCGCGCGAGCAGCGGGAGGAGCTGACGGCGGCGGTGTGAGCCGGCCGCGGCCCGGCGGCGCCGAACGAGCCGGCCGCGTCCCGCCGCAGGACGGCGTCAGTCGCGGGGGAACTCGTCGGTCTTGAGGACGAGGCCGACGACGGTCCCGGTCAGGTCGATCTCCTGGCCGAAGTCGAGGCTGAGCACGCCCCGGTACTCGCCGTCCCTGGGGAGCGTGTGCAGGTGCCAGCGGCCGGTGTACGGGTCCACGACCAGGTACACCGGCACTCCGGCGGCGGCGTAGGCCTCCTTCTTGGGGCCGTAGTCGTTGGCGGCGGTCTGCCGGGAGACCACCTCGGCGACGAACCGGACGTCCTCGCAGCGCCACAGCCCCCTGGAGTCCTTGGCGGCGCGGTCGGCCAGCAGCGTCACGTCGGAGGCGAAGCCGTTGAGGCGGCCCGGGTAGTCGATGCGGACGTCGGACTTCACGCGCTGACGCGGGTACTTGGTGCGCAGCTGGTCGTAGATGTCCGCGATGATCTCCCAGTGGGTGTCCCGCTGAGGCGCCATGAAGATGTTCCCCCCGACGATCTCGATCTTGTAATCCTCGGGGACGGGCATCCTCTCCACCCACTCGAACATCGTGTCGAGGGTGAGTTCACCGCCGCTCTCGGCCATCTCGATCCTGTCTGCAAGGACGGTCATCGTGGCGCTCCTCCCCGGCTGCCCCGGCACTCGTGCAGCCGCGCAGTACAACGATACGCACGGTGACCGGGACACGCCCGGACCTCGGCGCGGCGGGCAGACTGGCCCCATGAGACTGTTCGCCGCCGTCCTGCCCCCCGACGACGTGACCGGGGAACTCGCCGCCGAGGTGGCCGCGCTCAGGAGGCTGCCCAGGGCGGACGGGCTGCGCTGGACCGGCCGCCCCGGCTGGCACTTCACGCTCGCCTTCTACGGCGAGGTCGACGGCGGCCTCGTACCGGAGCTGTCGGCCCGGCTGGAGCGCGCCGCCCGGCGCACCGACCCCTTCCCGCTGGCGGTGCGCGGCGGCGGCCAGTTCGGCCACGGGCGCGCCCTGTGGGCCGGGGCGGACGGCGACCTGCGCACCCTGCGCCTGCTGGCCGAGCGCTGCGAGGCGGCGGCGCGCAAGGCGGGCCTGCCGATGGGGGAGCACCGCCGCTACAAGGCCCACCTGACGGTGGCCCGCAGCCGGGAGGCGGCCGACGTGCGCGCGTACGTGGCGGCCCTGGACGCCTTCACCAGCCGGACCTGGACCGTACGGGACCTGGTGCTGGTGCGCAGCAACCTGCCGAGGTCGGGAGTCCCCGGCGAGCAGCCCCGGTACGAGGCGGTCGCCCGGTGGCCGCTCGGCGCGGCCGGTTAACCTCGACGGTGTGGACCCCAAAACCAGGAACCGGATCATGGCCGGTGCGCTCGCGCTGATGTTCGTGGTGGTGGCGGTGGCGGCGGCGTTCGGGAACTAGCCGCCGCCCCGCCACGCGCCGCCGCCCCGCCACGCGCCGCCGTCCCGCCACGCGCCGCCGTCCCGCCACGCGCCGCCGGCACCGAGCCGGCACCGGGCGGGTCACCGGCCGGCCGTCACCAGGCGAACGCCTCCGGGGAGGGCCCCGGGCCGGGGAAGATCTCGTCCAGCCCGTCCAGCAGCTCCCGCGACAGTTCCAGCTCGACCGCGCGCAGGGCGGAGGCGAGCTGCTCGGCGGTGCGCGGGCCGACGATCGGCCCGGTCACGCCGGGGCGGGTGAGCAGCCAGGCCAGCGCGGCCTCGCCCGGCTCGACCCCGTGCTTGTCGAGCAGGTCCTCGTACGCCTGGATCCGGGCGCGGGTGGCGGGGTCGGCGAGCGCGTCGGCGGCCCGGCCGGAGGCCCGCCGGCCGCCCTGGACCTCCTTCTTGATCACCCCGCCCAGCACACCGCCGTGCAGCGGCGACCAGGGGATCACGCCGAGGCCGTAGTCCTGGGCGGCCGGGATGACCTCCATCTCCGCGCGGCGCTCGGCGAGGTTGTACAGGCACTGCTCGCTGACCAGGCCGATGGTCCCGCCGCGCCGGGCGGCGGCCTCGTTGGCCTGGGCGATCTTGTATCCGGGGAAGTTGCTGGACCCCACGTAGAGGATCTTCCCCTGCTGCACCAGCACGTCGATCGCCTGCCAGATCTCCTCGAAGGGAGTGTTCCGGTCGATGTGGTGGAACTGGTACAGGTCGATGTAGTCGGTCCGCAGCCGCTTCAGGCTGGCGTCGACGGCCCGCCGGATGTTGAGCGCGGAGAGCCGGTCGTGGTTGGGCCAGACGTCGGCGCCGTCCGGATCCATGTTCCCGTACACCTTGGTGGCCAGGACGGTCCTGTCCCGCCGTCCGCCGCCCTGGGCGAACCAGTTGCCGATGATGGTCTCGGTACGGCCCTTGTTCTCGCCCCAGCCGTACACGTTGGCGGTGTCGAAGAAGTTGATGCCCGCGTCCAGCGCCGCGTCCATGATGGCGTGGCTGTCGGCCTCGTCGGTCTGCGGGCCGAAGTTCATCGTGCCGAGGACGAGGCGGCTGACCTTGAGTCCGGTGCGTCCGAGCTGCGTGTACTCCATGGTCCACCAGCCAACGTCCTGGAGCGCGCTCTAGGCAAGCGTGCCCCGGCGTTCCCCGGGAGGCGGGACGCGCGCGGCCCGGCGGCCGGCACGGGTCAGGCCGGTGACGACGGGTAGGGCTCGCCCAGGTCCCACGCCTGGTGCATCGCGTCCGCGAAGGCGGCCGCGATCTTCCGCTCGCCGCCGGCGTTGGGGTGCGTGCCGTCGTAGGTGTCGGTGTGGATGTCGTACGACGGGGGCGGCGAGGCCAGGAGCAGGGGGGAACCGGGCTCGTCCAGGTCCGCGGCCGTCTTCGCCAGCAGTTCGTTGAAACGGTCCACCTCGGCCGCGAAGGACGGTTCCGACGCGGCCCTGATGTTCGGGATCACCGGCAGCAGGACGATCCGCACCCGGGCGTTGCCCGCTCGCGCGCCCGCGAGGAAGAGCCGGACGTTCTCCGCGGTCTGCTCCGCGTCGGTGTAGAAGCCGAGGTCGATCAGGCCGAGCGACACCAGCAGCACGTCCGCCCGGGCCGCCCGGACCGCCTCGCCGATCAGCGGGGCCATGTGCAGCCAGCCCTCGCCCCAGCCGGCCAGGTGGGCGCGCGGGAAGCCGGGCTCGGCGTACGCGTACGACGTGGGCGCGCCGGCCCGCTGGTCGTACAGCGTCTCGCGGGGGCCGACGAAGGTGAAGGGGCCGCCGTACGAGGCACACAGGTGTTGCCACAGCCGGTAGCGCCAGGTGTGCTCGCCCGCGCTTCCGATCGTCATGGAGTCACCGACGGGCATGAACCTGAGCATCCGCTCATCATCGTGGATCCTCCCGCCCGGTGGGGTGTGAGACCGGCCACGCACGGCCGGTCCGCGCGACGCCGCGCGCGATGGTGGCAGGCTTGGGGCATGCGCCGACCGTTCGCCTTCCTCGCCGCGGCCCTCCTCGTGGGCGCGTTCACCGTTCCCGCGTCCGCCGCCGACGGCAACGAGGGCTTCACCCTCAGGGATCCGCGCATCACCGAGTCCAGCGGCCTGGCCGCCTCCCGCCAACACCCCGGTGTCTACTGGACGCACAACGACCAGGACGAAGGGGCCTATCTGTACGCCGTCGACAGCGGCACCGGGGAGACCGTCGCGAGGATCACCCTGACCGGGGTGGGCGCCCCGCGGGACGTCGAGGCCGTCGCCATCGGCCCGGACGACCAGATCTACGTCGGGGACATCGGCGACAACGACGGTGTCGTGTGGGACCACGTCTGGATCTACCGGCTCCCCGAACCCGAGGAGTTGAAGGACCGGACGGTCCGCGCCACGCAGTACGTCGTGAAGTACGCCGACGGGCCCCGCGACGCCGAGTCGCTCGTCGTGCACCCGAGGACCGGGCGCGTCTACATCATCGACAAGCAGGAGGAGGGCGGGCACCTGTACGAAGGGCCCGCCCGGCTCTCCCCCTCCGGGACCAACGTCTTCCGGCCCGGCGCCCCCGTCGACCTGTGGGCCACCGACGCCGCCCTCTCCCCGGACGGCGAACAGCTCGCCGTGCGCGGCTACTTCGGCGGGATCTGGTACGCCTGGAACGGCGGGAGGATCGAGCGCAAGGGGCGGCTCGACGTGCCGTTGCAGGGACAGGGCGAGTCCGTCAGCTACTCCGCCGACGGGTCGAGGCTCATGTACGGCAGCGAGGGCGTGGGCAGTTCCGTCGAGGCGGGGGAGGTGCCCGGCGGCGGGGCCGGGCCGTCCTCCCGGAGCGAGGGCCCGGGGGAGACCGGCGGCGACGGATCCGGCGGCCGCGTCACGGTCGGGGCGCTCACCGTGGCCGTCGCGTGTGCCGCGCTGTTCGGGCTGCGGCGGATGCGGCGCCGGGGCTGAACCGCCGGGCGGCTACCGGGCTGAACCGCCGGGCGGCTACCGGGCTGAACCGCCGGGCGGCTAATCGGACCGTTCGCCGCGGCGCCGCGCCACCAGCGCCTCCAGCCCGTCGAGCAGCCGCTCCAGCCCGAAGGCGAAGTGGTCGAAGTCCTCCGAGAAGGCCTCCTCGGAGAGCGCGGCCATCCTCGGGAACCGGCCGCTGAGCATCGCCTTCTCCAGGAAGGGCCGCTGCTGTTCCCAGAACTGGCCGTTGCTCAGCCCGGTCTCCTTCGCGGCCTCGTCGGCCTCGATCTCCATGCGCGCGATGCCGCCCGCGAAGCTCTGCACCGTGATGATCACCGAGATGAGCTCGGGATCGCTCAGCCCCATGTCCTGAAGGGGGGCCAGGGCGGCCTCCAGGGAGCCCAGGGAGCTCGGTCCGAGGACGGTGCGGGCCTGGTTGACGCGGAGCAGCCAGGGGTGGCGCCGGTAGTGGGCGAGGTGGCCGCGGGCCAGGGACTCGACGCCCGCCCGCCAGCCGGCCCCGGCCTCGACGGGCACCGACTCCAGGGTCTCGCCCTGCACCCGGTCCAGCATCAGGTCGAGCAGTTCGGCCTTGCCCGGCACGTACCGGTACAGCGACATCGTGCCGACGTTCAGCGCGGTGGACAGGCGTCGCATCGACACCGCCTCCAGACCCTCCGCGTCGGCGATCCCGACGGCCGCCTCGACGATCCGGTCCAGGCTCAGGGCCGGCCTGGGCCCCCGGCTGGGGCGTTCGCCGGTGCCCCACAGCAACTGCAGGCTGGTCCTGATGTTGCCGCCGCCCCCGGTCTCCATCCTCGTCATGAACATCAGCGTAGCCCTCCTGACATGGCCTTTCTCCGGCCTCCGGAGAATCACCGACAAAAACCGAGTACGGCGTACTCGATTATGAGTACAGTGTACTCAGTTACTTGGGAAGGAGGTCGGCATGACGGGACATGCCGTGCGGGCCGAGGGGCTGGAGAAGCACTACGGCGGCGAACGCGCCCTCGACGGCTTCGACCTGGCCGTCCGCGAGGGCACCGTGCACGGACTGCTGGGGCCGAACGGCGCCGGCAAGACCACCGCCGTGCGCATCCTGGCCACGCTGGTGCGGCCGGACGGGGGCCGGGCGACCGTGGCCGGGCTCGACGTGGCCCGGCAGCAGCGCGAGGTGCGCGCCCGGATCGGGTTCGCCGGCCAGTACGCGGCCGTGGACGAGGTGCTCACCGGGCGGCAGAACCTGGAGATGTTCGGGCGGCTGTTCCACCTGGGCGGCAGGCGGGCCAGGGCGCGGGCCGCCGAGCTGCTGGAGCGGTTCGGCCTGGCCGACGCCGCCGACCGCGGTGTGGACGGCTACAGCGGCGGCATGCGGCGCCGCCTCGACCTCGCCGCCTCGGTGGTCCTCGCGCCGGCAGTGCTCTTCCTCGACGAGCCGACGACGGGCCTGGACCCCCGCAGCCGGGGGGAAGTGTGGGACTGCGTCAGGGAGTTGGTGGCGGGCGGCACGACGGTGCTGCTCACCACCCAGTACCTGGAGGAGGCCGACAGACTGGCCTCGCGGATCACCGTCATCGACCGGGGGCGGGCCATCGCCGACGACACCCCGGACGGGCTGAAGAACTTGATCGGCGGCGACCGCATCGAGGTCGTGGTCGCCGAGCGCGCCGACATCCCGCGGGCGGTGAAGGCCGTCGCCCGGGTCACGGACGGCGAACCGGAGACGGACGAGCGCGAGTTGCGGGTGCACGCCCCGGTGACCGACCGGGTGGCGGCACTGACGGGGGTGGCGCGGACCCTCCAGGACGAGGGGGTCGAAGTCGAGGACATCGGGCTGCGCAGGCCGAGCCTGGACGAGGTGTTCCTGCGCCTGACCGGGCACCGCACCCGGAAGGAGGCGGCGTGATCACCGTCGAGCCGGCCGGGCGGACCGGTCACGCACGCCTGTACTGGCCGGTCTCCGACTGCTGGAACATGGTCCGCCGCGGCCTGACCGCCTACCGGCGCCGGCCCGTCAACATCGCCTGGCAGCTGGGGTTCCCGATCGTGTCCGTGCTGCTGTACGGCCACGTCTTCGGCAGCGCGATGAAGGTGCCGGGCGGCGGGGACTACCTGGACTTCCTGATGCCCGGCATGTTCGTGATGACCATGGCGTTCGGCTTCATCAACACGGCGACCGTCATGGTCCACGACTCCACCAGGGGCGTCGTCGACCGGTTCCGCTCGATGCCGATGGCCTCGTCGGCCGTGGTCGCCGGGCGCGGGGTCACCGACCTGATCGTGGCCTGCGCCGAGCTCGCCATCATGATGCTGACCGCGTTCGCCATGGGCTGGCGGCCGGACGGGGGCTGGGGCTTCCCGGCCGCCTTCGGGCTGCTGCTGTGGCTCAGGTTCGCGCTGGTGTGGACCGGGGTGTGGCTCGGGCTGCTGGTGCCCGACCCGGAGGCCGCGGGCGGGCTGTTCGCGATCGCCTTCCCGCTGACGATGATCTCCAGCGTCTTCGTCGCGCCGCAGCTCATGCCCGACTGGCTGGGGTGGGTCGCGGCCTGGAACCCGATCTCCTCGACGGCGGCCGCCGCGCGGGAGCTGTTCGGGGCGCCGGGCCGGGGCGGGGACTCGTGGGTCGAGCAGCACGCGCTGCTGATGGCCGGGGTGTGGCCGGTCGTGCTGACGCTGGTCTTCCTTCCGCTGGCGGTGCGCAGGTTCCGGAAGCTGAGCAGGTGACGGCGCGCCCCCTGCCGCGCGCTCGGCGTGCGAGGGGCGCCCGGTCCGCCCGGGCGCCCCACCGCCGTGCGACGGGGACGGCTACAGCCGCTCGATCACGTAGTCGACGCACTTCGTCAGCGCCTCGACGTCGGCCGGGTCGATCGCCGGGAACATCGCGACGCGGAGCTGGTTGCGGCCGAGCTTGCGGTACGGCTCGGTGTCGACGATGCCGTTGGCGCGCAGCACCTTGGCGACGGCGGCGGCGTCGACCTCGTCCGTGAAGTCGATGGTGCCGATGACCTGGGACCGCTTGGCCGGGTCGGCGACGAACGGGTTCGCGAACTTCACGTCCTCGGCCCAGCCGTACAGCGTCCGCGCGGAGGTCGCCGTCCGGCGCACCGCCCAGTCGAGACCGCCCTGGCCGTTGAGCCACTCCAGCTGCTCGTTGAGCAGGAACAGGGTGGCCAGGCCCGGGGTGTTGTACGTCTGGTTCTTGCGGGAGTTGTCGATCGCCGTGGGCAGCGAGAAGAACTCCGGGACGTGGCGGCCGCTCGCGTGGATCCGCTCGGCGCGCTCGATCGCGGCCGGGGAGAAGACGCCGATCCACAGGCCGCCGTCGGAGGCGAAGGACTTCTGCGGGGCGAAGTAGTAGACGTCCGTCTCGGCGATGTCGACGGGCAGGCCGCCCGCGCCGGAGGTGGCGTCGACCAGCACCAGCGCGCCCTCGTCGGCACCGGCCACGCGTTTGATGGGCATGGCGACGCCGGTGGAGGTCTCGTTGTGGGTGAAGGCGTAGACGTCCACGCCCGCCCGGGCGGCCGGCTCGGGGTGCGTGCCCGGGTCGGCGGAGATGACGTCCGGCTCGGCCAGCCACGGGGCGAGCTTGGCCGCCTTGGCGAACTTGGAGGAGAACTCGCCGAAGCTGAGGTGCTGCGACCTGTTCTCGATCAGGCCGTGGGTCGCGATGTCCCAGAACGCGGTGGAGCCGCCGTTGCCGAGGATCACCTCGTAGCCGTCGGGGAGCTGGAACAGCTCGCGGACGCCCTCGCGCACCCGGCCGACCAGGTTCTTGACGGGGGCCTGGCGGTGGGAGGTGCCCAGCAGGGACGTGCCGGTCGCGGCCAGCGCGTCCAGCGCTTCCGTCCGCACCTTGGAGGGGCCCGCGCCGAAACGACCGTCGGCGGGCTTGATGTCAGCGGGAATCTGGATCTCAGCCACGGGGGGAGCGTAGCCGTTCCGGGAAACCGGGGCGAAACGTCGTCCGTCGGGTGAGACGGTGTCGCGGCGGGCGCCTCCCGCCCGGCCGCGGGGGAGACCGGGGGCGGCCGCGACGGTGGCCCCGCCGGCGCGCGCGGGCATGCTGGACGCATGACGGATCTGGAGGAGGCGCTGCGGCGGGCGGTGCGGGGCGAGGTGGGGTTCGACGTCACCGCACGGGCGCTGGTCACCATGGACGCCTCCAACTACCGGCGGGTGCCGCTGGGCGTCGTGGCGCCGCGCGACGCCGACGACGTGGCGGCCGTCCTCGAGGTGTGCCGGGCCCGCGGGGTGCCGGTCGTGGCGCGCGGGGGCGGGACCTCGACCGCGGGCCAGGCGACCGGCACCGGCGTGGTGCTGGACTTCACGCGGCACATGAACCGGGTGCTGTCCCTGGACCCCGGGACGCGCACGGCCGTCGTCCAGCCGGGGCTGGTCCTCGACCGGCTGCAGGAGGCCGCCGCCCCGCACGGGCTGCGCTTCGGGCCCGACCCCTCCACCCACGGCCGGTGCACGCTCGGCGGCATGATCGGCAACAACGCGTGCGGCTCGCACTCGGTGGCCTGGGGGACCACCGCGGACAGCGTGCGGGAGCTGTCGGTGGTCACCGCGCGCGGGGAGCGGCTGCGGCCCGGGCGGGACTGGGCGGGGGCGCCGCGGGGCCTGCGGGAACTGGTCGAGGGCGAGCTGGCCCGGCTGCGCACCGGCTTCCCCGACCTGCCCCGCCGTATCTCCGGGTACGCCGTGGACGCCCTGCTGCCCGAGAAGGGCGCCGACGTGGCCCGCTCCTTCTGCGGTTCGGAGGGCACGCTGGGGGTGCTGACGGAGGCGGTCGTACGGCTGGTGCGGGCGCCGCGCGCGCGTGCGCTGGCGGTGCTGGCGTACGCCGACGAGAGCGCCGCCGCCGAGGCCGCGGCCGGGCTGCTGGAGCACCGGCCGCTGACGGTGGAGGGCATGGCGGCCGACCTGGTGCCGTCCTCGGCGGGACTGCCGCGGGGCGGGGCCTGGCTGTTCGTGGAGACGGGCGGGGAGTCCGCCGGAGAGGCACGCGCACGGGCGGAGGCCATCGTGCGGGCGGCCGACGCGGCGGACCGCCTGGTGGTGACGGACGAGGGGGAGCAGCGGGCGCTGTGGCGGATCCGGGAGGACGCGAGCGGTACGGCCACCCGGACGCCGGACGGCAGCGAGGCCTGGCCGGGCTGGGAGGACTGCGCGGTGCCGCCCGCCCGGCTCGGCGCCTACCTGCGGGAGTTCCGGGCGCTGCTGGCCGCGCACGGGCTGCGCGGCACGCCGTACGGGCACTTCGGGGACGGCTGCGTCCACGTCCGCATCGACTTCGACCTGCTGACGGAGCGGGGCGTCGCCCGCTTCCGGCGCTTCTCGCAGGAGGTCGCCGAACTGGTGGTGGCGCACGGCGGATCGCTGTCCGGGGAGCACGGGGACGGGCAGGCGCGGGCCGAGCTGCTGCCGGCGATGTACGGCGCCGGGACGGTCGCCCTGTTCGAGCGGGTGAAGGGCGTCTGGGACCCGGACGACCTGCTCAACCCCGGCATGCTGGTGCGCCCGGCCCCGCTCGACGCGAACCTGCGCTTCGCGGTGCTGCCCCGCGAGCGGGTCGAGGTGGCCTTCGGCTACCCGTCGGACGGCGGCGACTTCTCGGCGGCGGTACGGCGCTGCGTGGGCGTCGCCAAGTGCCGTACGACGTCGGTGTCCGGCCCCGCCGTCATGTGCCCGTCCTTCCGGGTGACCGGCGCGGAGGAGCACTCCACGCGCGGGCGGGCCCGCCTGCTGCACGAGATGCTGGCGGGCGAGCTGGTGGCCGACGGCTGGCGCTCCCCGCAGGTGCGGGACGCGCTCGACCTGTGCCTGGGCTGCAAGGGCTGCCGGTCGGACTGCCCGGTCGGGGTCGACATGGCCACGTACAAGGCGGAGTTCCTGCACCACCACTACGCCGGGCGCCGCCGTCCGGCCGCCCACCACGCGATGGGCCGGCTGCCGCTGTGGCTGGGGTGGGTGGCGCGGACGCGCACGGCGGGCGCGGTCAACGCGCTCGCCTCCGTCGGGCCGGTGGCGCGTGCCGTGAAGCGGCTGGTCGGCATCGCGGCGGAGCGGGAGATCCCGCGGCTGGCGGGGGAGACGTTCACGCGGTGGTGGGGCGGGCGCCGGTCCGGGGCCGCCACCGGTGACGGCCGGCCCGGCGACGGCGGCCTGGTCGTCCTGTGGCCCGACACCTTCACCGAGCACTTCTCGCCCTCCGTGGGACGGGCGGCCGTCCGGGTCCTGGAGGCGGCCGGCCTGCGCGTGGCGCTGCCGCCGGGCCTGCGCATGCCCGGGCGCCCGGTCGGCGACGGCAGGTCACGGGCGGCGTTCGCGCTCCTCGCCGCCCGCCCGGGCCGGGTGTGCTGCGGGCTGACGTACGTCTCGACGGGCCAGCTGGACCGCGCCCGCGCGGTGCTGCGCCGCACGCTCGACCTGATGGAGCCGGTCCTGGCCACCGGCGCGCCGGTCGTGGTCCTGGAGCCGAGCTGTGCCGCGGCCCTGCGCGCGGACGTCCCCGGGCTGCTGCACGACGACCCGCGCGCGGCCCGCCTCGCCGCCCGGGTCCTGACCTTCGCGGAGACGCTGGAACGCCACGCTCCCGGCTGGCGGCCGCCCCGCGTGGACCGTCCGGTGGCCGGCCAGACCCACTGCCACCAGCACGCCGTCCTCGGCGACGCCCCCGACCGCCGGCTGCGCGCCGCCGCGGGCCTCACCGGTGAACCGAGCGGCGGCTGCTGCGGCCTGGCGGGCCACTTCGGCTTCGAGAAGGGCCACTACGAGGTGTCGGTGGCCTGCGCGCAGGAGCACCTGCTCCCCGCGGTCCGCGACGCCCCGGACGGGAGCGTGATCCTGGCGGACGGCTTCTCCTGCCGGACCCAGCTGGAGCAGCTGGCCGGGGTGCGGGGCAGGCACCTGGCGGAGGTGCTGGCGGACGGGCTGCCGGACGGACGGGACGAGCGGCGGGGGTGACGGGAGCGGGCGTACGCGCGGGGCGGACGTCCGGACGCCGGGGAGCGGGCCGCGGGCCGGGTGCTTCCCGGCCGCCCGGGCGGCGGGCGCGCGGGTGCCGGAACTGTTCGGGCCACCGGACGGGCGGGGGCGAGTGTTCGGGCGGCGGGACGGGGCGAAAGGTGCCTAATCTGGCGAAAACCCCCGCCTCAAGGAGTCCCGCGCATGGCCTGTCGCGTCCAGCCCCTCACCCGTGACGAGCACCTGGCGTTCGTCGCGGACCGCCCCTCGGCCAGCCCCCTGCAGCTCCCGTCCTGGGGCGAGGTGAAACCCGACTGGCGGGCGGAGAGCCTGGGCTGGCGTGACGAGGACGGGCGGCTGGTCGGCGCGGGCCTGGTCCTGCTGCGCCCGCTGCCCGGGCTGAAGCGGTACCTCGCCTACCTCCCGGAGGGCCCGCTGATCGACTGGTACGCCCCCGACCCCGCGGCCTGGCTCGACCCGATGCTCGCGCACCTGAGGCGGCGGGGCGCCTTCTCGGTCCGGATGGGGCCGCCCGTCGAGGTGCGCCGCTGGAGTGCCGAGGCGGTCAAGGCGGCGATCGCGGACCCGGCCGCGCGCCGGCTGGGCGACGTGCGGGCGACGTCGTACGACGAGCGCGCCGCCGCTCTCGCCGGCCGGCTGCGCCGCATGGGCTGGCGGCGGACCGGACCCGGCGGCGAGGGCGGCTTCGCCGCCGGGCAGCCGCGGTACGTCGTCCGGGTGCCGTTGGCCGGACGGTCGCTGGAGGACGTCCGCGCGGGGCTGAACCAGCAGTGGCGGCGCAACGTCAGGAAGGCGGAGCAGGCCGGCGTGAAGGTGGTCCGCGGCGACTTCGAGGACCTGCCGGTCTTCTACGAGCTGTACGCCGAGACGGCCCGGCGGGACCGTTTCGTCCCGCGCCCGCTGCCCTACTTCCAGCGCATGTGGACCGCGCTCGGCGCCGAGCACCCCGACCGCGTGCGGCTCTACCTCGCCCACCACGACGGCGAGGTCCTCGCCGCGGCCGTCATGCTGACCGTCGGCGTCCACGTCTGGTACTCCTACGGCGCCTCCTCCGGCCGCCGGCGCGAGGTCCGGCCCGGCAACGCCCTGCAGTGGCGCATGCTGTGCGACGCCCACGCGCTCGGCGCCGCCGTCTACGACCTGCGGGGCGTCACCGGCACACTGGAGGAGTCGGACCCCCTGCTCGGCCTGCTGCGGTTCAAGGTCGGCACGGGCGGCGAGACCGTCGAGTACCTCGGCGAGTGGGAGTTCCCGCTCAACCGGCTGCTGCACAAGGCGCTGGGGATGTACCTGGCGCGCCGGTGACGGCGGCGGCCCCGTCCGCCGCGAGGGCGGGCGCGCGAGGAGCGGGCGCGCCAGGAGCGGGTGCCCGGAAGGAGGATGCGCGAAGGACAGGAACATAAAGGGTTTACGCCCCTGTCGCAGTCCATTAGCCTGGACCGGGTAGTGCATTGCGATGAACGGAAGAACCCGAGCCTAGTTCCCTGGAAGGCCCCGTGACCACCCCCACCCCCGCCACCCCGTCCGCCCCGCCCGCCGCCACGGCCGGCCCGGAGCCCGGGCAGGCGCCCGTACCGGACGGTGCCGCGCGCCGGCGGGGTTCCCTGGGCCCCGTCGGCCTGGTCCTCGCCGGGGGCGTCTCGGTCCAGTTCGGCGGAGCCCTGGCCGTCGGCCTGATGCCGCGGGCCGGCGCCCTGGGCGTGGTCACGCTGCGGCTGCTGGTGGCCGCGGTCGTCCTGCTGGTGCTCTGCCGGCCCCGGCTGCGCGGGCACTCGCGCGGCGACTGGGGCACGGTGATCGTCTTCGGTGTCGCCATGGCCGCCATGAACGGCCTGTTCTACCAGGCCATCGCCCGCATCCCGCTGGGCCCGGCGGTCACCCTCGAAGTCCTCGGCCCGCTGGCGCTGTCGGTCCTGGCGTCCCGCCGCGCGATCAACCTCCTGTGGGCCGCGCTCGCCCTCGCGGGCGTGTTCCTCCTCGGCGGCGGAGGCTTCGACAGCCTCGACCCCGCGGGTGCGGCCTTCGCCCTGGGCGCCGGCGCCATGTGGGCGGCGTACATCGTCTTCAGCGCCCGTACGGGCCGCCGCTTCCCGCAGGCCGACGGGCTCGCCCTCGCCATGGCCGTCGCGGCGCTGCTGTTCCTTCCCCTGGGCGTCCTCGAGTCGGGCACGCGGCTCGTGGACCCGACGACGCTCGCCCTCGGCGCCGCGGTCGCACTGCTCTCCTCCGTCCTGCCCTACACCCTCGAACTCCTCGCCCTGCGCCGCCTGCCCGCCCCCACCTTCGCCGTCATGATGAGCCTCGAACCCGCCCTCGCGGCGACGGCCGGCTTCCTCGTCCTGGACCAGGCCCTGTCCGCCCCCGAGGCCGCCGCGATCGCCCTGGTCGTCGCGGCCAGCATGGGAGCGGTGCGGACGCAGGCGGGGCGGGGGAGGACCGTGGCGGACGACCGGTCCGGGTGACACCCGTCCCGGCCCGGCCACGCCGGCCGGCCGGTCCCGTGGTGTGGAACGCCTGATCGCGGATACCAGCAGGTCATGGGAGCGACTGCCGGATTGCGCCGAGCCGATCACCGTCTGGCCCGGTGGGTGGCCTGCCGCGTCCCTCCCACGGCCGGCCGGGTGCTGTCGGCCGTCGAGGAGGCCGCGGAGAGCACGAAACTGTGGTGCGGCGCCGCCGTGGTGATGGCCGCGGCCGGCGGATGGCGCGGCCGGACGGCCGCCGCCACGGGCCTGACGGCGCTGGCCGTGGCACAGCTCGTCTCCAACGGCCTGGGCAAACAGCTCATCGACCGGCCCCGGCCGCCCGAGGAGTGGTTCCCGCACGACGAGGTCGACGACCGGCCGGATTCCTCCTCCATGCCCTCCGGACACACCGCGGCCGCGGTCGCCTTCACCGCCGCGGTCGCCCCCTCGTGGCCGCTGGCCGGTGTCCTGTGCGCCGTACCGGCCGCCATGGTGGCCGTCGAGCGCGTGCAGAGCGGCGCCCACTACCCCTCCGACGTGGCCGTCGGCCTCACCGTCGGCCTGGCCGGCGCCTGGCTCACCCGCCGCGCCCCGCGCCTGCTGCTGCAGTGGTACCGGCCGTAGCGGCGCGGCGATCCCGGTGCGGCACCACCTGCCGGCCCTGAACCACGCCGATCGGGGTACTCGCGCTCAGCACGACGGCCGTGGACCGCCACGGCACGCCCGGGGCCGTGGACCACCACGGCACCCGACACGGACGGAACGGACGGGAGGTGATCGTCGTGTCGAGTATGCAGCCGCCATCCACCGCGTCGGAGCACAGCGCACGCCACGCCGGCCAGGAGCCGGTGAGCGAGCTGGTCCAGCGGGCTTCGCAGCAGCTGACCGAGCTGGTGCGCGGCGAGCTGAGGCTGGCGCAGGCGGAGATGAAGGAGAAGGGCAAGCGGTACGGCAAGGGCGGGGGCCTGTTCGGCGGCGCGGGAGTGGTCGGCTTCCTGATGCTGCAGGCGCTGGTCGCCACCGCCATCGCGGCACTCGCGGTGCCGCTGCCGGTGTGGGCCGCGGCGCTGATCGTCACCGCCGTCCTGGGGGTGATCGCCGCGGTCCTGGCGCTGACCGGGAAGAAGCAGGTCAGCCAGGCCGCGCCGCCGATGCCGGAGCAGACGATCGAGAACGTGAAGGCCGACGTGGCCCAGATCAAGGGGAGCGCACACCGATGAGCAAGCCGACCCACGAGGAGAAGAGCGCCTCCAGCCCGGAGGAGCTGCGGGAGCAGGTCGAGCAGACCCGCCAGGAGCTCGGGCAGACGGTGGAGGCCCTCGCGGGCAAGGCCGACGTCAAGGCCCAGGCCCAGGAGAAGGCGGCCGAGGTGAAGGAACAGGCCGCCGTGAAGGCCCGGGAACTGAAGGAACAGGCCGCGGCCAAGGCCGGGGAGCTGAAGGGACAGGCCACGGTCAAGGCCGGGGAGCTGAAGGGACAGGCCACGGTCAAGGCCGGGGAGCTGAAGGGACAGGCCACGGTCAAGGCCGGGGAGCTGAAGGAGCAGACCGCGGTCAAGGCCGACGAGTTGAGGACCAAGGTCACCGAAGTCGCGTCGCGGGTGCAGGACAAGCTGCCCGACCCGGTCAGGGACAAGGCCGCCCAGGCCGCCGGCCAGGCCCGCGCCAAGGCGGCGCAGGCCGGCCACCTGTGGGAGGAGAAGGCGCCCGAACCCGTGCGGCGCGGGGCGGCCCAGGGGGCACGGGCCGCCCGGGAGAACCGCGGTCTGCTGCTGGCGGCCGCCGGCGTCGCCGCCGTGGTGTGGCTGGTGTGCCGCCGCGGCAAGGAGTGACCTGATGGGGACGGTGAGGACGGTGGGACGATGAGGGCGTCGAAGAGCGTCCACGGGCCGGCCGGAAGGGCTCCGGGAGCCGCCGGCGGGCCCGCCGCCCGTCGCCCGATCGGGACCCGGCCCGGCTGAGCACGCGCGAGGGGTGCCGGTACGACACGGACCGGCACCCCTCGTCCGTCTCCCGCGCCGGCCCGCCCGCGCGCCACCCGCCATCCCCGCGCGGCACCTCGCGGCCGGCCGGCCGCGAGGCCGCCCGGATCCGGCGCGCCCGCCCGTGCCTGCCGTGCCCTCCCAGATCCGCCGCCCCGCCCGTCCGCGCCCGCCCGTCCGCGCCCGTGCGCGACGAATCCATGCAAGCACGCTTGATTGTTTCCTCCTCCGCTGCCATGCTCCTCAGCACGCCGCACCGCACCGCACCGTCTCGCACCGCACGCCGCCGTGCCCCGAGGGGAGCGCCCCGTGTCCGATCCGACGGCCGTCATCGACGATCTGCGTGAGGAGAGCGAGGAGCTCGACCGGCTCGTGGCCGCTGCGGAGCCCGGCCGGTGGGCGCTCGCGACCCCCGCGCCGCGGTGGACCGTGGCCCACCAGATCGCCCACCTCGCCTGGACCGACCGCTCGGCTCTGCTGGCCGTGACCGACGCGGACGCCTTCCGGGCCCTGGCCGAAGAGGCCCTCGCCGCACCCGGGTCGTTCGTCGACGACGGCGCCGAGGAGGGCGCCCGGCTGCCGCCCGCCGAGCTGCTGGCACGGTGGCGGGACGGCCGTACGGCCCTGGAGAAGGCGCTGCGGGCCGCCCCGCCCGGGGCGCGCTTCCCCTGGTACGGCCCGCCCATGTCGGCCGCCTCCATGGCAACGGCCCGTCTCATGGAGACCTGGGCCCACGGCCTGGACGTGGCGGACGCACTGGGCGTGGTGCGCACACCCACCGACCGGCTGCGTCATGTGGCCCGGCTCGGGGTGCGCACCCGCGACTTCGCCCACACCGTCCACGGACTCCCGGCGCCCGCCGAGCCGTTCCGCGTCGAACTCACCGCGCCCTCCGGCGAGGTGTGGACGTACGGGCCCCGGGACGCCCCGCAACGCGTCACCGGCCCCGCCCTCGACTTCTGCCTCCTGGTCACCCAGCGGATCCACCGCGCCGACACCGCCCTGCGCGCCCACGGCCCGGACGCCGGCCGCTGGCTCGACATCGCCCAGGCCTTCGCGGGCCCGCCCGGCGGCGGGCGCCCGCGGACGGGAACGGCCCGGTGAGCGCGGCGGACGGGAACGGCCCGGTGAGCGCGGCGCGCACCGCGCCCCTGCGCGTCGGCAACGCCTCCGGCTTCTACGGCGACCGCTTCGACGCCATGCGCGAGATGCTCACCGGCGGTGAACTCGACGTCCTCACCGGCGACTACCTCGCCGAGCTGACCATGCTCATCCTGGGCCGGGACCGCCTCGAGGACCCCTTCGCCGGGTACGCCCGCACCTTCCTGCGCCAGGTGGAGGAGTGCCTGGGGCTCGCGCACGAGCGGGGCGTCCGGATCGTCACCAACGCCGGCGGGCTCAACCCCGCCGGACTCGCCGACGCCGTACGGGAGCTGGCGGACCGGCTAGGCGTTCCCGCGCGGGTCGCGCACGTCGAGGGCGACGACCTCACCGCCGCCCACCCCGGCAGCCTCGCCGCCCACGCCTACCTCGGCGGCTTCGGCATCGCGGCCTGTCTGCGCGCGGGCGCCGACGTCGTGGTCACCGGGCGGGTCACCGACGCGGCCCTGGTCACCGGGCCCGCCGCCGCCCACTTCGGCTGGACGCCGCGGGACCACGACCGGCTCGCGGGCGCGGTCGTCGCCGGGCACGTGCTGGAGTGCGGCGCGCAGGCCACCGGCGGCAACTACGCCTTCTTCGGCGAGGGCGACGTGCGCCGCCCCGGCTTCCCGCTCGCCGAGATCCACGAGGACGGCAGCAGCGTCATCACCAAACACCCCGGCACCGGCGGCTTCGTCGACGTCGGCACGGTCACCGCCCAGCTGCTGTACGAGACGGCCGGCGCCCGGTACGCGGGCCCGGACGTCACCGCCCGCCTGGACACCGTACGGCTCAGCCCGCAGGGGCCCGACCGGGTGCGCGTCGACGGCGTCCGGGGGGAGGCCCCGCCGCCGGCGCTCAAGGTCGGCCTCAACCGGATCGGCGGCTTCCGCAACGAGGTCGTCTTCGTGCTCACCGGACTCGACGTCGAGGACAAGGCCGCCCTGGTGCGGGAGCAGATGGCGGACGCGCTGGCCGGGTCCCCGCCCGCCGAGGCGCGGTGGGAGCTGGTGCGGACCGACCGGCCCGACGCCGACAGCGAGGAGACCGCGAGCGCGCTGCTGCGGCTGGTCGTGCGGGACCCGGAGCAGGAGGCCGTCGGGCGGGCGCTGGGCGGGGCCGCCGTCGAGCTGGCGCTGGCCAGCTACCCCGGCTTCCATGTGCTGGCACCCCCGGGAAAAGGGGCGCCCTATGGGGTCTTCGAGGATGTGTACGTCCCCCAAGGCGCCGTCGACCATGTGGCCGTCCTCCACGACGGTCGTCGTGTCCCCGTGCCGGCACCCCACGACACCGCCGTCCTCGACGCCGTACCGGAACCGCCGCTCCCCGCGCGGCTGCCGCCCGGGCGGACGAGGAGGGCTCCCCTGGGCCTGGTCGCCGGGGCGCGCAGCGGCGACAAGGGCGGGAACGCCAACGTCGGGGTGTGGGCCCGGACCGACGAGGCCTGGCGGTGGCTCGCGCACGAGCTGACGGCCGACCGGTTCCGGCAGCTGCTCCCCGAGAGCCGCGACCTGCCCGTCACCCGGCACGTCCTCCCCAACCTGCGCGCCCTCGACTTCGTCGTCGAGGGCATCCTCGGCGAGGGCGCCGCCGCCCGGCACCGCTTCGACCCGCAGGCCAAGGCGCTCGGCGAGTGGCTGCGCTCCCGCCGCCTGGACATCCCGGAGGTCCTGCTGTGACGGTCATCGACTCCGCCCTGGACACCTCGGGCGCCGAGTACCGGGCCCACCGCGAGGCCATGCTCGCCAAACTCGCCGATCTCGACGCCGAGCACGCCAAGGCCCTCGCGGGCGGCGGCGAGAAGTACGTCGCGCGGCACCGGGGGCGCGGCAAGCTCCTGGCCCGCGAGCGCGTCGAACTCCTCCTCGACCCCGACACGCCCTTCCTGGAGCTGTCGCCGCTGGCCGCCTGGGGCAGCGACCACCCCGTCGGCGCCTCCCTCGTCACCGGCATCGGCGTCGTCGAGGGCGTCGAATGCCTGATCACCGCCAACGATCCGACCGTGCGGGGCGGTGCCAGCAACCCCTGGAGCCTGAAGAAGGTCCTGCGGGCGCACGAGATCGCGTACGCCAACCGCCTCCCGGTCGTCTCCCTCGTCGAGTCCGGCGGCGCCGACCTGCCCTCCCAGAAGGAGATCTTCATCCCCGGGGGCGCCGTCTTCCGGGACCTGACGAGGCTCTCGGCGGCCGGGATCCCGACCGTCGCCGTCGTCTTCGGCAACTCCACCGCCGGAGGCGCCTACGTCCCCGGCATGTCCGACCACGTGATCATGGTCAAGGAGCGGGCGAAGGTGTTCCTCGGCGGGCCCCCGCTGGTGAGGATGGCCACCGGGGAGGAGAGCGACGACGAGTCCCTGGGCGGCGCCGGGATGCACGCGCGGGTGTCCGGCCTCGCCGACCACTTCGCCGTCGACGAGCGGGACGCCCTCCGGCAGGCCCGGCGGATCGTGGCCCGGCTCAACCACCGCAAGGCGTACCCCGACCCGGGGCCCGCCGCGCCCCCCGCCTACGACGAGGACGAACTGCTGGGCATCGTCCCCGGCGACCTCAAGACCCCCTTCGACCCGCGCGAGGTCGTCGCCCGGATCGTCGACGCCTCCGACTTCGACGAGTTCAAGCCGCTGTACGGCGCCGGCCTGGTGACCGGCTGGGCGACGCTGCACGGCTACCCCCTGGGGGTGCTGGCGAACGCCCGGGGGGTCCTGTTCAGCCAGGAGTCGCAGAAGGCCGCCCAGTTCGTCCAGCTCGCCAACCAGCGCGACATCCCGCTGCTGTTCCTGCACAACACCACCGGCTACATGGTCGGCAGGGAGTACGAGCAGGGCGGCATCATCAAGCACGGCGCGATGATGATCAACGCCGTCAGCAACTCCACGGTGCCCCACCTGTCCGTCCTCATGGGCGCGTCCTACGGCGCCGGGCACTACGGCATGTGCGGGCGCGCCTACGACCCGCGCTTCCTGTTCGCCTGGCCGAGCGCCAAGTCGGCCGTCATGGGACCGCGGCAGCTCGCGGGCGTGCTGTCGATCGTCGCCCGGCAGTCGGCCGCCGCGAAGGGGCAGCCCTACGACGAGGAGGCCGACGCCGCCCTGCGCGCCGTGGTGGAGCGGCAGATCGAGTCCGAGTCGCTGGCGACGTTCCTGTCCGGGCGGCTGTACGACGACGGCGTCATCGACCCGCGCGACACCCGCACCGTCCTCGGCCTGTGCCTGTCCGCCGTGCACACCGCGCCCTACCGGGGCGTGCGCGGCGGCTTCGGCGTCTTCCGGATGTGAGGGACCCCCTGTGATCACTTCTGTGCTCGTCGCCAACCGGGGCGAGATCGCCTGCCGCATCGTCCGCACCTGCCGGGAGCTGGGCATCGGCACGGTCGCCGTGCACTCGGACGCCGACGCCGGCGCCCTGCACACGCGCGTGGCCGACGCGACGGTACGGCTGCCGGGGGCGGCGCCCGCCGAGACCTACCTGCGCGGCGAGGCGATCGTGCGGGCGGCCCTCGCGGCCGGCGCCGACGCCGTGCACCCCGGCTACGGCTTCCTCTCCGAGAACGCCGGCTTCGCCCGCGCCGTCCTCGGCGCGGGCCTGGTGTGGATCGGACCGTCCCCGGAGGCGATCGAGGCGATGGCGTCCAAGACGCGCGCCAAGGAGCTGATGGGCCTCGCGCCCCTGCGCGAGGTCACGGAGGCCGACCTGCCGGTGCTGGTGAAGGCGGCGGCGGGCGGCGGCGGGCGCGGCATGCGGGTCGTACGGCGCCTCGACGAGCTGGAGGCCGCCCTGCGGGGCGCGCGCGCCGAGGCCGCGAGCGCCTTCGGGGACGGGACGGTCTTCGTCGAGCCGTACGTGGAAGGGGCACGCCACGTCGAGGTGCAGGTCCTCGCCGACGCGCACGGCACCGTCCGCACACTCGGCACCCGCGACTGCTCCCTGCAGAGGCGCCACCAGAAGGTGATCGAGGAGGCGCCCGCCCCCGGGCTCTCCGAACGCCTCACGAGCGAGCTGCACGCCCTGGCGGTGCGGGCCGCCCGCGCCGTCGGCTACGCCGGCGCCGGCACCGTCGAGTTCCTCGTCGCCGGCGAGCGGGTGCACTTCCTGGAGATGAACACCCGCCTCCAGGTCGAACACCCCGTCACCGAGGCGGTGTTCGGCGTCGACCTGGTGGCCGAGCAGATCCGCATCGCCGAGGGCCAGGCCCTGACCGCCGACCCGCCGGTGGCGCGCGGCCACGCCGTCGAGGCCCGCCTGTACGCCGAGGACCCGGGCCGCGGCTGGGCCCCCCGGACCGGCCGCCTGCACCGCTTCGCCGTGCCCGACGGCGTCCGCCTGGACACCGGCTACACGGACGGCGACGACATCGGCGTGCACTACGACCCCCTCCTCGCCAAGGCCGTCGCCCACGCCCCCACCCGCGCGGAGGCGATCCGCAAGCTCGCGACCGCCCTGGAGCGGGCCGTGATCCACGGCCCCGTCACCAACCGGGACCTGCTCGTGCGCTCCCTGCGCCACCAGGAGTTCACGGCCGCGCGCATGGACACCTCCTTCTACGACCGCCACCTGCCCGAGCTGACCGAGCCGGCCCCCGACCCGTACGCCCCGCTGGCCGCCGCCCTCGCCGACGCCCACGGCCGCTCCCGCTTCGGCGGCTGGCGCAACGTGCCCTCCCAGCCGCAGGTCAAGCGGTACGCCGTGGCCGGCGAGGAGCACGAGGTCCGCTACCGGCACACCCGCACCGGTCCGGTCGCCGACGGCGTACGGGTGGTGCGCGCCGACGCCCGCCTCGTCGTCCTCGACGTGGCCGGCGTCCAGCGCAGGTTCGAGGTGAGCTCCTACGGCGACCAGGTGTACGTGAACACCACCGTCCTCACCGCCCTGCCGCGTTTCCCCGACCCCGCCGTCCAGCGCGCGCCGGGCTCCCTCCTGGCCCCCATGCCGGGCACGGTGGTGCGCATCGCCGACGGCCTGACCGCGGGGGCCGCCGTACGCGCCGGTGAGCCCCTGCTGTGGCTGGAGGCGATGAAGATGCAGCACAGGATCGCGGCGCCCGTCACGGGAACGCTGACCGCCCTGCACGCCGCGCCCGGGCAGCAGGTGGAGCCGGGCACCCTGCTGGCCGTGGTGCGGGAGACCTCCTAGGCGCGACCAGCCACGACGAGCCCGCACGTGGAAGGAGCCCCATGCCCCCCAGCACGGAGTCCAGCACGCAATCCGAGGAACACGGCGCCCTGCGGTCCGCCGTGGCCGCCCTCGGCGAACGCTACGGCCGCGCCTACCTCACGCGCGTGGTCGACGAGGGCCGCCACCCCGACGAACTCTGGTCCGAGGCGGCCGGGCTCGGCTACCTCGGCGTCAATCTCCCCCAGGAGTACGGCGGCGGAGGCGCCGGCATCACCGAACTCTCCATCGTCCTGGAGGAACTCGGCGCCGCGGGCTGCCCGCTGCTCATGCTCGTCGTCTCCCCGGCCATCTGCGGCACCGTCATCGCCCGCTTCGGCACCGAGGAGCAGAAACGCCAGTGGCTCCCCGCCCTGGCGGACGGCACCCGCACCATGGCCTTCGGCATCACCGAACCCGACGCCGGCTCCAACAGCCACCGCATCACCACCACCGCCCGCAAGGACGGCACCGACTGGCTGCTCACCGGCCGCAAGGTGTTCGTCTCCGGCGTCGACCGCGCCGACGCCACCCTCGTCGTCGGCCGCACCGAGGACGCCCGCACCGGCCGCCTCAAGCCCTGCCTGTTCATCGTCCCGCGCGACGCCGACGGCTTTCGGCGCCACCCCATCGACATGGAGCTCACGGCCGCCGAGAAACAGTTCGAACTGGTCCTGGACGACGTGCGGCTGCCCGCCGGCGCGCTCGTCGGCGACGAGGACGCCGGCCTGCTCCAGCTGTTCGCCGGACTCAACCCCGAGCGCGTCATGACGGCCGCGTTCGCGATCGGCATGGGCAGGTACGCGCTGTCCAGGGCCGTCGCGTACGCGCGCGAACGCACCGTCTGGGACGCCCCCATCGGCGCCCACCAGGCCATCGCCCACCCCCTCGCCCAGGCCCACATCGAACTCGAACTCGCCCGCCTGATGACGCAGAAGGCGGCCCGCCTGTACGACGCCGGCGACGACGCGGGCGCCGGAGAGGCCGCCAACATGGCCAAGTACGCGGCCGGGGAGGCCTGCGTGAAGGCGGTCGACCAGGCGGTGCACACCCTCGGCGGCAACGGCCTCACCCGCGAGTTCGGCCTCGCCTCGCTGATCACGGCCGCGCGGGTGTCCCGTATCGCCCCCGTGAGCCGGGAGATGATCCTCAACTACGTCTCCCACCAGACCCTCGGCCTGCCCAAGTCGTACTGACACCCGCCGGCTCCCCCGGCGCGGGAGGAGGAATCGTGTTCCGCAGCGAGTACGCGGACGTCCCACCCGTCGGACCCCCCGTCCACGAGGCCGTCCGGGGCCGGGCCGCCGGGTACGGCGGGACGCCCGCCCCGGCCGGCGGCACCGAAGGCACCGCCCTCGCCCACGGGCGGGCGGACCGGTTCCACCGGCGGACCGCCGCCGCCCCCGCCGAAGCCGGGGCGCGCGGGGGCGACGCCGGACACGCCGACGCCGGCGGCGGCGGGATCCCGCACGCGCACGCCGTGCGCCGGGCCCCGGCCCCGGACCCGGCCCTGGCCCCGGCCGAAGGGAAGGTCATGGGGTACGTCGCCGGACGCGTCGCCCCCCGCGGGCGGATCCGCCGCGCCACCACCGGAGGCGGCGCCCCGCGCGCCGCCTCCGGCAGGATCCCGCGCCGCCGGCTGCGGGAGGGCACGTGACACTCGTCGGCCGCACGCGCGCGCGGGGCGTCGAGACGCTCAGCCTCGACGCGCCGCACCACCGCAACGCCCTGTCCGCCGCGCTCGTCGGGGAACTGGCGGACGCGCTGGCCGACTGCGCCGGGGACGGCGGCGTCCGCGCGGTCGTCCTCACCCACACCGGCACCGCCTTCAGCGCCGGCGCCGACCTGCGCGACCCGCCGGCCCCCGAGGCGCTGGCCGCCCTGCTCCGGCAGATCGTCGCGCTCGGCAAACCGGTCGTGGCCCGGGTCACCGGGCACGTCCGCGCCGGCGGCCTCGGCCTGCTCGCCGCGTGCGACATCGCCGCCGCGTCGCACGACGCCACCTTCGCCTTCACCGAGGTCCGCATCGGCGTGGCCCCCGCGGTGATCTCCCTGCCGCTGCTCCCGCGCGCCGACCCGCGCGCCCTCGCCCGCTACTGCCTCACCGGCGAGCGCTTCGGCGCCGCCGAAGCGGCCCGCATCGGCCTGCTGACGGCGGCCGGCGACGACGTCGACACCGTGCTCGAACCCGTCCTCGACGGCCTGCGCCGAGCCGCCCCGCACGCCCTGGCCGAGACGAAACGGCTGCTCACGGCTAAGGTGCTGCAGACCTTCGACCTGGAGGCGGGCGACCTGACCGGACTGTCCGCCCGGCTGTTCGCCTCCGCCGACGCCCGCGAGGGAATGACGGCCTTCCTCGAACGACGGGATCCCGCATGGGTGCTGTGAACACGGCCGACCGCGTCGACCGACTCCCCAAGCAGGACCGCAGCCGGGCCACCCGGCAGCGGCTCCTGGAAGCCGCCGTGGCCTGCCTCGCCGAGCACGGCTGGGCGGGCTCCACGGTCTCCGTCGTCGCCGAACGCGCCGGCGTCTCCCGCGGCGCCGCCCAGCACCACTTCCCGACCCGCGAGGACCTGTTCACGGCCGCCGTCGAGTACGTCGCCGAGGAACGCTCCACGGCGCTCAGGGCCCTGTTCCCCGAGGGCCCGGCGGGCGACCGGCGCGCCGTCGTCGCGGCGCTCGTCGACCTCTACACCGGCCCCCTGTTCCGCGCCGCCCTCCACCTGTGGGTCGCCGCCTCCTCCGAGGACCAGCTGCGCCCCCGCGTCACCGAGCTGGAGGCCCGCGTCGGCCGCGAGACCCACCGCATCGCGGTGGACCTGCTCGGCGCCGACGAGTCCCGCCCCGGCGTCCGGGAGACCGTCCAGGGCCTGCTGGACATGGCCCGCGGCCTGGGCCTGGCCAACCTCCTCACCGACGACGGGCCGCGCCGCGAGCGGGTGGTGGGGCAGTGGGCGGCGCTGCTGGACGCGGCGCTCGGCTGACCGCCGGGGCGGACCCGGCGCTCCTCACGGGCTGAGCCGCTCCACCCGCCAGCTCCCGTCCTCCCGCGCCACGTACCGCAACCGGTCGTGCAGCCGGTTCTCCCGGCCCTGCCAGAACTCCACCGTCCGCGGGGCGACCCGGAAACCGCCCCAGTGCGGCGGCACCGGCACCTGCTCGCCCTGCGGGTAGCGCGCCGCCAGCTCGGCGTACGCGGTGTCGACGTCCGCGCGCGTGGCGATCACCGACGACTGGGCGCTGGCCCACGCGCCGAGCTGGGAGCCGTGCGGGCGGGTGCGGAAGTACGCGGCGGTCTCGTCCCGCCCGGTGCGCCGCGCGACCCCGGAGACGATCACCTGCCGGGCCATCGGGTGCCACGGGAACAGCAGCGAGACGTGGGGGTTCTCCGCCAGGTCGCGGGCCTTGCGGGAGTCGTAGTTGGTGTAGAACACGAACCCCTGCTCGTCGAAGTGCTTCAGCAGCACCGTGCGGGAGCTGGGCCGGCCGCCGGCGTCGGCCGTGGAGACCACCATGGCGTTCGGCTCGAACATCCCGCCCTCCGTCGCGGCCTGCCTGAACCAGCGCGCGAACTGTTCCACGGGGGTGGCGGCCAGGTCGGTCTCGGAGAGCCCCTCGGTCCGGTACTGCTTGCGCATCGAGGCCAGGTCGAAGGGGACGGGGTCGCGGTCGGTCACGCGGTCATCTTGCCGCATCGACGGTGGTCTTCGTCACTGCGTGGCACTGAGTGCCGCGACCCCTCCCCAACGGTGGCACCCGGGGATATCGTGCTGATGCCGTCGCGGTGGGGTGACCGCCCTCCGCACGGGGCATCACAGGGGGACCGGACCGTCCAGGACCGCGAGTCGCCGGCAACGACCGTGGATCCACCGGGCGGCACCGCCCGCGTCCGCGGACCGGCCCAGGGCCGTCCACCGGCCGCCCGTCCGGTCGTCCGGTCGTCCACGGGGCCGTCCCGCCCACAACACCATCTGCCGCACACCTCACGAGGAGCCGCCTGATGTCCGACTTCGTACCCGGGCTCGAAGGAGTCATCGCGTTCGAGACGGAGATCGCCGAACCCGACAAGGAGGGCGGCGCCCTGCGGTACCGGGGCGTCGACATCGAGGACCTCGTCGGGCACGTCTCCTTCGGCAACGTCTGGGGCCTGCTCGTCGACGGCGCCTTCAACCCCGGCCTGCCGCCCGCCGAGCCCTTCCCGATCCCCGTGCACTCCGGCGACATCCGCGTCGACGTCCAGTCCGCGCTGGCCATGCTGGCGCCCGTCTGGGGCCTGAAACCCCTCCTGGACATCGACGCCGAGCAGGCCCGCGAGGACCTGGCCCGGGCCGCCGTCATGGCGCTGTCCTACGTCGCCCAGTCGGCCCGCGGCCAGGGCCTGCCCATGGTCCCGCAGCGCGAGATAGACAAGGCCCGGTCCGTCGTCGAACGCTTCATGATCCGCTGGCGCGGCGAGCCGGACCCCAAGCACGTCGCGGCGGTCGACGCGTACTGGACGTCGGCGGCCGAGCACGGCATGAACGCCTCCACCTTCACGGCGAGGGTCATCGCCTCCACGGGCGCGGACGTGGCCGCGGCCCTGTCCGGCGCGGTGGGAGCCATGTCCGGCCCCCTGCACGGCGGCGCCCCCTCCCGCGTCCTGCACATGATCGAGGAGATCGAGCGCACGGGGGACGCCGAGGCCTACGTGAAGAGGACGCTGGACAAGGGCGAACGCCTCATGGGCTTCGGCCACCGCGTCTACCGCGCCGAGGACCCCCGCGCCCGCGTCCTGCGCCGCACCGCCCGCGAACTCGGCGCCCCCCGCTTCGAGGTCGCCGAGGCCCTGGAGAAGGCGGCCCTGGCCGAGCTCCACGCCCGCCGCCCCGACCGCGTCCTGGCCACGAACGTCGAGTTCTGGGCGGCGATCGTCCTCGACTTCGCCGAGGTCCCCGCCCACATGTTCACCTCGATGTTCACCTGCGCCCGCACGGCCGGCTGGTCCGCCCACATCCTGGAGCAGAAGCGCACCGGCCGCCTGGTCCGCCCCTCGGCCCGCTACGTCGGCCCGGGCCCCCGCGACCCGCGCGAGATCGAGGGCTACGAGGACATCGCCCACTGACCCCCGGGGACACGGCCGCGGCCGTCACCCGGGGCGACACGGCTCCGCGTGGCGGCCGCCCGTCCTCGCCGGCCGGCCGGACGACTAGACGCCTGGACGGCTGCCGCGGCCGGGCGGGAACGCAGACGACCCGCGAGTCTGGTCCTCCGGTGGAGGAGCCGGCCGGACGTACCGGCGACTCGCGGGTCGGGTGACTGCCTGGGATTGGGCCGGCTGCACGCATCCGTCGCGTGCGGGTCCGGCACCGCACTGGTGTGGTGACGGGCCGCTAGCCCGCAGCCACCTCACGCGTCCGGTTTCCATACATCTGCCGAACCACCTCCCTTCTCGTGTACCAGGAACCTTAAGAACCGGTCGGCCTCCGGGCAACCGGTTTTCCGGGATGCGGACCGGGCGGACCGGCCGGCGCCGCGGGCGGGGTGTCCCGGCGTAAAGGGGGTATTGCCCCAGTACGACGATTCCTTCAATCTTGTGGGAACTCGATGTGCGCTGCGTCACGTTCAAGTTGAATGATTGCAAGGAGCGAACCGCCGTGCCGTACGTGCGGACGCGGCCTGCAGGGGGTCCAGGTGAGTGCTTCCCGGCGTAGTGGGACCACCGACGAGCTGGGGCCGGACGAGCCCGGGCGGGACGGCTCGGACGGTTCCGATCTGCTCGCCGCGCTGCTGGACGGGATGGACGCGGCCCTGTGCGCGTTCGACGCGGACGGGGTCGTGACCCACTGGAACCGCGAGGCGGAGCGGATCCTCGGGTGGAGCGCGGCCGAGGCCGTGGGGCGGCACGGGCTGGCCGGGTGGGCCGTGCGCAGCGCGGACGCCGAGGAGGTCGAGGCGCGGCTGATGTCCGCCATGCACGCCCCGGGGCGGCAGGTCCACGAGTTCGCGCTGCTGACCAAGGACGGCGGGCGGGTGCTGGTGCGGACCCAGTCGGCCGCCGTGCGCGGGCCGGACGGGAAGCCCGCGGGCGTGTACTGCGCGTTCAGCGAGGTGCACGTGCAGATCGACCTGGAGCGGTCGATCGCGCTGAGCGAGGCCCTGTTCGAGGACGCGAGCTGGGGTGTCGTCCTCGTCGACGCCGACCTGCGGCCGGCGGTGGTGAACGGGTACGCGGCCCGGGCGCTGGGCACCGGGCGCACGTCGGTCCTCGGGCGGCCGCTGGGCGAGCTGCTGTCACAGGGCGTGGAGGAGCTGGAGAGCGCGCTCACGCACGTGCTGGCGGAGGGGGCGCCGCCCGCGCCCGCCGAGATGTGGGTGGGCGTGCGCACGCCGGAGGGCGAGAAGCGGCGGTGCTGGCGCAGCGGCTTCCTGCGGCTGGCGTCCCCGCTGGCGGAGGAGCCGGTGCCGCTCGGGGTCGGCTGGCTGTTCCAGGACGTGACCGAGGCCAAGCAGGGCGAGCAGGAGGCGTCGCTGCTGCGGTTTCGCGCGCAGCAGCTGCACCGGGCGGCGCGGGCCGCCGCCGAGTGCGAGGACCCGGCGGAGGCGGCCACCGTCCACCTGGACTTCGCGCTCGCCGGGTTCGCCGACCACGCGCTGATCGACCGGGTGGCCGGCGGCGCGCTGAGCGACGTGGAGACCCTGGGGCCGGTCCGGCTGGTCCGGATCGCCGCCACGCCGTCCGGGGCGCCGGGACCCAGCCGGATCGCCGGCCGGGCGGGGCTGCCCGTGCGCTACGACACGGGGCATCCGGCGCTGCAGTGCGTGGAGCGGGCCGGGTCGGTGCGGGCCAGTGCCGGGGCCGCGCCGGCGCAGGAGGCGCGCGCGTGGGCGCTGGCCCGGCAGTGGCCGGCGGACACGGTGCACGCGCTGTGCGCGGTGCTGCGCAGCCGGGGGCGGACGCTGGGCGTCGTGACGTTCCTGCGGGGTGCGGGGCGCAGCGCGTTCGAGCGGTCCGACGCGATGTACGCGGAGGACGTGGCGGTGCGGATCGCGATGGCGCTGGACCTGGCGGGCTCGGCGGGCCCGGCGGGGGAGGGCTGACCGCCGCCCGGACCGGCGGGCCGCCCCGGATCCGCCGGCCGGACGTACCGGCCGGCCGGCGGGCTCCGAACCGCCGGCCCCGGAGGCGCCGGCCCCGGAACCGTCGCGCTCAGAACCGGTAGAAGATCCGGTCCCGGTACTTCTCCATGACGCGGCGGTTCCACTCGTGGCCGCCGTCGACGTTCCCGGAGCGCAGGAGCGGGGGCTCGATGCCCCGGTCGGCGAGGGTGGCGGCGGTGGTGGCCATGACGGCCTGGAGGAGGGCCGCGGTGACCACCGTCGAGGCGGGGGCGAAGGGCGCGGAGACGTTGTCGAGCGTGAGCTCCGCGTCACCGACGGCGATCTTCGAGTCGAGGACGAGGTCGCAGTGGTCCTTCAGGAACGTCCCCGAGACGTGCCGGGACTCCGTCTGCGAGGCGTACGCCACCGACGTCACGCCGATCACCCGCACGCCCAGGGCGCGGGCGTTCACGGCCATCTCCACGGGCAGGGCGTTGCGGCCCGAGAGGGAGATGATCACCAGGGCGTCGCCCTCGCGCAGCGGGGAGCTGTCCAGGACGGCGCCGGCCAGGCCGTCGACGCGTTCCAGGGCGGAGCCGAGGGGGGCCGGCATGACGTCGACGCCCACGACGCCGGGGACGGCGAGCAGGTTCATCAGGGCGAGACCGCCGGCGCGGTAGACGACGTCCTGCGCGGCGAGGGAGGAGTGGCCGGCGCCGAAGGCGAAGAGGCGGCCGCCGGAGGCGACGGTGTCGGCGAGGAGCGTCCCGGCGGCGGCGATGGAGTCGGCCTCCTCGTCGCGGAGCCGTTGCAGCAGGCCGATCGCGGCGTCGAGGAACTGGCCGGCCGGCCGGCGGTCGCTCATGCGGGATCCCTTCGGGGGGTGGGTGTGCCGCGGATCACGGTGCGGTCTGGACCACTGCGGTGTCAATACGGCCGCGCCCGCGGCCCGTCCGCACCCCGGCACCCCGGCAACTCCCCGTTCCCACGCCGCGGCACGGTTGTCGGCCCCATGCGTCAGAATTGAGTTCAGGGCCAGCGCACGCGCCGGTGAGGCGGCCAGCCTCCCGGCAGAGCTAATCGAGGGGCACGTATGTCCGGACTGATCGACACCACGGAGATGTATCTCCGCACCATCCTCGAGCTGGAGGAAGAGGGTGTGGTCCCGATGCGCGCCCGGATCGCCGAACGGCTCGACCAGAGCGGGCCGACGGTCAGCCAGACGGTGGCGCGGATGGAGCGCGACGGCCTGGTCTCGGTCGCCAGCGACCGGCACCTGGAGCTCACCGAGGAGGGCCGCCGCCTGGCCACGCGCGTGATGCGCAAGCACCGGCTCGCGGAGTGCCTGCTCGTCGACGTGATCGGCCTGGAGTGGGAACAGGTGCACGCCGAGGCCTGCCGCTGGGAGCACGTGATGAGCGAGGCCGTGGAGCGCCGCGTCCTGGAGCTGCTGCGGCACCCGACCGAGTCGCCGTACGGCAACCCGATCCCGGGTCTGGAGGAGCTCGGCGAGAAGGACGGCCCCGAGCCGTTCCTCGACGAGGGCATGGTGTCGCTGGCCGAGCTGGACCCGGGTCTGGAGGGCAAGACCGTGGTCGTCCGGCGCATCGGCGAGCCCATCCAGACCGACGCGCAGCTGATGTACACGCTGCGCCGCGCGGGCGTGCAGCCCGGTTCGGTGGTGAGCGTGACCGAGTCGGCGGGCGGGGTGCTGGTCGGCAGCGGCGGCGAGGCGGCGGAGCTGGAGTCGGACGTCGCCTCCCACGTCTTCGTCGCCAAGCCGTGATCCGGCGCCGGATCACCGGGCCACCGGCCCGTCCGGCCGCCCCTTCCCAGGCCTCCGCCTGACCCGGCCTCCGGCCGGTCCGGCCCCGGCCCCGTCCGCCCGGCCCCGGCCCCGTCCGCCCCGCCCCGGCCTCCGCCGGGGACGAGACGGGGTGCGACGAGGGCGCGATCCCGTCGAATCCGAGATTCAGTACGCCGAACCGCAGCGCGCGCCCGCTGCGCGTGCGAGGCTGTCGCATGAGGCATATGACCTGAGGAGCTCTTGGCCGGGTCCTGACAGCGATGTCACCCGGCCGGGGAGGGGCGGGAGGATGTGCCGTGAAGACGTGGAGGGCCCCGGCGCCGTGTGGCGCCGGGGCCTGTCCTCCCCTGTGTTGACCTGGAGCCCCGAGCTCTCAAGGTCATCCCCCTCGGACCGGTTTCCCCGAGCGGTCCGCCTCCCGCTGAAGATCTCCCCTGAGCGGCGGCGATCAATCCTCGAGAGGTGTCACTCGAACGAGGGGTGTTGTCCGCCCAGACCCCATTCTCGAATGCGTATTCGATAGTCTCGGGTGACGGGTGCGGCGGTATCTGCGCTCCAGGGATGTGGCGGCAGCCGCACCGGACGCACCAGGCACACCGGCGGCACACGGCGACACACGACGACACGACAACAGCAGGCACGGCCAGCACGGCAGGTGGAACACGGTTCACAGGACCGGCCGACTCGAGCGGGAGCGCGCTGGTCCGAGCGGAGCTTGGGGGTGCCAGGACCAATGGTGCGACGCATCGACGTGACCGGGGCGGGCGGCGTACGTCTCGCCGCATGGGAGTTCGGCGACCCGCCCAAGACCGACCCGGCGGCGGATCCGGCGGAACGCGCACCGGGCGTGCTGTTACTGCACGGACTGATGGGCCGCGCCTCGCACTGGGCCTCCACCGCCCGCTGGCTCTCCGAGCGCCATCGCGCCGTCGCCCTGGACCAGCGCGGCCACGGCCGGAGCGAGAAACCCCCGGAGGGCTCCTTCACCCGGGACGCCTACGTCGAGGACGCCGAGGCCGCCGTCGAGCAGCTCGGCCTCGCCCCGGTCGTCCTCATCGGCCACGCGATGGGCGCGCTGACCGCCTGGCAGCTCGCCGCCAAACGCCCCGACCTGGTCCGCGGCGTGATCATCTGCGACATGCGGGCCTCGGCGCTCGGCGCCGCCTCGCAGCGCGAGTGGGCCGAGTGGTTCACGTCCTGGCCGGTCCCGTTCGCCACGCTCGCCGACGTCCGCAAGTGGTTCGGCGAGGACGACCCCTGGGTGGAGCGGCCGAACCCGGCGCGCGGCGAGTTCTACGCCGAGGTGATGGCCGAGTCCCCGGACGGCTGGCGGCCCGTGTTCGAACCGGAGCAGATGCTCCGCTCCCGTGAGACGTGGGTGTACGACGCGCACTGGGAGGAGCTGGCCCAGGTCAGGTGCCCCGCCCTGGTCGTCCGCGGCCTGGACGGCGAGCTGGGCCGCGCCGAGGCCCAGGAGATGGTCCGCGTGCTGCCCCGGGGCCAGTACGCGGAGGTCGCCGAGGCCGGCCACCTGGTGCACTACGACCAGCCGGAGGCCTGGCGGGCCGCGGTCGAACCGTTCCTGGTCTCGCTCGGCGAGGGCTGACGGCGGGCGGCCGGCGGCGGCCGTCCGCCCTCGCCGGTCGCCGGCCCGCCGCTCCTCGCCGGCGGCTCACCCCTTGC
The DNA here is from genome assembly GCF_040678355.1 of Streptomyces sp. NPDC052701. Classification (NCBI taxonomy): domain Bacteria; kingdom Bacillati; phylum Actinomycetota; class Actinomycetes; order Kitasatosporales; family Streptomycetaceae; genus Streptomyces; species Streptomyces sp. NPDC052701. The sequence continues at coordinate 206,844 of NZ_JBFATO010000002.1, forward strand.
TGACCGCCGTCAGGATCTCCGGCAGCCGCCGGGCCGTCCGCGGCGCGGCCAGCCGCAGGCCCAGCACCGACAGCACCGCCCCGTACGCCGTGCCCACCGGCAGCAGGACCCAGCTCCACGCCTCGCCGTCCGCGCTGACGTTCGCCCAGACCGCCAGCGCGATGACGGGCGCGCACAGCAGCGCGGCGGAGACCATCCCGCCGAGGATCGAGATCCAGGCGAGCCCCGCCTGCCCGGGGGCGACGTTCTTGTGGCCCTCCTGCGGGATGGAGTAGGGGAAGCGGGCCGAGGTCCACGCCCCGGTCGCGAGCATCGCGCCGAGCAGCGCGAAGGACAGCCCGAGCGCCTCCGGCAGCGCGGGCCAGTCGCCGAGCATGGCGGTCGTCACGACCGTCACGAGCGTGGCGTACGGCAGCGTGATCAGCAGCAGGGCCAGCGCCCGGGCGCGCAGTTCGACGTAGGCGTCCCGGGCCGAGGAGATGGTCATCGCGACCATCCAGAACGCGGAGGTGTCCTGGCCGAACTGGTTGTACATCTGGATGCCGAGCATCCCGGCGGCGAAGCAGGCGAAGTACACCGACCCGGTGCCCTGCCAGGCGTTGAACACCGGCACGAGCAGGCCGATGGCCAGCGACGTCACCCAGGCCGCCTTGGTCTTGGGGTCACGCCACACGTAGCGCAGGCTGCGCTCCATGACCGTGCCGGTGCGGCCCGCCGGCAGCAGCCGCGAGAGCCCGGTCGAGGTCCGCTCGCGGGCGGCCGTCCGCGCGGCCGGGAGCGTCGACCCGTCGGGCGCGGTCATCAGCCGCGTCAGGTGCCGCGACCACACGCCCAGCAGCGCCACCAGAGCGGCCGCGCTCACGGCGAGCCGGGCGGCGGCGATCCCGTACGACCCCTCGCTCACCGCGTGCACGGCACCGACCGCCGACGCCGGCGGCACCCACTGCAGCACGCCGGCCGCCGGGTCGAGCTGCGCCAGCCCCGACGAACCCAGCCGTTGCGCCGCGAAGTTGACCACCTGCGCCCCGATCGCGACGACCAGCCCGCTCAGCACCGCCAGGTCCCGCCCCTTGCGGCTGGTGAGCAGCCGTACGTTGGCGGCGGCGACGGCCCGCGCCAGGGCCACGCACACCAGCAGCGCCAGGGGGACGGCGACGGCCCCGGCCGCGAACGCCGCCCCGCCGTGCGCGACCGCGATCACCGAACCGGCCAGCAGGCACAGGGTGAACAGCGGCCCGATGCCGACCAGCGAGGCCACCAGCAGCGCCCGCACCAGCGGACGGGGCCGCAGCGGCAGCATCACCAGCCGCGTCGGATCGAGCGTCTCGTCGCCGCCGGGGAAGAACAGCGGCATCACCGCCCAGCCCAGTCCCAGCACCGCCACGAGCAGCACGACCAGGGACTCGACGTGCGCGGTCCCGCGCAGCGCGATCAGGCCGACGAGCTGGAGGGCGGCGAACAGCAGGGCGACGGCGGCGGAGGCGGCGTAGGCGGCCCGCCGCCCGCCGGACTGCCGCAGCCCGTTGCGCAGCAGCGACAGCTTCAGCCGGACGACGACCGGGGTGATCGTGGGCGCGCTCACCGGTTCCCGCCGCCCAGCCAGTCCAGGTCGGCCCCGGCGTCGCGGCCCTGGGCGCCGACCAGTTCGAGGAACGCCCGCTGGAGCGAGGGCGCGTCCCCGCGCACCTCGGCGAGCGTCCCGTGCGCGCGGATGCGCCCGGCCGCCATCACGGCGACCCAGTCGCACAGCGACTCGACGAGCTCCATGACGTGGGAGGAGAACACGACCGTGGCGCCCGACGCCGTGTACCGCTCCAGGACGCCCCGGATGGTCTGGGCGGACACCGGGTCGACGCCCTCGAACGGCTCGTCGAGGAAGAGGACTTCGGGATTGTGCAGGAGGGCGGCCGCGAGGCCGATCTTCTTGCGCATGCCGGTCGAGTAGTCGACGACGAGCTTGTGCTGCGCCCCGGCCAGGTCGAGGACGTCGAGGAGCTGGGTGGCCCGCTTGTCGACCTCGGCGCCGGGCAGCCCGCGCAACCGGCCCGAGTAGGCCAGCAGTTCCCGCCCCGACAGCCGCTCGAACAGCCGCAGCCCCTCCGGCAGCACCCCGATCCGGGCCTTGACCCCGGCCGGGTCCCGCCACACGTCGTGCCCGGCGATCTCGACGCTCCCCTGATCGGGCCGCAGCAGCCCGGTCACCATCGACAGCGTGGTGGTCTTCCCGGCCCCGTTCGGCCCGACCAGCCCGATGAACCTGCCCGCGGGCAGCTCCAGGTCGATCCCGGCGACAGCGACCTGCTGCCCGAACCGCTTCCAGAGGTTCCGTACGCGTACGGCGCTAGCACCCACCTGATCTCCCTCCGTCACGGGAAACCCTACGGGGGGACAACGCCCTCGGGGGGCGCGGGAATTGCGCGATCCATCCGCACGGCCCGCACCCGCCGGCCCACCGGCCCGCCGGCGCCCGGCGGACGGGAGGGCGAACGGCTACCGGTCCCGCCCGCACGCGTAGACCAGCGGCGGGATCAGCTCCTCCGCGTCCGGCAGCCACCGGTTCGCCGGCGTCGGCCGGCGGGCCCACTGCACGGCCCCCCGCGACCCGAACCGCGTGGGCGGCGCGGCCACGTACGCCCCCTCACCCAGCACGGCCAGGTCCAGCGAGGAGACGGACCAGCCGAGCCTGCGCACCAGCTCCGGCAGCTTCACCGAGGCACCGGGCAGCACGAAGAACTCCACGCGCCGGTCCGGCCTCAGCGTCACCGGCCCCAGCGTCAGCCCCATCCGCTCCATGCGCGCCAGCGCGAGGAACCCGGCCGTCTCCGGCACCGAGATCGCGTCGAACGTACGGCCGGTGGGCAACAGGACCGACGCCGTCGGCCGCGCCTGCCACATCCGGCGGACGACGGTCGCGCTGCCGGTGGCCTGGGTCTGCCAGTCCGGACGGGCCGGGTGCGCGCCGGGCGCGGGGCACGCCGCGTCACCGCAGGAGCAGCGCTGCGTCCCGTCGGCGGCTTCCAGCCAGGTGCCCGGGAACACGTCCCAGTGCCGCTCCTCGGCGTAGCGGACGGCGGTGTCCAGCAGCGATTCCCCGCGCTGCTTCGGGATCTGAGCGGCTTCGGTACCCGGGATCGTCTCTTCCACGATGAACACAACTACGGCTGTCACCAGGGGTTACGCACACGCGCATGCGCGGGGGAGGAGCACCGGTTCCGCGTCCGGGCGCATGGGTGCATGGGCAGGGGCGCGCAGGAGGAACCACAGCCGGAGCTGGGTAGCCACGAGAGGGGCGACACCCGTCTTACCCCGGTAATCCTCACATGCCTCGCATTACCGGCATGTCGGTGGGGCATCGATCTTCACGGCCGGATCGTTTCGCTGGGACGCGGAGGGGTCCGGTCACGGAAGACACGTCAACTCGGTGCGTGGGCAGGCACCGCAGCCACAGGGGGTAGTGCCATGGCCGCAAGGCCTCTCGTCGCGCGGCAGCCGAACGAACGGCTGCAGGCGCTCATCCAGGAAGCCGGATGCTCCAACGCCGGGCTCGCCCGGCGGGTCAACATGTGCGGCGCCGAACACGGGCTCGACCTGCGCTACGACAAGACCTCGGTGGCGCGCTGGCTGCGCGGCCAGCAGCCACGGGGGCGGGCGCCGGCGATCATCGCGGAGGCGCTCGGCCGCAAGCTCGGCCGTACGGTCACGATCGACGAGATCGGCATGGCCAACGGCAAGAACCTCGCCTCGGGCGTCGGCCTCCAGTTCTCACCGACCGTGCTGGGGGCCATCGAGCAGGTGTGTGAGCTGTGGCGCAGTGACGTGGGCCGCCGGGACTTCCTGTCCGGCTCCTCCGTCGCCGCCTCCGCGCTCGTCGAGCCGAGCCGCGACTGGCTGATCTCCGCGCCGGACGCGCAGGTGGCGCGCTCGGCCGGGCCGCGCGTGGGGCACTCCGACGTCGCGGCCGTCCGGGACATGACCCAGGCGCTCGTGGACCTCGACCACCAGTACGGCAGCGGGCACGTGCGCCCGGTCGTCGTGCACTACCTCAACAGCGTCGTCTCCGGCCTGCTGGCCGGGTCGTACCGGGAGGCGGTGGGGCGCGAACTCTTCGCGGCCGTGGCGCGGTTGACGGAGCTCGCCGGGTACATGGCCGTCGACACCGGACAACCGGGGCTGGCCCAGCGGTACTACATCCAGGCGCTGCGCCTGGCGCAGGCGGCGGGGGACCGGGGGTACGGCGGGTACGTCCTCGCCGCGTCCATGAGCCACCTGGCCGCGCAGCTCGGGAACCCGCGCGAGATCGCGCAGTTGGCGCGGGCGGCGCAGGAGGGGGCGCGGGGGCGGGTGACCCCGCGCGCGGAGGCGATGTTCCACGCGGCGGAGGCGCGCGGACACGCCCTGCTGGGCGACGCGCGCGCCGCCCAGGCGGCGGCCGGACGCGCGGTGAGCGCCCTGGAGGCCGCCGACGCGGACTCCGGGGACGACCCGGCGTGGATCGCGCACTTCGACGAGGCCTACCTCGCCGACGAGTTGGCGCACTGCCACCGCGACCTCGGGCACGCCGAGGCGGCGGCGCGGCACGCGCGGGAGTCCCTGGCCGGGCACCCCGAGACACGGGCCAGGCGGCGGGCCATCGGCTATGTGCTGCTGGCCACGGCGCTGGTGCAGCAGCGGGAGATCGAACAGGCCTGCAGCACGGGCATGAAGGCCGTGGAGCTGCTCGACGGCCTGCGCTCCGACCGGGGCGCCGAGTACCTGGAGGACTTCCAGCAGCGGCTGGAGCCGTACCGGGACGAGCCGGTGGTGCGGGAGTTCGGGGCGCGGCTGGGTCTTCAGGCGGCGGCCTGAACCACCCTTCGGCGGCCGGACCGCGCACGGTCCGGCCGCCGGCGCGTGAACACGAGGGAAACGCCCGGTCGACGTGCGGGAGGTGGTGCGGGCGGCGCGCGAGGACGGGAGCGCCGCGGCGCCCACCGGGCGGGAGGTGACGCCCCGTGCTGCGTGGCACCGGGCTCCGGGGACCCGGTAGCGTGAGCCGACGATTCACAAGGTCCCCCATTAGTAGGAGTCCCGGTGACGCAGAGTGGACAGGGCGAGGAGCCCTCGGCGCGCCCCGCGCGCGAAGGCATCGTGCTGCCCTCCGACGGTGGTGAGCCCCTGTTGCCGGGCATGACGGACGGACCGGCCGGCGGATCCGGGGGCTGGGCCCCCGGCCCGCAGCCGGCCGGCCAGGCCCCGGCGGGCGGTCAGACCTGGGACCGGCCGTGGGGCCCGGACCAGCAGCAGACCCCGGCGCCGGGCCAGGGCTGGCAGTCCCCGCCGCCCCAGCAGTGGGACGGGCAGGCCGGATGGGGCTCGCAGGAGCAGGCCGGCGCCCTCCCGCCCCAGCCGGGCCCCGGCCCGCTGCCGCCCGAGGGCGCCCCGCGCCAGGCCCACGGCGGCCACCCGTCGCCGCAGCAGGCCGCGCCGGGCGGGGCCGACGCGTACGGCGCCGCGGGCACGCCGCTGCCGCCCGAGGGCGCCGGCGCCTACCGCCCCGCCCCCGCGGGCGGCCCCCTGCCGCCGGCCGGTGCCACCGGGTACGGGGCCGGTCCCCTGCCGACGCCGTCCGACGAGGGCGCGACCCAGTACCTCCCGCCGGTCACGGACGGGGCCGCGGGCGCCCACGGCGGCCAGGAGGCGGCCACGCAGTACCTGCCGCCCGTCACCGCGGCCCCCGACGAAGGCGCGACGCAGTACATACCCCCGGTGGGAGCGGGCGCGCTGCCGCCCGAGACGCCCGCCGAGGCGGACCCCGAGGCGACGCGGTTCCTGGGACGGGTGCCCGGGGGAGGGACCGGCGCACACCCGGACGCCGAGGCCACGCAGTACATCGCGCCGGTGACCGGCCAGGCCGCCGGGGCGCCGTACGGCGCGCGGCCCGGCGGCGGGGACCGGCAGCCGCCCGCCGAGTTCGACAACCTCTTCCGCGGCGAGCCGGGTGGCGAGGGCCGGGCCGCCGCCACGCAGCAGCTCCCCCGCGTCGAGCCGGGGCAGCCCCCGCACCACGGCCGGCAGCCCTCCTACGCGCCGCCCGGCCGGGGCGACGGCGGCGGCCGGGGCGGCCGCGGCGGCCGTACCCGGTCGCGGGTGCCGGTGATCGCGGCCGTGGGCATCGGCATCGCCGTCCTCGGCGTCGGCGCCGGCGCGCTGCTCGGCAGCGGCGAGGGCGACGACGCCGACGCCGAGGACGGCGGCCGGACCGTCTCCGCCACGGCCCCCGCGACCGGCGGGTCGGCCTCGCCGTCCGCCGACCCGGCCCGGCAGCAGGCGGTGGAGCTGGACAAGCTGCTGGCCGACAGCGGCGACAGCCGGACCACCGTGATCAACGCGGTGGCCGACGTGAGGGCCTGCAGGAACCTGGCCCAGGCGGCCGAGGACCTGCGGGACGCGGCCGGCCAGCGCAACCGGCTGGTCACCAGCCTGTCCGGCCTGCAGGTGGACGAGCTGCCCGACCACGCGGCGCTGACCAGCGCCCTCACCAAGGCGTGGCAGGCCTCGGAGTCGGCCGACAACCACTACGCGGCGTGGGCCGACCAGGTCGCCGCCAAGAAGGGCAACCTCTGCAAGAAGGGCCAGGCCCGCGCCACCGGCCAGACCCAGGCCGGGAACCGGGCCAGCGGCACCGCGAGCGCCGAGAAGGCCAGGGCCGCCCGGTTGTGGAACGCGATCGCGAAGCGGTACGGGCTCACCCAGCGGCAGCCGACCCAGCTGTGAGACGCGGGGGCGTGCGCCGGGCGCGGTCCGCACCCGGCGCACGCCCCCGGCGTCACGTCACCCCACGTCGTGCCGGCGTCTCACGACACGTCCGCGGCCTGCAGCGTCCGCGTCACGTCCACGAAGCCCCTGCGGGCCGAGACCAGCCGCCCCTGCCGCACCACCTGCAGGGTGACGTTGGCGTTGACCAGGCGCGGGAAGCCGACGGTGGCGAGCTTGTCCTGGAACGACCAGCGCAGGTCCGGCGTGAGACCGCCCGTGGTGGCCTCGAAGCCGTCGTCGAGGGCCCGCCGTACCGTGCCCGCGGTCACCTCGCCGCCGCCGAGCGACTCGACGACCTTCCGGAACACCGTGTAGGCGATCCACGTCGTCTGCACCCCGGCGTCCGCGGGGTCGATGCGGTTGTCGCCGAAGGCCTCCTGCCCGATCACCTTCTTCATCTCGTCCCAGCGCGGGTCGCCCGCCACCGGGTACCAGCCGGTGATGTACGAGCCCTCGTACGGCCCCGACGCCCCGCCGGTCGCGTCGATCGCCGTCTGGTCCACGCTGCCGAGCACGGTGGCCGTGCGCACCGGGGGGAACTCCTCGCGGGCGCGCCGGAAGGAGTCCATGAAGGTGCCCGTGCGGTCCCCGAGCGCGGGCACCACGCACCCCCTCTTCACCGGGTCCGTGGTCGTCGCCCGCAGCGCCCGCCGCGCCTGGCCCTCGTACTCGGTGGCGTCCTCCGCCGCCCGCTGGTCGTCGGCCGCCGCGTGCCCGCCCGACTCCAGGCCGGAGTCGAGCAGCGCGGGCAGCTCGTCGCCGGCGATGGTGTCGGGCCGGACCAGCGTGACCGGGCCGCAGCCGCGGGCGAGCGCGCTGCCCAGGCCCGCCAGCAGCGCGGGCTGCCCGCCGTTGACGGGGTAGGACAGCGGGCTGGTGAACTCCTCGTTGGTGATGCCGTAGCCGCCGATGTACGGGATGCCCTCGCCCTCCAGCGGCGGGAAGAACGCGTCGGCGTACTGGCTGTAGGATCCGACGACCGCGACGACCCGCTCCTTGGCGGCGCGGCGCGCGCACTTCGCGGCGGTCACGCGGTCGTTGCGGTCGTTGCAGGTCAGCACGTTGAGCTGCCGGCCGTTGAGGCCGCCCCGGGAGTTGATCCAGCGGGCGTAGGCGCGCGCGAAGGCGGGCATGCCCGGCTTGTTGGTCGCCTTGGTGTCCTGCGGCGCCCACGTCATGACGGTGATCGGGCCGTCCCCGGAGCCCTCCGTGACGCCGGGGACGACCCCGCAGCCGGTGACGAGCGACGCACATGCCACCAGCGCGCCCGCGGTGAGGGCGCCGGTTCTGAGGTGACGGGTGAGGGGGTGGAGGAGGCGGGGGAGGAAGGTGCTGCGGGTACGTCGCCTGCCGGTCATGCGCACACACGATTCCGTCACACGGCTAACCCGGAAGTGACCTGCGGTCAATGGCCGGTGACACAGAGGTGAATTGCGGGGGCCGCTGGGGCTCCCGAGGAGGGGAACGTACGATCGATGACCGTGCAAGGTGCGGAGAACTCTTCACGTCGTGGCCGTCGCTCATCCACCATGGGCGGCATGCCCTTGAACGACATGCCGTGGTGGCGCTGGCGCAGCAATGTGCGCTCCGCGCTGCACATGCTCTCCGACCCCGTGTTCCAGCGGGACGTCTGGCTGGCCGGCGTGGACGGCTACGGCGACGTGACCGACGCGGTGTACCGGCTGGTCGAGGACACCTGGCTCGACAACTGGTCCGCCGAGAAGTACGTCGGCACGATCTTCCGCGACTCGCAGGAGGCGGCCCTGGTCGACACCGCCGTCCTGCGCGTGCTGCGGATCATGCACCAGGTGGGTCCGGACGCCCCGGTGGCCACCTACCTCGAACACCCCGCGTGGCCGGACGCGGTGCGGGCGGCCCGTGACGCGCACGTACGCCTGGCGGCCAGTGACGGGGAGGACCCGGACGCCCCGCCGCGCAGCCTGGAGGTCCTGCGGATACTGACGCGCTCCGCCTAGCGGGAGCCGACGGGAGCCGACGGGAGCCGGCGGGAGCCCGCGGGAACGCGGTCCGGGTGGCGGACGGCAGCCCGGTGGGCCGCCCGGATATGCGACCCTGTCCAGCATGAACGAGCAGTCCACCCGAGCCGCGGCCCCGGCCGACCAGTACGTCCTCACCCTGTCCTGCCCCGACAAGCAGGGCATCGTGCACGCCGTGTCGAGCTACCTGTTCATGACCGGCTGCAACATCGAGGACAGCCAGCAGTTCGGGGACCACGACACGGGCCTGTTCTTCATGCGCGTCCACTTCTCCGCCGACGCCCCGGTGACGGTGGACAAGCTGCGGGCCAGCTTCGCGGCCATCGGCGACTCCTTCCAGATGGACTGGCAGATCAACCGGGCCGACGAGAAGATGCGCATCGTCCTCATGGTCAGCAGGTTCGGGCACTGCCTGAACGACCTGCTGTTCCGGGCGCGGACCGGGGCGCTGCCCGTGGAGATCGCCGCGGTGGTCTCCAACCACACCGACTTCGCCGAGCTCGTGGCGTCGTACAACATTCCCTTCCACCACATTCCGGTGACGAAGGACAGCAAGCCCGAGGCCGAGGCGCGGCTGCTGCAGATCGTGCGCGAGGAGAACGTCGAACTCGTCGTCCTCGCCCGCTACATGCAGGTGCTCTCGGACGACCTGTGCAAGCAGCTCGCCGGGCGGATCATCAACATCCACCACTCCTTCCTGCCGAGCTTCAAGGGCGCCAAGCCCTACCACCAGGCGCACGCGCGCGGTGTGAAGCTGATCGGCGCGACCGCGCACTACGTCACCGCCGACCTCGACGAGGGCCCGATCATCGAGCAGGAGGTCGAGCGGGTGGGGCACGACGTGTCGCCCGAGGGACTGGTCGCCATCGGGCGGGACGTGGAGTGCCAGGCGCTGGCCCGGGCCGTGAAGTGGCACGCCGAGCGCAGGATCCTGCTGAACGGGCGGCGGACGGTGGTGTTCGCCTAGGTGTGCTGTTCCGGGCGCGGCCCCGTCCGGCGCGGTCCTACATCCGGCTCAGCGACGCGGCCGCCAGCAGCACGTCCCTGATCGCCTCCCGGTCCCCGACCTGCCCGGCCGCCGCCTCCTGCGGGGGCACGTGGCCCGCCGCCAGGCGGCAGAACTCCGCACCGTCCAGGGCGATGTGGGCCACCTCGTGCTCGGCGGAGCCCCTGGCCGCGGGGGAGTCCAGCGGGATCAGCCACTCGCCGCCGCCGGAGCCCTCGATCTCCAGCCGGAGGGTGCGGCCCGGTTCGCCGGCCGCGACGAGGCGGCGCCGCCGGGCGGGCGCGGCCAGCCCGGCGGCGCGGCGCACGTCCAGGACCCGGGGCAGCATGCGGGCGGCGAGGTCGACGATGAGGTTCAGGTGGCGCCCGGAGGGCGGGTCGTACGGGTAGTCCACCGCGTCCGCGATGTCCTCCGCGTGCACCCAGCACTCGAAGGCCCGGTCCAGCATCGCGTCGTGCAGCGGCAGTTCGAAGGTGCCGTAGGAGACCGGCGTCCTCCCCGAGCCGCCGCCGGCGAAGGACGCCGTCCGGACGAGGGTGTGGCTCTGCTCCCGCCACGGCGTCCGTACCGAGCGGGTGGCCGGGAGGCGCGAGGCGCGCCAGTACGCCTCGGTGCGGGCCGCCGGGGTCGCGGCCCCGGCGGTGACGTCGCCCAGCGGATCGTCGAGACCGAGCGCGGTGGCGACCAGCCCGTCGACCGACAGCAGGTGGGCGATGACCCCGGCGACGGTGGTCCGGCGGTCGGCCGCCTCGTCGGACTCGTACCAGCGCAGCCGTACGGGCGCGTGCCACTCGGCGTCCCCGAAGTCCTGCAGCAGCGCGTCCAGGCGGGCGGTCTCCGCGTCGTACGCGGCGGCCCAGTCCGGCACGGGGACGCGCGGCGGGCGGCGTGCCAGGCAGGAGCCCAGGACACGGGAGCGCAGCGCCGGGTCCAGATCGAGGCTCTCGGAGCGCTGCAGCAGGCCGACCGCCTCGCGCAGCCGCCTCGCCTCGTCCGCGCAGGCGCCGCACGCGCCGAGGTGCTCCTCGACGGCCGCCGCCTCCCGGGCCGAGCAGGCGGCCAGCGCCCAGGCGCCCAGCAGGGACTTCAGCACGCGGTGCCCGAGCACGGGCGGCGCCGCGTCGGCGCGCCCGGCCGGGGCGGGCGGCGGCGGCCCGCCGTCCCCGGACGCGTCGTACGCCTCGAACCGCTCCGCCGGGCCGTTCACACCGCACCTCCCTGTCCGGGCGGAGCCCCCGGCGTCTCGGTGTCGTGGGCGGTGGACAGCAGCTGGAGGCCGAGGCGGAGCCGACGGCGGGCCTCGTCCTCGGTGATGCCCAGGTCGGCGGCGGTCTGGCGGTAGTCGCGGCGCTGGAAGTAGGCCCGCTCCAGGGCCGAGCGCAGCGGGACCGGCATGGACTGGACGATGTAGTCGGCGCGGGCGGCGACCGAGGCGTGGCGGACCCTGTGCTCCAGTTCCTCCGTGGTGCCGGGGCCGCCGCGGGCGAGGGCGGCGGCCCCGTCGGCGCGCAGCCGCTGCACGGCCAGCCGGTGCGTCAGCGCGGCGACCCAGGTGCGCAGGGGGCCCTCTTCGGGGTCGTAGGCGTCCGGGTGCTCCCAGACGTGCGCGAAGACCTCCCGGGTGATGCCGTCGGCGGCGCGCTCGTCGCCGAGCACCCGGTGGGCGAGGCCGTGCACGAGGGAGGCGAACCGGTCGTAGAGCTCACCGAGGGCGGCCGCCTCCCCGCGTGCGAGCCGCTGCTGCATCCTGCGGTCCCAACGGGGCGGTACGTCCTTTTTCGCCATGCGGCCCCCTCGTCCCCCGCCTGTCTCCCGTGTCCGTGCCATCTCCAGCCTGCGCCCGCCGTCTCGTCGAATGTAGTCGGCACGTCCGACGACGCACGCCCCTTTGTGGCGATGTGCGCCCCTCGGCGAGCCGCAGGTGGTAAAGGGGGTCGGGCACGCCGGGACATTCCGGTGGAGCCTGCCCGCCGATCCTGCGGTCACGCTTGATCGAACAGGATCGAAGCCGACTGGAACAAGCCTTTTCCGCAAGGGATCCGTTTTCCCGTCCGCGTTTCGGGGAAACGCCCGCTGGGCAGCGGCGCTGCAAGGAAGCGTAGGGACTGCTTCCGTCCGGCGAGCGAAGGGCGTGGTGGTGACCCTCCAGGTGAGCGACGACGAGCAGGGCCGCTGGACGGTGCTCCGGGTGTCGGGCGAACTGGACCTGGTGACGTCGCCGGTGCTGCGGCAGCGGGTGCACGACGTCGTGGCCGACGGCCGCCACCGTCTCGTCCTGGACCTCTCGCAGGTCCGGTTCTGCGACTCCAGCGGTGTCGGCGTCCTGGTCGCCGCCCGTCGCCTGCTGCGCTCCTGCCAGGGCGGTCTGCGCCTGATCCTGCCCGCCCAGGGAGCCGTCGAGGGCAGCCACGTCAACCGGGTCCTCGGCGCGCTCGGCGTCCGCCGCCTCTTCGACGTCCACCCGGACCTGCCCTCGGCCGTGGACGAGGAGTCGCGCCCCCTGCCGGCGTGAGACCGGCGTGTGACGCGGGCCACCCGCCCGTGACACGCCGTTGTCGCGGAATTCCCCCGGTCTTGGCACAAGCGCAGTTTTCGCGCTCCCGGACGGCTCCCCCGTCGTACGCTCCGAGCGAGACACACCCCACCGACGTAAGGCGGCCCGAAACAGACATGGTCAGCAGCGAGTACGAGCGCAGGATCGCCGCCCGGTTCGCCACCTTCGACCAGGACGGCAACGGCTACATCGACCGCGAGGACTTCAGCGGGGCGGCCAAGGCCCTGCTCGCCGAGTTCGGCACCGCGGCCCGGTCCGACAAGGGGCAGGCCCTGTACGGCGGCGCCGAGGCGTTCTGGCAGGGCATGGCGGGAATAGCGGATCGCGACGGCGACCAGCGCATCACCCGCCAGGAGTTCGTCGACGGCGCGGTCAAGCGCCTGCGCGACACCCCGGACCGGTTCGCCGAGATCGCCCGCCCCTTCCTGCACGCGGCCCTCGACGTCGCGGACACCGACGGCGACGGCGCGGCCGCCGTCACGGACGTCGCCCGCGCGCTGACCGCGCTCGGCGCGCCCGAGGACGTCGCGCGGACGGCCGCCGCCGCCCTGGACGCGGACGGCGACGGGAAGGTGGGCGAGGCGGAGGTGGTGTCCGCCTTCGCCCGCTACTTCACCGTCCCCGAGTAGCGTCCGCGCCGCCCGTGCTTCCCGCCCGCGGGTGCGGCGCCACCGTCCGCGGCGCCAACGGCCCGGACCTGGCCGGGTGTTCGGCCACCGCGCGCGTCCGCTCCCGCGCCCGGTGTCCGGCCGGTCCTCGGACTTCCCGTCCGCCGGGGCCTGGTGGCGTCCCCGGCGGGCCGCGGCGGGAGCCGGACCGGGCCGCGCAACACGCCCGGACGGCTGAGCAGTTACGGCGGCCGGCCGGGGGCCCTGTGAGCGCCGGCGCATCCGCGCGGGGACGGCCGGCGCCCGTGGACGCGGTCCGTGCCGCGGCGCGGCCGGCCGCCGGTCCGGGCCGGCACCGCCCCGGCCCGGCCGCTCGCCGGCGAGGGCGCGGTGCGCGGCGCCCGCGACCGTCTCGGGGTGCCCGGCGGCACGGGCCTCACCTGCGCATCCGGCGCCCGCCGGCTCCCGGAGCGGTCCCGGGGGACGGGCTCGCCGTACAGATTTCCTCACGGAGAGTGAGGAGTTGATCGTGGCGTTCCGGCGGCGGAAACGCCGGGATCGGCCCGCCGGCTGCGACGTCACGGAACCCGCCCCGGCGGATGTCGCGGATCGTGGCACCCGGTGATCACGGAGCGTTGGCATCGGCTCGTGTCCCACGGGTGACTCGTCACGGCCCGGAGTCGGCGGCCCGCTCCGGTACCTTGTGTGGGATGCGAGTGGTTCTGAGCACGCCCCGCGCCGGAGTTGCTCCGGGGGCGATTCCTCGATCGCCGGTGCGCCCTGCTGCTCGCAGGGCGATACGGCCGTGGGCCGCCGCCTGTTCGACTCGCTGCGGCGGGCGTCGCACAGTATGCCGCACAGGTACTCCTTCGCGCTGGAATATGCCCGAAGCGCTTGTTGGGGTGACTGTACGTCAACCATGCTGTCGCACAAGGAATTCACGGTCCGTGAACCGTGCCCCGGCCGTTGTCCCGGCCCTACAGAGAATGGCTACGATCGTGGCCCTCGTGAGGCGCGAGCCTAAGTGTCCGCCGGTTCGGATGGTGTGAGCGGTGCAGGTGCTTCAAGTGCAGCTGGAGATCCGGCCCGACCCCGCGGAGGTGGGTCGGGCCCGGCGGTGGACCCGCTCGCGTCTGGCCGGGTCCGGGATACAGGCCGACGAACCGCTCGCCGAGACGCTGATCCTGCTGGTCTCCGAACTGGTCACCAACGCCGTGGTGCACACCGGCTGCCCCGCCGTGCTGCGGCTGTCCCTGCCGGGCGCGGCGGTGGAGGGGGCCACCGTCCGCCTGGAGGTCGCCGACCGCAGCGGCCGGGCCCCGGTGCCGCGGTGCGCGGACGGTGACGCCACCGGCGGCCGCGGCCTCGCCCTCGTCGACGGCCTCGCCGACCGCTGGGGCTGGAGCGCCGAGGGCGCCGGCAAGCGCATCTGGTGCGAACTGGACCGGTGCGCGCGGCCGCGCGAGAGGATCGCGGCGTGCGGGGGCGGCGCGCCGGTGTACGGCGGCGGCCCGGTGGGCCTCGAAGGGCTGGCGTACGAGGCCGTGTAGCGCGGCGCGGTGGTGCGGTGCGGCGGGTGCACGGGGGCACGGGGGCACGGAGACCGGCCGCGGGTGCCGGGACGTGCGGGGGTGCGCCGGGACGTGCTTCCGTGCGCGCCCGCAGCGATCGGGACGCAAGGGATGAATCGCCGAACGGGTGTTGACGCCCTGTGACCGCCTGATCACGCTTGAGGTCAGCGATTCGCCGTGAGGGGACGGCGAGGGCCGACGACGGGAGCCCTCGGCGAGTGCGGGTCGCGTGGCGGCGTCGGCTCCCCCGGGTCCGGGGGGCCGGGGCGGGAACGCCGGAGCCGGGTGGCGGCGCGCGCGGGCGCAGTGGGGGAGCCGCGCCGCCGGCCGCCCCGCCGACGCCGGGCCCCGGAGCGGGCCTCCTTCTTCTCCACAGGATGTGGACAACTTTTCGAGACACGACCGCCCGGCGGAAGACCCGGGCGCGGGGCGGACGGCGCGCGCGTACCGGCCCCCGGCCTGCGCACGGGCCCCGACGGCGGTTTTCCACAGGCCGGCGGGGCGGGTCGTCCACAAGCCCGGAAAGCGGCTGGGGCGTCGCCGGCCCCGCCTCCTGCCGTCATCGCGCGACCTGCCGCGACGCCGCATCCGAACAAGTCCTGATCTGGTCCGCGACCGCCGCGGCCGCCCGCCGCCCGTGGCCACGGGCTCCTTGGGGCCGGTCCTCCTGGCGCGCGAACGCCCGGGCGGCTTCAGGCCCGGGCGGTGGTGCCCCCGGTCCGGACGGCGTGGCTTCCGCCGGCGCCGGCGCTCCCCGGATCCCCGGTGTCCCCGCGCCCGGCACCCGCCCCCGCGGACCTTCCGGCCCGGAAGGTCCGGCGATACGCGGTCGGGGTGACGCCGAGCGCCGCCTGTAGGTGCCGGCGCATCGACTGGGCCGTGCCGAAGCCCGCGTCGCGGGCCACCCGGTCGACGGACAGGCCGGTGGTCTCCAGCAGGTGCCGGGCCCGTTCCACGCGCTGCTGGGTGAGCCACTGCCCCGGGCTGACGCCGACCTCCTCGCGGAAGCGGCGGGTGAAGGTCCGCACGGACATGGACTCCTGCGCGGCCATGTCCCGCAGCTGGACCGGCTCGTGGAGGTGGCCGAGCGCCCAGGCGCGGGCGGCGGTCGTGGACGCCTGCTGCGGATCGGGCACCGGCCGCTGGATGTACTGGGCCTGCCCGCCGTCGCGGTGCGGCGGCACGACCGTGCGGCGCGCCACGTCGTTGGCGACGGCGGCGCCGTGGTCGCGGCGCACGATGTGCAGGCACAGGTCGATGCCCGCGGCGACGCCCGCGGAGGTCAGCACGTCGCCGTCGTCGATGAACAGCACGTCCGGGTCGACCCTGACGCGCGGGAAGAGCCGCTGGAGGCGTTCGGCGTCGGCCCAGTGGGTGGTGGCGGGGCGGCCGTCGAGGCGGCCGGCGGCGGCCAGGACGTAGACGCCGGTGCAGATGGAGGCGAGCCGGGTGCCGGGCCGGACGTGCGCGAGCGCGGCGGCCAGTTCGTCGGTCAGCACGCCCTGCTCGAAGACCGGGCCGAGTTCGTAGGAGGCCGGGACGATCACGGTGTCGGCGGTGGCCAGGGCCTCCGGGCCGTTGCCGACGTGGATGGCGAAGTCGGCGTCGGTCCGGACCGGGCCGGGCGGCCGGACGGAGCAGGTGACCACCTCGTACAGGTGCCGGCCCCGGGCGTCCTTGGGGCGGCCGAAGATCCGGTGCGGGATGCCCAGTTCGAAGGGGAGCAGCCCGTCCAGGGCGAGGACGACGACGCGGTGCGGACGGAAGGGGGGCCCGTCGGCCGCATCCGGCCCGCCTGGTCCAGGGGTCATGGCCCGATCCTAGCGAATGCTGTCTTCCGGGCCACTCGATGCGGCCGGCCGCGGGCCGGAAGCTCTAGGGCGTGACCCAGACAAGTGACGCCACGACAGCCGGCCGGAAGCCGGAGCCCTCCCGCCCGCGCCCGCGGCGCAGCCGCACGACCTCGCTGCACCGCGCCTGGTTCGTCGCCGCCGTCACCTTCGTGACGATCATCGGCGCCGCCGCCTTCCGCTCCCTGCCCGGGCTGCTCATCGACCCGCTGCACCGGGAGTTCGGCTGGTCGCGCGGCACCATCGGCGCCGCGGTCTCCGTCAACCTCGCGCTGTACGGGCTGACGGCCCCGTTCGCGGCGGCGCTGATGGACCGCTTCGGCATCCGCCGGGTGGTCGCCGGCGCGCTGACCGTGATCGCGATCGGCTCGGGCGCCACGGTGTGGATGACCTCGGCCTGGCAGCTGATGCTCTGCTGGGGCCTGCTCGTCGGCCTCGGCTCCGGCTCCATGGCGCTGGCGTTCGCCGCGACGGTCACCGACCGCTGGTTCACCGAGCGGCGCGGCCTGGTCAGCGGCATCCTCACCGCCGCCTCGGCCTCCGGGCAGCTGGTCTTCCTCCCCCTGCTGTCCTGGATCGTCGAGAGGCACGACTGGCGCCCGGCCGCCGTCACGGTCGCCCTCGCCGCCCTCGCGGTCGTGCCGTTCGTCTGGCTCCTGCTCCACGACCACCCCGCGGACCTGGGTCAGAAGCCCTACGGCGCGCGGGAGTTCGTGCCGAAGCCCGCGCCGGTGCCGGGCGCCGCGCGCCGCGCGGTGGGCGTGCTGTTCTCGGCCGTGCGCACCGGCCCGTTCTGGCTGCTGGCCGGCACCTTCGCGATCTGCGGCGCCTCGACCAACGGCCTGATCCAGACCCACTTCGTGCCCGCCGCCCACGACCACGACATCCCCCTGACCGCCGCCGCCTCCCTGCTCGCCGTCATCGGCGTGTTCGACGTGGTCGGCACCATCGCCTCCGGCTGGTTCACCGACCGCTTCGAACCGCGCCGCCTGCTCGCGGTCTACTACGCGCTGCGCGGCGTCTCGCTGCTCTTCCTGCCGATGCTGCTGCCGCTCGGCGTCCACCTGCCGATGGTGTTCTTCATCGTCTTCTACGGCCTGGACTGGGTCGCCACCGTGCCGCCCACCCTGGCCCTGTGCCGGGAGCAGTACGGCGAGGACAGCGCGATCGTCTTCGGCTGGGTGCTGGCCTCCCACCAGGTCGGCGCCGCCCTCGTCGCCTTCCTCGGCGGCGTCGCCCGCGACGCCTTCGGCTCGTACGACGTCGTCTGGTACGCCTCCGGGGCCCTGTGCGCGGCGGCCGCGCTCATGGCGCTGGTGATCCGGCGCCGGCCGTCGGGGCCGCTGTCGCCGGCCGTGTCCTGAACGCGTCCTGAACGCGTCCGCTTCCGGCGTCCCGCGGGCGCCGCGGGGGCGGCCCCGCTCGCGCGGGGGCGGCCGGGCCCGCGCGGGCGCTCACCGCGGCAGCCGGGACACCGCCCCCGTGTCGTCCCGGGCGATGGCCTTCGCGATCTTCCGTGCGTCGACGGCCAGTTCGCGGAGCATGCCGCTGATGGGGTTGGTGAAGCCGGTGAAGTACAGGCCGGGCGCGTCCCGCGGGGTGCGGGCGCCGCGCACCACCGGTCTGCCGCGCTCGTCGAGCACGCCGAGGTGCCCGACGAGCCCTTCCAGGGTGCGGACGTAACCGGTGGCGGCGACGACGGCGTCCGGTTCGACGCGGCTGCCGTCGGCGAGGGCGACCTTGCCGTCCTCGAAGCCCTCCACGGCGGCCACGACCTCGACCCTGCCCCTGCGCACCGCGTCGATCAGGCCGACGTCCTGGACCGGGACGGCACCTTGGGCGGCCCGGCTGAGCAGGCCGGTGCCGGGGCGGGGCAGGCCGTGGGCCGACAGGTCCGGCACGCTGAGCCGGGCCAGCGGCCGGGCCAGCCGGTCGACGAGCCGGGCCGGCAGGTGCCGTACCAGCACGCCCGAGTACTGGGCGGCCCAGCCCGCGGTGGAGCGGCGCACGATGTGCGGGGCGGTGCGCACCGACAGCCGCACCCGGCGGGCGCCGCCCTCCGCCAGGTCGACGGCGATCTCGGCGCCGGTGTTGCCGGCGCCCACGACGAGGACGTCACGGCCGGCGAAGGGCTCGGCGTTGTGGTAGGCGCAGGCGTGCAGGAACTCGCCGCGGTAGGTGGCGCGGCCGGGCCAGTCCGGGACGCGCGGGGTGTGGTTGTGGCCGGTGGCGACGACGACCGCGGCGCCGGTCAGCTCCCGGCCCCCGGTGGCGCGCAGCAGCCAGCCGGTGCCGTCGGGCGTGCGCTCGACGCGGGAGACCTCCACGCCGGTGACGATCTCCAGCCGGTGGTGCTCGGCGTACTTCTCCAGGTAGCGCACCACGTCGTCCCGGGACACCCACCGTCCGAACCGGCGGGGCATGGGCAGCCCGGGCAGGCTCGACAGGCGCCGGGTGGTGTGCAGGCGCAGCCGGTCGTAGTGGCGCCGCCAGGACGCCCCGACGCGGTCGGACTTCTCCAGGACGACGGCCCGGATGCCCCGGGCGCGCAGTGCGTACGCGACGGAGAGCCCGCCGGGGCCGCCGCCGACGACGTAGACGGGGCGGTCGGCGGGATGCGGCACCGCCGGTGGTGCGGACGCTGTGGAGTCGGCCATGGGCGCGAGCGTAGCCACGCACCCGCTTGATGGGTCTCGGTCAAGACCGGAATCGGTTGCGGATTGATCACGGCTGTGGGCGGATCGGTCACGAGCGGGGGAGGAGAGGTGGGGTCCGGCCGGGTCGCCGGGCGCCGCGGATTCGCCTGCGGGGGCACCCTGCGCGGGGCGGTGCGGCCGTCCGGAGGGTGTGACGCGGATCACCCCACAGGATCGATCGGTCCGCGCCGCTCCTCCGGTCGTACGGGTGACACCGCAGAAAGGAACCCCGCCATGACCGCACCCGTGAAGGGCCCCGCCTCCTACTTCCCCTCCATCGAGAAGAAGTACGGCCGCCCGGTCGCGGAGTGGAAGGACCTCATCCGCTCCTCGCCCCTGACGAAGCACATGGAGCTCGTGACCTGGCTCAAGACCGAGCACGGCCTCGGCCACGGCCACGCCAACGCGCTGGTGGCCCACACCCTCGCCGAGGACAGCGGCGCGTGACGTCCCGGGGGACCGCTCACGGCCACAGCAGGTCCCGGGCCCAGCCCTCCTCCTCGCGCCGGTAGCGCAGCCGCAGGTGCCGCCGGTCCGCGTCGCCCTGGAAGAACTCCGCCTCCTGCGGCCGGAGCCGGTAGAGGGTCCAGGACGGGGCGGGGGTCTCGGGCTCGCGGCGGGCCCGTTCCCAGGCCGCCTCGGAGGCCCGCGCCAGCTCGTCCACCGACGCCAGGACCTCGCTCTGGCGTCCGGTCAGCGCGGCGGCCAGGGCGCCGGTGGAGCGGGCGTGCAGATCGGCCTGCGCCTCCTCGGCCGGGGCGACGGCGACCGGGCCGCGCAGGCGCACCTGGCGGCCCAGGACGGGCCAGTAGAAGCAGAGCGCGGCGTACGGGCGGGCGGCGAGGTGGCGGCCCTTGCGGCTGCCGGTGTGGCTCGCGAAGGACCAGCCGTGCGCGTCCGCGCCGTGCAGCACCACGATCCTCACGTCGGGCAGGCCCTCGTCGTCGGAGGTCGCCAGCGACATGGTGTGCGGCTCGGGCTGCCCGGCCGCCACCGCCTCCGCGAACCACCGCGCGAACAGGGGCAGCGGGTCGGCGGGCGCGGCGGCCGGGTCGAAGGGCGGCAGCTCGGTGACCTCCGGGTCCCACACCCGCAGGGACCGCAGCAGCTGATGAAGATCCGTTTTCACTCCACGATTGTCACGCGGGCCCGGCTCCCTCGGGGCCGTAGTCGGAGACCGCGCCGAGGTCGGAGGAGACCCAGCGCTCGGGCCGCATGCGGACGACCACCTGCTCGCCGTGGTTCTCCAGGGAGTACTCCACGTAGGAGTCGACCACCTCGGCGGGCAGGTAGCGGGCCGAGATCTCCCGGAGCTGCTCGGCGGTGGCGGGGGCCGTCCCGACGACCGGCCCCTCCACCGACACGTACCGGATGGTGGGCTCCTGCCGGTCGGCCATCAGGGAGAACCGGCCCGCCGCCTGGATCAGCCGGTACTTGCGGGAGTCCCGCCCGGTCATGATCCAGGCGTCGCCGCCGGGCTCGTACTGGTACCAGATCGGCACGGTGAGCGGGGCCCGGCCCGGGCCCGCGTCCACCGCCAGCGCGGCGATGTGGGGTTCGGCCAGGAACTTCTCGCGCTCTTCGCGGCTCAGGGCCATGTCGCTGTCCTCCGGGCTCGGGCTTCGTCGGCCTTCCTCCCTGTGCCAACACCCCTGACGGGTGTGGATGTTCCCCCTCCGCCGGTCCGGGCGGCCCGGGCGTCCGGGCTCGTCCGCGGGCGGGCCCCTACAGGGTCGCCAGGCGCTGGACGAGGAGCAGGGCCCCGATGCCGAGCATCGCCGCGCCCGAGGTGCGCACCACCGCCCGGGCCGCGGCCGGACGCGCCCCGAGGACGGCGCGCGCCGCGCCGCCGACCGTGAGGTAGACGGCGGCGCAGCACCCCATGTGCAGCAGTCCCAGCACGCCGGTCTGCGCCGGCACGGGCAGGTGCGCGGTGCCGCCGGTCACCAGGAACTGCGGCAGGACGGAGAGGTAGAGCAGCAGCCCCTTGGGGTTCAGGCCGCTGATCGCGGCCCCGCGCAGGAAGGCGCGGGCGCCGCTCGCCGCGACGGCCGCCCCGTCCGCGCCCGGGGTGCCCGGCCGGCGCAGCACGCCCCAGCCGAGCCGCACCAGGTACGCCGCCCCCGCCACCGTCAGCACGGTGAGCAGCACGGGCGACCCGGCCACCAGCACCGCCAGCCCGGCCGCCGCCAGCACCGTGTGCAGGGCGTATCCGGTCACCAGGCCTCCGACCGCCGGGAGGACCGACCGGCCGCGCAGCCCGGCCGAGATCGTGTACGCCCAGTCCGCACCCGGTACGCACACCAGCAGCAGGTCCACGGCGAGGAAGGAGAGGAGTGTTGCGGAGTCCATGGCGGGGACATTAGGCGGATCCGGCCCGAAAGTGTTCCCGAAGTTTCTCCGCTTTCTCGCACACCGGGGCAGAATCTTCCCCATAGACGACGTGGACCGGAAGATTCTTGCGGAGCTCCAGCAGGACGGGCGACTGACCGTGACCGAGCTGGCCGCGCGGGTGCGGCTGAGCGTCTCGCCCTGCCACCGGCGGCTGCGCGAGCTGGAGCGGTCGGGGGCGATCAGCGGCTACCGGGCGGTGGTGGACCCGTCCGCCGTCGGGCTGGCCTTCGAGGCGCTGGTCTTCGTCTCCATGCGGCAGGAGGACCGGGACACGGTCGTCGGGTTCGAGCGGGCGGTGGGCGAGGTCGCGGAGGTGGTGGAGGCGCAGCGGCTGTTCGGGGAGCCGGACTACCTGCTCCGGGTGGTGGCCGCCGACCTCGCGGCCTACCAGCGGCTCTACGACGAACGGCTCGCCACCCTGCCGGGGGTGCAGCGGCTGACGTCCACGCTGGTGATGAAGCACGTGGTCAAGGACCGCCCGCTGCCCGCCTAGCGGGCGCCGGGGAAACGCGACAGGCGGCGGTCCACCCGGGTGGACCACCGCCTGCCAGACAGGACTTGAGCGCGGGACGCGCCGGACCGGGCTACCGGGTCGGCTTCTTCCCGGTGATGCCCAGATGCACCAACAGTGCGAGGTTCGGCTTGAGTTCGGCCTGCTTGACGCCCCAGGTGGAGAAGCCCTTCTGGTGCGAGGCCGCGGCCGCGAGCATCGTCACGACCGAACCGGCCACCGCCGCCGGGTTCACGTCCTTGTCGACCTTGCCCTTGGAGCGCAGCTCGGTCACGGTGTCCGCGAGGGAGCCGTTCACCGAGTTGAGGATCTTCATGCGGAGCTTGTAGAAGCGCTTGTCGCCCTCGGCGGCACCGAGGTCGACCACGCGCAGGATCGCCTCGTTGGCGCGCCAGAACTCCAGGAAGCCGTCCACGAGTTCCTGCGCGGTCTGCCAGCCCGCCCTGCCGGTCCATGACCGTCCCTGCAGCAGCTGCGTCAGCCCGGCGCTCTCGGCGGCCGTCTGCTCGGCTATCTCCAGGACGGCGCCCTCGACGTCCGGGAAGTACTGGTAGAAGGTCGCGGGCGAGGTGCCTGCCTTCCGGGCGACGTCGATGACCTTGACGTCCCGGTACGGAGAGGAACTGAGCATCTCGCTGAGGCAGTCCAGCAGCTTCTGCCGGGTCGCCTGCCCGCGCCGGCCGGCCACCCGGCCGTCGACGGTACGCACTTGTCCTGTCATGCAGTCAGCTTACCGACGCGTGATGGGGACGCGATTCGGCCGCCTGCAAATGGGGTGCGTGGGGATGCGGAGGCTGATGTGCCTGGTCTGCGGGCTGCGCGCGGCGCGGTTACTTTGACGGCATGGCCGAAAACAGCGCATCGATGTACGGAGAGGGCGTCCCCTGCTGGCTGGACGCGCAGCTGCCCGACGTCGAGGCGGGCAAGCGGTTCTACGGCGCGCTCTTCGGGTGGACCTTCGAGGCGCGGACCGGCTTCGCCGTCTGGGCGCTGAAGGACGGCGAGCCCGTCGCCGCGCTCGTACCCAAGACGGACGGCCGGCTGCCCACCACCTGGACGGTGTACTTCGCGACCCCGGACGCCGCGGCGCTGGCCGGCCGCGTCCGCGCGGCCGGCGGGCAGGTCGTCTCCGCGCCCCTGCCGGTCGACGGACTGGGCGTCACCGCCCTGGTCGCCGACCCCCAGGGCGCCGTCTTCGCGCTCTGGCAGCCGGGCGGCCACCCCGGCTTCGGCAGGCGCCGCGAGCCGGGCACCTTCGCCTGGGCCGAGCTGTACACCCGCGACACCGGGGCGGCCGACGACTTCTACGGCGGCCTCTTCCGCGACGCCCTGTCCGGGGCGGGCGCCGGGCCCGACTTCGGCCGCGCCCCGGTCTCCGACGTCTTCCCGCCCGAGATGCCGCCCCACTTCCTCGTCCACTTCGCCGTGCGGGACGTCCCGGCCGCGCTGGAGGAGGTGACCCGGCTCGGCGGGCGCGTCCAGGCGCCGCCCTTCGGGACGAGTTACGGCACGGTCGCCGTCGTCACCGACGACCAGGGGGCGTCGTTCGCCCTGCTGCGCCGCTGAGCTGCCGCTTCTCGGCCCTTTTTCCTCCGTATATGGTGCTGGACACCCTTTTTCTCACCGGGTTCGCAACCAGCGCTCCGGACAGGAAGAATCGGGGTGCGTGCCGCCATGGCGGTGCGGTGGTGAGACGCTGCACGGGGTCGCGTACAGATGTGACCGGCGCGGCTCGTACGGGGAGGTGGCAGGCAAGTGGTGGATCAGCTGACGCAGCACGATCCGCGGCGGATCGGGCCGTTCGAGGTGCTGGGACGGCTGGGTGCCGGCGGCATGGGGCTGGTCTATCTCGCGCGCTCGGCGTCCGGCCGGCGCGTGGCGATCAAGACGGTCCGCACCGAGCTGGCCGAGGACCAGCTCTTCCGGGTCCGCTTCACCCGCGAGGTGGAGGCGGCCCGGGCGGTCTCCGGCTTCTACACGGCGGCCGTCGTCGACGCCGACCCGCGCGCCGCCGTGCCGTGGCTGGCCACCGCGTACGTCCCCGCGCCCTCCCTCGAGGAGATAGTGAACGAGTGCGGGCCGCTGCCGGCCCAGGCGGTGCGCTGGCTGGCGGCGGGCGTCGCCGAGGCCCTCCAGTCGATCCACGGCGCCGGGCTGGTCCACCGCGACCTGAAGCCCTCCAACGTCCTCGTCGTCGAGGACGGCCCCCGGGTGATCGACTTCGGCATCGCCTCCGGCGTCTCCAACACGCGTCTGACGATGACGAACGTCGCCGTCGGCACGCCCGCCTACATGTCGCCCGAGCAGGCCAAGGACTCGCGCAGCGTCACCGGCGCCAGCGACGTGTTCTCGCTGGGCTCCACCCTCGTCTTCGCGGCCACCGGACACGCCCCCTTCCACGGCGCCAACCCCGTCGAGACGGTCTTCATGCTGCTGCGCGAGGGCCCGGACCTCGACGGCCTCCCGGACGAGCTGCGCCCGCTGATCGAGTCCTGCATGCAGATGGACCCCGCGGCCCGGCCCACCCCCGCCGACCTCCAGGCCCAGCTCGCCCCGCACCTGTTCGGCTCCGGCTCCGACGACAGCGGCACGGCGTCCGCGTGGCTGCCCGAGCGGGCGGTCGGCCTGATCGAGGCGCGTCGCAACGGACGCCCGCCGGTCAAGCAGACGCCCGCCGCCCGGCCCGCCGCCCCGGCCGTCCCGCCGCCGCCCCCGCACGACCCGGTCGTCCCGGCCCCGCCGCCGGGACCCGCTCCGGTGCCCGCTCCGGTGTCCGTGCCGGCCGGCGCGCCCGACACCGGCCCCGTGCGGCTGGCCGGCGCCCCGGTGCCCATCGGCCCCGGGCCGCGCGTCGCCCGGGTCCGCGCCGCCGCCGTCCAGGCGCCCCCGCCGGAGGCCGCCCTGGCCGCCTCCTGGTCCAAGCCGCGCCCCGGCGTCAACGGCGCCGACCCCGCCGTCCCCGCGCCCCCGGCCCCGCCCGCGCCGCCCGAGCAGGCGAGCGGCTGGCGGCCCTGGCGCTTCCGCATGTCCAACGACCTCTGGGGCACC
Organism: Streptomyces sp. NPDC052701; assembly: GCF_040678355.1. NCBI lineage: Bacteria > Bacillati > Actinomycetota > Actinomycetes > Kitasatosporales > Streptomycetaceae > Streptomyces > Streptomyces sp. NPDC052701. The sequence continues at coordinate 231,874 of NZ_JBFATO010000002.1, forward strand.
CCCTCCGTCGCCGGCGACCTGGTGTACGTCACCTCCTTCGAGGTGCACGCCCTGGACGTCGCCACCGGCCGACGCCGCTTCAAGACCCGGGACGTCGCCTGGTCGATGGCGGTCGCCGACGGCCGCGTCCACGCCTCCGACGGGCCCACCCTCTTCGCCCTGGACGCCCGCGAGGGCACCGACCTGTGGCGCCTGCAGACGGACGCCTGGGTGTACTCGCTCAAGGCCGACCGCGGCACGGTCGTCACCGGCACCCGCGGCGGCGGCGTGCAGGGCTGGGAGGCCGCGAACGGCCGGAAACTGTGGGAGGTCACCGGCTGCCAGAGCGACTTCGAGTCCCCGGAGGCGGGCCCGGCCCTCCACGACGGCACGGTGTACGTCTGGCAGGACGCCCGGCTCAGGGCCCTGGACGCCCGCACGGGCGACGAGCGCTGGTCGTACCCGATCGGCGACGCGGCCTCCTGCGGCGGCGTACCGGTCCGGCTCGTCCAGGCCCCGGACGGCTACGTGTACGTCTCCGCCGGCACCCGCGTCCTCGCCCTGGACGTGGCGGGCGGGCACGTGAAGTGGCACTTCGAGGCCCCGGCGGTCTTCCTGTCCCCGCCCGCCTTCGTGCCGGGCCCGGCCGTGACCGGCGGCGGCGTCTACCTCGCCGACTACCTCGGCACGGTGTACGCCCTCGACGCCGCCGACGGCCGCGACCGCTGGCGCATCGCGACGGAGGCCCGGGCCTCGGTCGAGCCCGTCCTGGTGGCCGCGGGCCACGTCCACGTCGGCAGCGGCAAGGGCCTGTACACGCTCGACGCCGTCACCGGCACCCCCAAGTGGCGCTTCCAGGCGGGCGGCGACATCGTGGGAGCCCCGGCGGTGGCGGAGGGCCGTATCCACTTCGGCTCCACGGACCACCTCCTCTACACCCTGAAGGCCGACGACGGCCGGCTGCGCTGGAAGCTGGCCACGGGCGGCGAGATCACCGGCTCCCCGGTCGTCCGGGACGGGGTCGTGTACGCCTGCAGCAAGGACCGCTGCGTGTACGCCCTGGACGCGGAGCTGGGCACGGGCACGGCGCGCACGGCCTGAGGCCGCCGGCCCGCGGCGGCCCGCGGCGGTCCGGGGCGGCCGTCGCGCGCGGGGGAGCGGCCCGCTCTCCCCGCGCCGCGGACGCCGGAGGAACACCCCGGAGGGCAGCGGCGAAAGAAAAAAGAGGGGGAACACACGTCGGCCGCGGTGGCTCCCCCTCCGCGCCACCGCGGCCGACGTGCGTTCCCCCGTGGACCCGACGGGCGTCAGGCCTTCTCGCTGGAGATGTGGGTGTCGAGAGGCTTGACGTCACCCGCCTTCTCCTTGCTGGAGATGTGCGTGTCCTGAGGCGTGGTGTCCCCGTCCTCGCCTCCGGAGATGTGCGTGTCCTGGGGCTTGGTCTCGTCGCTCATGTCCTGACTCTCCCTGTGTGGCGTACGTCCGTTCACGGGACGCCCGTCCGGCAGCTCCCCCGTCGGCTGCCGGACGGGCGTCCTGGGGCCGTACACCGTATCCGTACGGCCCCTCGCCCAAGCCGTCTGCCCCCCGACGCGACGGGTTGGTGGACAAGAGAATGGCCCGCGGCGATAAACGAACGATGAACGGCGCGACGCCGCAGGTCAGACGGGTACGGGATGGAGCAGTGCGCGGACCTCGGCCGCCTCGGCGGACCCCAGCGTCTCGTAGATGGCCAGGGCCTCGCGCCAGCAGGCGTGCGCGCGGTCGGGCTGGCCGAGCCCGAGCAGCGCCTTGCCCAGCACGGTCAGGATCGTGCCGCGCCGCCACTCGCCGCCGATGCCCCGCAGCGCGATGGCCTGTTCGGCGTGGGCGGCGGCCAGGGGGGCGCGGCCGGCCGCGAGGTGGACCTCGGCGATGCGGAAGTGCGTGACCCCCTCCCACAGGGGCTGGCGGTTCTCCCTGAAGACGGCGAGGGCCGCGGTGAGCTGCTCCAACGCTTCGCCGTAGCGCCCGGCGGCGGTGAGGGCGAGCCCGAGGGCGTACCGGCCGTTGGCCAGCCGCAGGGCCGAGCCGAGGCCGTCGTAGATGGCGATGCCCTGTGCCACGAGCAAGATGGCCGTGTCCGTCTTGCCCAGGGCGAGGTGGACCCGCGAGAGGTTGCACAGGGCGCTGGCCTCGCCGGGGGCGTTCGCGTCCGCGCGGAAGTTGTCCAGGGCGACGCTCAGGTGGGTCTCCGCCTCCCGGAGCCGGTTGCGGTAGAAGGCGATCACCCCGCGTTCGAGGGGCGCGTTGCAGTTGGTCCACGGGTCCTGCGGGGTGGCGAGGGCCATCGCCTTGCCGGCCTCGAAGTCCGCCTCCTCGAACCGTCCCGCGTTCACCAGGACCTGGGCCAGGGCGGTGCGCGCCTGCGCCTCGACGCGCGCGTCACCGAGCTCGTGGGCCGCCGCGCACAGGGCCGCGGCGGCCCGCTCGTAGGCGAGGGCGCCCGCTCCGGACTCGGACAGGTCCTTCGCCGACAGCAGCAGACCGGCGGCGCGGCGCAGCGTCGGCGCGCGCAACGACTGCTGCACGCAGGCCAGCAGGCACTCCGCCTCCGTGAACAGCCAGTCCAGGGCCGCTTCGCGGGAGGTGAAGGACAGCCCCTCGTGGGTGGTGGCGGCGAGGTGGTCCACCAGCCGGTCCCCGGGCCGCTCGATCGCGTAGACCCGCGCCGCCGTCGCCAGGTAGAAGTCCAGCAGCCGCGACAGCGCCGGCTCCCGCTCGCCGCAGGGCGGTTCGTCCCGTTCCGCGCACGCGCGCGCGTAGAGCCGGACCAGGTCGTGGAAGCGGTAGCGGCCGGGCGCCGCCGACTCCAGCAGGGAGGTGTCCACCAGGGACTCCAGCAGGTCCTCCGTCTCCTCCGCCGGCAGGTCCAGGACCGCCGCCGCGGCGGACAGGGAGATGTCGGGGCCGTCCGCCAGGCCCAGCAGCCGGAAGGCGCGCGCCTGGGCCGGTTCGAGCTGGCCGTAGCCCAGTTCGAAGGTGGCCTTGACCGCCAGGTCGCCGGCCTGCAGCTCGTCCAGCCGGCGGCGCTCGTCGGCCAGTTTCGCCGCCAGGACCGAGACGGTCCAGGTGCGGCGCGCCGCCAGGCGGGAGGCGGCGATGCGGATCGCCAGCGGCAGGAAGCCGCAGGCCGCGACCACGTCGAGCGCCGCGTCCCGTTCCGAGCCCACCCGCTCCTCGCCGACGATCCTGGTGAACAGCGCCAGCGCCTCGTCCGGCGCCATCACGTCCAGGTCGACGAGGTGGGCGCCCGCCAGGTCCACCATGCGCACCCGGGAGGTGACCAGCGCCGCGCAGCCGTCCGCGCCGGGCAGCAACGGCCGTACCTGGGCCGCGTCGCGGGCGTTGTCCAGCAGGACCAGCACCCTGCGGCCGTCCAGGACCGACCGGTACAGCGCCGCCCGCTCCTCCAGGGAGTCGGGGATCGCCGAGTCCGCCGTGCCCAGGGCCCGCAGGAAGGCGCCCAGGACCGTCTCGGGCTCCGCCGCCCGGGGGCCCGCGCCCTGCAGGTCCACGTACAACTGCCCGTCCGGGAAGGCCGGACGGGCCTGGTGGGCGACGTGCACCGCCAGGGTCGTCTTGCCGACGCCGCCGATGCCGGCCAGTGCCGACACGGCCATCACCCGGCCCTCGGCCCCCGACGCCAGGATCTCGCTCAGCTCCCGTACGAAGCAGGCCCGGCCGGTGAAGTCCGGTACGGTCGCGGGCAGTTGCGCCGGGCGCACCGGGACCGCGGCGGGTTCCGGCGCCGGGGACGACGGCTCGGCCAGGGCCGGGTCCGCCCGCAGGATGCGCTGCTGGAGTTCCCGCAGGTCCGGGCGGGGGTCCACGCCCAGCTCCTCCGCCAGCAGCCGCCGCGTGTCCGCGTACACCGCGAGGGCCTCCGCCTGGCGGCCGCTGCGGTACAGGGCCAGCATCAGCAGTTCGCGCAGCCGTTCGCGCAGCGGGTGCGCCGCCGTGAGCGCGGTCAGTTCGGAGACGGCCTCCGCGTGGCAGCCCTGCTCCAGGTCCATGTCGAGGCGGGACTCCAGCAGCTGCAGCCGCCACTCCTCCAGGCGCACGCGCTGCGCCTCCGCGTACGGGCCCGGCACGCCCGCCAGCGCCTCCCCGTCCCACAGGGCCAGGGCGCGCCCGAGCACCTCGCGGGCGTGGCACAGGTCCCCGGCCGACCGGGCCTTGTCCGCCTCGGCCGCCAGGTCCTGGGCGACCGTCAGGTCCAGGGCGCCCTCGCCCAGGCCCCGCAGCGCGTAGCCGCCCGACTCGCTGACCAGGACGCCCGCGTCCAGCACCTTGCGCAGCCGGGACGCGTACGTCCGCAGTGCCGCCAGGGCTTGCGAGGGCGGTTCCTCGCCCCACAGGGCGTCGATCAGCTCCGCCGCCGTGGCGGTGCGGCCCTCGCGCAGCAGCAGGGCCGCCAGCAGGGCGCGCTGCTGGGGGGAGCCGGTGGGCAGTGGCTCCTCGTCGCGCCAGGCGCGCACCGGTCCGAGCACACCGAAGCGCAGCGCCGGCGGCTCGGCCGGAGCCGGTGCGCCGGGACGCCGCCGCCCCGGTACGCGCCGCGGTACACCGTCCATGCAGTCCCCCTAGGCCTCCTGAGCAACCACGCCAGTTTGCCTTGTTCACGGCATGTGCGTCAGCCGTGCGAGACGCCGATCACAGCCCGGCGCACGGGGAGGGCACAAGGTCCACACCGGCCCCGCACAATTGCGCACGACGGCGGCCCGGGGCCGGCGCGGCGGCCCCCGCCGCGTCCGCGACGGCCCCTGCTTCAATGGTCACCACGCGGCGTGACGAGAGCGGGTGGCTGCGATGCGTGTGGTGACCTGGAACCTGTGGTGGCGCTTCGGCCCCTGGGAGGCACGGCAGAAGGCGATCCTGGCCGCCCTGCGCGAGCTGCGCCCCGACGTCGTCGGCCTGCAGGAGGTGTGGGCCGCCGACGGCGAGAACCTCGCCGAGTGGCTGGCCGGGGAACTCGGCCTGTACTGGGACTGGGCCCCCTCGCACGCCCCCGAGCGCTGGCGGCGCCGCATAGGCGACCCGGCGGTCGACATCGGCAACGCGGTGCTCAGCAGATGGCCGGTGGTGGACCGGGACGTCCTGCCGCTGCCCGCCCCCGAGGACCTCGACGACGGGCGGCTCGCCCTGTACGCGCGACTGGCCGGCCCCCGTCACGAGGTGCCCTTCTTCACCACGCACCTGACCTCCGCCCCGCACGCCTCCGCGGTGCGCTGCGGGCAGGTCGCCGCCCTCGCGGGGTTCGTCGCCGGGCACCGGGGCGGGACCGACTTCCCGCCCGTGGTCACCGGCGACTTCAACGCCTGGCCCGGCTCCGACGAGATACGGCTGCTCGGCGGCCGCCGGACCGCGCCCGCCGTCCCCGGGCAGGTGCTGGTCGACGCCTGGGAGTACGCGGACCCGGCGGCCCCCTCCGCCACCTGGGACGCGGCCAACCCGTACGTGACGGCGGGCCGCAACCCGAGCGTGCGCATCGACTACGTCCACGTCGGCCCGCCCGGCCCCGGCGGGCTCGGGCGCGTCAGGTCCGCGCGGCGGGCGGGGGACGGCCCGGTGGACGGGGTGTGGCCGTCGGACCACACGGCGGTCGTGGCCGACCTGGCGGGCCCGGCGGACTGACCCCTCCGCCCCCGCCTCCCGGGAGGACTCACCCGCGCCCCAGGAAGACCGGATTGGTGAACGCCGCCAGCGCCCCCGGCAGCGGCCCGGCGGCCGTCTCGTGCCGCAGCTCGGCCCGTACGTAGGCCGCGTGGGACGGCGTCGTGCGCCACTCGACCACGCCCGCGCCGGACACCGGCAGGGGCGCGCCGGTGTGCAGCACGCCCTGGTCGGTGACGAAGCGGACCGTGCAGCGCGGGGCGCCGGTGACCTCCAGGCGGACGGTGACGGGCGCGTCCCGGTCCACCGCCAGCCGCTCCCCGATGCCCGCGTGGGCACCGCGCCCGCCGGTGGCCCGGAACGACAGCGCGACCCTGGAGGACTCGGCCACGTACGAACGCCCGGCCCGGATGCCCTCCTGGATCGCCTCCCGGGTCAGGTCGTCGGCCAGCACCACCGTCTGGGGGTGCCCGACGGCGTCCGGGTCGCGGTGGGCGTCGCTGCTGCCCATCGCCGGGATCCAGTCCCGGCCCTCGCGCACCGACGCGACCAGCATGCCGTCCCAGTCGGCGAGCGCGACCTCGTCGTCGGGCGTGTAGGGGCCGTTCCACACCTCCACCGCGTCCGCCTCCCCGAACCCGAACTTCCAGGCGCAGCCGATGCAGGTGGCGTGCGGGTGGGCGGGGACGACGAGCCCTCCGGCGCGCCGGATCCGCCGGGCGAACCGGCCGAAGCGGTTGTCGCGGGCCCGGTAGCGCCAGTCGACGAACGTGCCCGGGTCGGTGCCGAGGGCCACCACGTGGCCGTTGCGGGTGGTGACCTCCTCGCCCAGCAGGACCAGCAGGTCCTCGCCGGCCACGTCCGCCCAGTGGGCGTGCGAGGCGTGGGTGTTGTGCTCCGAGGTGTTGATGAAGTCCAGGCCCGCCGCCCGCGCCAGCGCCCCGATCTCGGCGGGGGTGCGGCGGCCGTCGGAGTACCAGGAGTGCAGGTGGCAGTCGCCCCGGTACCAGGCGCGGCCCCGGCCCCTCGCCCGCTCCGGCGGGTACACCGGCTCGGCGGCCTCGCCCGGCTCCCCGTACGTCAGCGTGACCGTGATCTCGTAGGCCAGGCCCTGCGGGGCGACCGTGTACGGCCCGAGCGCGATGTGCCAGGTGCCCTCGCGCACCGGGCCCGGGAGGTAGCCCGGCGTGGCGTCGTCCGCGCGCAGGAAGAACTCCGTGCGCGCCCCGCCCGACCAGCCCCGGAAGCCCCGGCCGCCCAGCTCGGTGCCGCGCTCGTCGAAGATGCCGATGTCGAGGGCGTTGCCCGCGGTCCCGGCGGGCACGGAGGGGCGGTCGTAGGTGTAGGAGACCCTGATCTCCCGTACGCCGCCGGGGACTTCGACGGGGACGTACACGAAGTCGGGGGAGCCGGGCGGCAGGGTGCCGCGCACGGTCCTGGTCTCCTGGCCGCGGCCGGCCGCGGAAGCGAAGCTCACGCCTCCCAACGTAAGCGCGGCGGCGGCGCCCGTCACGAACAGGGCGCGTCTGCCGACCGCGCCGTGGCCGCCGCCGTGGTGGTCCTCGCACATGCTGCTGCTCCCGGGTGTCGTGGGTGGCGTGGCGTGGTGGTGCGGGGTGGTGCGGTGTGAGCGGTGCGGGGGGTGCGGGGTGATGCGGGGTGATGCGCGCAACCCTCGTATTGAGCAGTGAACCGCCGTGTACGGCAAGGGAGTCGGCAGTTTTCCGGGAGAAGGACGACATCCGATCCCGACCGGTCGGTATGGACAGGGGGAGCCGGGCCGGGTAGAGAGGGGGGCATGGACATCGCCGTCACGATCTTCCTCACCGACGAGACGATCACCCCGACCCGGCTCGCCCGGGAGCTGGAGCAGCGGGGCTTCGCCGGGCTGTACCTGCCCGAACACACGCACATCCCCGTCGAGCGGACCACCCCGTACCCGGCGGGCGGCGAGCTGCCGCCCGAGTACGGCCGCACCCTCGACCCCTTCGTCGCGCTCGGCCAGGCGGCGGCGGTCACCGAACGCCTCGGCCTGGGCACCGGCATCACGCTGGTCGCCCAGCACGACCCGATCGACCTCGCCAAGCAGGCCGCGACCCTGGACCACCTCTCCGGCGGGCGCTTCACACTCGGCGTCGGCTTCGGGTGGAACGTCGAGGAGGCCGCCGACCACGGTGTCCGGTGGGACACCCGGCGCGCGCTCGTCCGGGACCGGATGGCGCTGATGCGGGCGCTGTGGGCGCAGGAGCCCACCGCCTACCGGGGGGAGTTCGGCAGCGTGCGGGCCAGCCACGCCCACCCCAAGCCGGTGCGCAAGCCGCGCGGCCCGGTCGTCGGCCCGCGCACGCTGGTCGGCGGGGCGGCCGGGCCGAAGCTGTTCGCGCACATCTGCGAGTACGCCGACGGCTGGCTGCCCATCGGCGGGCGCGGCCTGTCCGAGTCCCTGCCGGCGCTGCGCGCCGCCTGGGCCGAGGCGGGCCGCGACCCGGACGACCTCCAGGTCGTCCCCTACGCCGTCCGCCCCACCCCGGGCAAGCTCGCCCACTACGCCGACCTCGGCATCCGGGAGGTGGTGGCGCAGCTGCCGCCGGCGGGGGAGGCGGAGGTGCTGCGGGCGCTGGACGGCTACGGCGCCCTCCTGGGCTGACACCGCCGCGTTGATCAGCGCGATCGTATGCTCGAAGGATGACGACTCCCGCGGCCTTTGGAACCGGTCCCACCGAGAACTCCCTGCGTCGCGCCCTCAAACGCGCCCGTGACGGCGTCTCCCTCGACGTCGCCGAGGCGGCGGTCCTGCTCCAGGCCCGCGGCGAGCACCTGGAGGACCTGGCCGCCTCGGCCGCCCGGGTGCGCGACGCGGGTCTGGAGGCGGCGGGCCGGCCCGGCGTCATCACGTACTCCAAGAGCGTCTTCATCCCCCTGACCCGGCTGTGCCGGGACAGGTGCCACTACTGCACCTTCGCCACCGTGCCCGGCAGGCTGCGCCGCGCCGGGCACGGGATGTTCATGTCCCCCGACGAGGTCCTGGACATCGCGCGCAAGGGCGCCGCCCTCGGCTGCAAGGAAGCCCTCATCACCCTCGGCGACAAGCCCGAGGACCGCTGGCCCGAGGCCCGCGAATGGCTCGACGCGCACGGCTACGACGACACGATCGCCTACGTGCGGGCCGTCTCCATCCGGATCCTGGAGGAGACCGGGCTCCTGCCGCACCTGAACCCGGGCGTCCTGACCTGGACCGACTTCCAGCGTCTGAAGCCGGTCGCCCCCAGCATGGGCATGATGCTGGAGACGACGGCGACCCGGCTGTGGTCCGAGCCGGGTGGCCCGCACCACGGCTCCCCGGACAAGGAGCCCGCCGTCCGCCTGCGGGTCCTTCAGGACGCGGGCCGCTCCTCCGTCCCCTTCACCTCCGGGATCCTCATAGGGATCGGGGAGACCTACGAGGAGCGCGCCGAGTCGCTGTTCGCGCTGCGGAAGGTGGCGCGCGCCCACCACGGCATCCAGGAACTGATCATCCAGAACTTCCGGGCCAAGCCGGACACCGCGATGCGGGGCATGCCCGACGCCGAGCTCGACGAACTGGTCGCCACGGTGGCCGTGGCCCGGCACGTCATGGGCCCCTCGGCCTGCCTCCAGGCGCCCCCCAACCTGGTCGACTCCGAGTACGAGCGCCTGATCGGCGCCGGCATCGACGACTGGGGCGGGGTCTCCCCGCTGACCATCGACCACGTCAACCCCGAGCGTCCCTGGCCGCAGATCGAGGAACTGGCGCGCAGGTCGGCGGCCGCCGGCTTCGAGCTGCGCGAACGGCTGTGCGTGTACCCGGAGTTCGTGCGCCGCGGCGAGCCCTGGCTGGACCCGCGCCTGCGCCCGCACGTCGCGGCCCTGGCGGACCCGCACACCGGCCTGGCGCGCGAGGACGCCGTCGTCGAGGGCCGCCCGTGGCAGGAGCCGGAGGAGGTGTTCACCGCCTCCGGCCGCACCGACCTGCACGCCTCGATCGACACCGAGGGCCGCAGCGCCGACCGCCGCGAGGACTTCGACGAGGTGTACGGCGACTGGGACGCCCTGCGCGAGGCCGCCGCCCCCGGCATGGCACCGGAGCGCATCGACACCGACGTGCGGCAGGCCCTTGCGACGGCCGCCGACGACCCGACGAGGCTGACCGACGCCGAGGCGCTGGCGCTGCTGCACGCGGACGGCCCGGCGCTGGACGCGCTGTGCCGGATCGCGGACGACGTGCGCAGGTCGGCGGTCGGCGACGACGTGACGTACATCGTCACCCGCAACATCAACTTCACCAACGTCTGCTACACCGGCTGCCGCTTCTGCGCCTTCGCCCAGCGCCGCACGGACGCCGACGCCTACACGCTGTCGCTGGAGCAGGTCGCCGACCGGGCCCAGCAGGCCTGGGACGTCGGCGCCGTGGAGGTCTGCATGCAGGGCGGCATCCACCCCGACCTGCCGGGCACCGCGTACTTCGACATCGCGCGGGCGGTGAAGGAGCGGGTGCCGGGGATGCACGTGCACGCCTTCTCCCCGATGGAGGTGGTCAACGGCGCGGCCCGCACCGGCCTGTCGATCCGCGAGTGGCTGACCGCCGCCAAGGAGGCGGGCCTGGACACCATCCCGGGCACGGCGGCGGAGATCCTCGACGACGAGGTCCGCTGGATCCTCACCAAGGGCAAGCTGCCCGCGGCGACCTGGATCGAGGTGGTGACCACCGCCCACGAGCTCGGCATCCGCTCGTCGTCGACGATGATGTACGGCCACGTCGACCAGCCCCGCCACTGGCTCGGCCACCTGCGCACCCTGGCCGGCATCCAGCAGCGCACGGGCGGCTTCACGGAGTTCGTGACCCTGCCGTTCGTCCACACGAACGCGCCGGTGTACCTGGCGGGCATCGCGCGCCCCGGCCCGACGGTCCGCGACAACCGCGCGGTCACGGCGATGGCGAGGCTGCTGCTGCACCCGTGGATCCCCAACATCCAGACGAGCTGGGTCAAGCTCGGCACCCAGGGCGCGGCCGAGATGCTCCGCTCCGGGGCCAACGACCTGGGCGGCACGCTGATGGAGGAGACGATCTCCCGCATGGCGGGCTCCTCGTACGGCTCGTACAAGTCGGTCCGGGACCTGGTCGCGGTCGCGGAGGCGGCGGGCCGCCCGGCGAAGCCGCGCACCACCCTCTACGGCGAGGTCCCCGAGGAGCGGCAGCGGGTGGCGCGGGCCTCCGACGGGCACCTGCCGGAGCTGCTGCCGGTACTGGACTGACGGGACGGGAAGGCGCCCGGGGTCCCCGCAGTACGATGATCGGGCCCCCGGGACGTCCGGGGCCCCGTGGCGTCCCGTAGCTGAGGAGATGCGTGCCCGTGGCTGCCCGAATTCCCTCATCGGCCTGGGTGACCGGCCTGACCGTGGGGGCGGTCGCGGCGGTGACCGTCCTGGCCGTGCAGGCGGACCGGGGGCCGCACCCCACCGCCGCGGCGGCCCGGCCGAGCGCCACGGCCTCCGCGAGCCCGCGGCCGGCCCCGAAGGAGTCCGCCCCGGCGGCGGTGCCCGACGGCTCCGGCACCGGGCGGCGCATCGTCTACTCCCTGGAACACCGGCGGGTGTGGCTGGTCGACGCCAGCGACAGCCCCCGCCGCACGTTCCCGGTGTGGCCGGGCACGGTCGACCCCGACCCCGGCACCTACACGGTCGGCACCCGGACGCAGGCCACCACCGGCTCGGACGGCGTGCAGATCGAGCACGTCGTCTACTTCGCGGCCAAGTCGGGCGTCAACATCGCCTTCTCCGCCGCCGTGGACGGCGCGTCGCCCCCGCCGCCCGCCTCCGGCACCCGCACCGGCGGCATCCGCATGAAGTCGGCGGACGGCTCGGCACTGTGGACGTTCGGAACGGCGGGGACGACGGTCGTGGTGGTCAGATAGCGTCGGCCTGCCGGGCCTGTCCGAAGGGCAGGTGGTTGACGAGCAGCACGATGCCGCTGAACGTGAACACCCGCGTCGCCGCGTCCAGCCCGTTCCAGTCCTCCGACTGCCACATCGCGAACCACTCGCCGCCGATGGCGATGAACCCGGCCCCGAACAGCAGCATGACCATCAGCAGGCCGTAGGTGGAGAACCGCCGGGCCCGGGCGTGGTCGCGCCGCGCCCACAGCCAGGTCCCGTATATCAGCACCAGCGCGGCGACGGTCTCCCAGACGATGATCGCGACGTAGGCGGCGTCCTGGAGCGGTCTGCTGGTGATCGCCCGCCACATCAGGTCCTCGTCCTTGAACGTCGTGTCCATCGCCAGGACGTGGCGCACGAACTGCTGGTTGGTGCCGAAGTCGGTGATGTTCCCGAGGGCGACGAGGGCCATGTAGAGGGCGACGCAGGCGGTCAGGAGGGTCGCCGCCAGGGGAAGCGTACGGGGGGTGGTAGTCATGCCGATCATTCTCCGCACGGGGCTCGGCGACGGGTAGGCATTGAGCCAGAACGAGGGCCGCTCCGAACCCCGTTGAGGAGGCCCTCACCCGGCGGGCGGCAGTCCCGTCCCGCCTCGGCGGGCGGCGAAACCGACGAACTCCACCCAGGAGCCGCCGGCGAAGGCGAGGCGCGGACCTGTCCTGTTCTTGGAGTCGCGGACGTGGACGGTGGTGTGGGCGGGGGGTATGGCGACTTCGACGCAGTCGGGCTCGTCGTTGCCGCTGTAGCTGCTCTTGAACCACGTCAGCGCGGAGGTCATGTCGCTTCTCCCTGTGCGTTCTCGACGGGGGCCAACGACTCCCGGTCAGGGGTCACTTGCCGACGTACGTGAGGAAGTCGGTCCAGGCGGCGGGAGCGATGGTCAGGTGGGAGGTGTCCGGGGTCTTGGAGTCGCGGACGTGGACGGTGGTGTGGGCGGGGGGTATGGCGACTTCGACGCAGTCAGGACCGTCGTTGCTGCTGTAGCTGCTCTTGATCCAGTTCAGCGTGGAGGTCATGTCTCTTCTCCCAGCACTTTTTCGATGAAGGCCATTGACTCCCGGGGGGCGAGAGCCTGCGCGCGGATCATGCCATAGCGCATCTCCAGGATCTGGACCTCCCGAGGATCGCTGATCACCCGGCTGTGCAGTTGGGCTTCCGAGTGCCCCAGCGTCTTGCCGTCGCGAAGTTTCAGCAGCCGGATCGACCCCGCCATGCCGGCGTGGACTTCCACACCCGTAGGCATCACCTGGATGGCGACATTCCGCAACTGACTTACGCGCAAAAGATGTTCGAGCTGTTGTCGCCACACCATTCTGCCGCCGATGGGCCGCCGCAGCGTCACCTCTTCCAGGACGAAGGTGAGCAGAGGCGGAGGCACCCGCTCGAAGACACGCTGGCGTGCCATGCGCGCGGCGACCTGCCGGTCGATCTCGTCTTCGGTGAGCGATGGGCTCCGCATCACGAACAAGGCCCGCGCGTACGCCTCCGTCTGAAGCAAGCCATGCATGTTGTGGTTGGCGTACGCCCCCAACTCGACCGCTTCGTCCTCCAGCTTCGCCAGGTCCCGGACCTGCTTCGGATACCGGGCCTTCTCCACGTCCTCCTTCATCGCGGCGAGCTTCCCGTCCGCCCCGAGCACCTCGTCGGCCTTGTCGAGGAAGTCCGGCTTCGGGATCCTGCGCGCACGCTCCACCGACGAGACCATCTCCTCGCCGTACCCGATCGCCGCGCCGAGTTCCGCCTGCTTCATCCCGGCGGCCTCGCGCCACATCTTGATCTGCCGCCCGACCGCCCTGAGCACGGCCGCGGCCTCCTCGTCCTCCATGTCGTCCCCTCCCGATGTACCAGCCGTACGACCCCGGCCCACGTCCGGACAGTCACTCTCCGTACCGAGGTCATCACTTTTCAGAGTAGGGGCGAACGGACACTCTGGGTGACATGAGCCAGAAATCCCTCCCGCGCACCACCGCCCCCGTCCGCCACTTCGCGGTCCAGCTGTCCTCCACCCGAAGGGGCGCCCGACTGGCCCGGCTGCTGGCGGAGCGCCAGCTCGACGAGTGGGGCGAGCCGTTCGAGGCGGCGGCGCAGGTCGTGGCCGAGCTGGCGTCGAACGCCGTGCTCCACGGGCGCGTACGGGGACGGGACTTCCGGCTCGGTCTCGGGCTCCGCCCCGACGGCACCCTCCGCGTCGAGGTCACCGACGCCCGGGGCGACCGGGTCCCGCGCGTCCCCGACCCGGTGGCGCCGGACGCGGAGTCGGGCCGGGGACTGCTGCTGGTGGCGGCGTACGCGGGCCGGTGGGGCGTGGACGCGGCGCCGGCGGGGTGCAAGACCGTGTGGGCCGAGCTGGCACCGGATCGCGCGGACCCATGACCCGGCCCGGCGCGACGCCAAAGACCAAAGAACCGGGGAAAGAACCCACCCCGCCCCCACCGCCCCCGTCGATCACCCGCAGGGGTGAACATCGCCAACTCGGCTGGCGCCAAGGGGAGTCGATGGTGCAGCGTCGGCCACGACAACCGCACACATGCATCGGCCCCCGCCGGGACTGCCATCCCAGTGCGAGGGCCTGATCACCGAGGAAGACAGGCCTTCCCGATGACTGACCAGCAGCCTAGCGCGCCCGCGCGCCCTTCGTCCGGCCGTTCCGCAGGCGGCGTCGAGCACGTCAGCGAACCCCACCACGACCGGTTCGTCGTGGTCGGCAACCACCTCGCCCAGCACCCGGAGCTGTCCCTGACGGCGATCGGTCTCGCGGTCCACATCCAGTCGCTGCCCGCCGGGACCCCGGTCGGCATCAAGGCGCTGGCCGCGAAGTTCCCCGAGGGCGAGGTCCGGATCGCCGCGGCCCTGCGGGAACTGGAAGCGCACGGGTACCTCGCTCGCCCCAAGGAGCGTCTTCAATCGGGCCGATTCGTGACCCGGACGATCTCGTACAACAAGCCCCGGACGGCCGCGGCGCCCCCCGGACCGGCACCGGCACCAGTGCCGGCACCGGCACCCGCCCCGAAGGCGCCGGACGCCGTTCCCCGGGCGCCGCACCGCGCCGCCGTCGGCCTCCTCGCCGGTCTGCGGGCCCTCGACCCCCGCCTGCTCCTCACCGAACGCGACGTGCACCGCCTGGCCCCGGACGTCTCGGCCTGGCTGGACCGGGGCGTACCGCCCGCCGTCGTGCAGCGGGCCCTGACGGCCGGACTGCCCCAGGACTCGATCAAGCACCCGGCGGCCCTCCTCGCCCACCGCCTCACCGCTCTGCTGCCGCCCCCGCTCCCCGTCCCGCCGCGCCCCGCTGCGGGCCCCGTCCCTGCCCGCCCGGACCCCTTCCAGACGTGCGACGGCTGCGACCGCGCCTTCCGCGCCCCCGGCCCCGGCCGCTGCCGCGACTGCCGCCCCTCCGATGCGGCGGCCTGACGAACCGCCGGCCCCTTCGCCCGAGCTCACCCCGGACGCGCTGCGGGCGGTGGTCGAGCGCGTCGCCCCGAGCCGGCTCCCGGACCTCACGCGGCACCTGTTCGAAGCCGCGACCAACGCCCACCGGACCCAGAGCCTCGCGCCCCTGCGGGCCTTCGTGCATTCCTGGGCGGTCCTCGTGGCGATCGAACGGAATCCGCAACGAGCCGCCCGGCTGCGTGAACTGGAGCTGACGGTGGACGCGGGGGAGCAGGACCCGGCGGAGGCCATCGCCGGGATCCGCGCGATCCGGGCGGCGGCCGAGGCCGAGGCGGGACTGTGACGGAGGGGGCGTAGTCGGCCACTCGCGGCCGCACCGGTCACTCCCCGCATTCCGGCCGACACCCGAACCGCTCCTTCCCCTTCGATTACAGTGCTGAGCGTCGTACGTACGGACGGTGCCTCCGGGGAGGACTGGGTGAGCGCGACAGCCGGTGCCGTCTGGGGGCGTACCGAGCAGCAGGACTTCCGCAGCCGGGTGCGCGGGACCCTGCTGGGCGTGGCCGTCGGGGACGCGCTGGGGGCGCCGGTCGACGGGCTGGACCTGCCCGGCATCCGGGAGGCGCACGGCCCCGAAGGGCTGCTGGACCTGGCTCCCGCCTACGGCAGGCGCGGTGCCGTCACCCACCTCACCCAGCTCACCCTGTTCTCCGTGGACGGGCTGATCCGCGCCCAGGTGCGGCGCGACACCGGCGCCTGGCACCCGCCGACCGACCTGCACCGGGCCTATCTGCGCTGGGCGGTGACCCAGCGGGACTGGGGGCCCGACGAGCGGCGCGGTGAGGACGGCTGGCTCGCCCGCGAGGAGTGGCTGTACGCCCGGCGCGGCCCCACCCGCGCCCTGCTGCTCGGCCTCGGCGACGACACCATGGGCACCCTCGACGCGCCCAAGAACCCCAAGGAGCGCGGGCCCGAGGCCGCCGTCCGGTCCGCGCCCTTCGGGCTGCTCGTCGGATGGGAGCCGCAGCTGGTCGCGCAACTCGCCGTGGAGTGCGCGGCGCAGACGCACGGGCATCCGGCGGCTTACCTCGCGGCGGGCGCGTACGCGCTGGTCGTGCACGCGCTGGCCCGGGGCGACAGCCTGGACGGGGCGGTGCAGCGGGCGCTGGCGCTGCTGGCCGCCCGTCCGGGGCACCAGCCCGTCTCGGACGCCCTTCAGCACGCGCTGGGCGCGGTGCGGCAGGGGATGCCGGCACCGGAGCGGGTGGCGCGGCTGGCGGGGGAGGGGACGGCGGAGGGGATGGTGGCCGCCGCCGTGTACTGCGCGCTGGTCGCCGAGGACGTCCGGCACGGGCTGTGCCTGGCCGTCAACCACGACGGGCGCTCCGCCGCGGCCGGGGCCCTGACCGGCGGTCTGCTCGGTGCCCTGCACGGCGAGACCGCCCTCCCGCCGGCCTGGCTGGCCGGGCTGGAGGGCCGTCCGACGATCCTGGAACTGGCCGACGACTTCGCCATGGAGATGACCCAGGGCCCCGCGCTGCACGGCCCGGGGGCGTCCAGCCCGGCCTGGCTGGCGCGGTATCCGAGGGCCTGACCGGGCGGAGACGACGGCCTGGCTTTTCACCGGCCGGTCCGCTCGTGCACGATGAACTGCTTTCATCATGCAAGTCGTCTTTACGATCACCTGGCGGGAGAATCCCACGTGTCCGAACAGCCGAACCAGCCGCCCCAGCCGCCCCAGTCCCCTCCGCCCGGGTACGGGTACCCCGGTTCCGGGCCGCAGGCCGGCGGCCCGGCCGGCCCCTACGGCTACCCGCAGCAGGACTACGCGCAGCAGGGCTACTCCCAGCAGGGCTACTCCCAGCAGGGTTACGCGCAGCAGGGCTACCCGCAGGGCGGCTACCCCGGTGCCGTCCCGCCGGGCACCTACAGCGGCGACCCCAACGCGCCCTACGGCTACGACCCCTACGGCCGCCCGTACTCCGACAAGTCCAAGATCGTCGCCGGTATCCTCCAGCTCTTCCTCGGCACCTTCGGCGTCGGGCGCTTCTACATCGGCAACGTCGGCCTGGGCCTCGCCCAGCTGTTCACCTGCGGCGGGCTCGGCATCTGGGCGCTGATCGACGGGATCGTCCTGCTGACCGGCAACAACACCACCGACGGCAACGGGCGGGTCCTGCGTGGCTGATGCGGTGGACCCGGCCGGGCCCGCCGCGGCGCGCCGGTTCCCCCCGCTGCACCCGGCGGCGGCACCCCTCGCCGTGCTCGCCGCCGGGGCGGCCGGCTCCGCCTACCTCTACGTCACCGACCCGCACGAATCCGGCCACCTCCTGCCGCGGTGCCCGTTCCGCCTCGTCACCGGGCTGCTCTGCCCCGCCTGCGGCGGCACCCGCATGGTGTACGACCTGATGCACGGTCACCTGGCCGGGGCCTGGCTGGACAACAGGGTCCTGCTGCTCGCCTCGCCGTACGCGCTGGCGCTGTGGGGGCGCTGGACGTGGGAGGGGCTGCGCGGCCGGCGCTGGCGGCCCCGGACCGGCCGCCGGGCGCAGGCGGTGATCCTCGCGGTGGCGGTGGTGTGGACGGTGGTCCGCAACGTGGTCCGGACGGCCGGGTGAGCGCGCCGCCCCTTGATCACGGAAGAGGAACAATCGGTTCTCGCCACTCCCCACGGTGGTGCGCGGTTCCTTAGACTCACCGGTCACAGGGGGGATCACCGGGCGGGGTCGGGGTCATGCAGCGTCGTGTTCAGGACACGGCCGAGGATGTCGCGGCGCTCTCGACGGCATTCGCCCTGGCGCCGGAACAGCCTGTTCCGGTCGCTCGCGGAAACTTCAGGAGCAGTTCGTCATGACCGTCCCCACCCCCGGAGCCCCCTACGGCGTCGACCCGCAGGGCCGTCCGTACTCCGACAAGTCCAAGATCGTCGCCGGTATCCTCCAGCTCTTCCTCGGCACCCTGGGCATCGGGCGCTTCTACGTCGGCTCCGTCGGCGTGGGCCTCGCCCAGCTGTTCACCTGCGGTGGTCTCGGCTTCTGGGCGCTGATCGACGGCATCCTGTTCCTGACCAGCAACGACCGCACCGACAAGCAGGGCCGCGTCCTGCGCGGCTGAGCACCGGCCCACGGCGAGGGCCCCGCTCCCCACGGGAGACGGGGCCCTCGCCCGGTCCACGGGGCCGGTGTCAGTCCTTCACCGGTGTGCGCACCGCGTCCTGTGCTCCGCCCGGGGGCGCCGGGACCGCGGCCGCCGCTCCGTCCCCGTCCGTGTTGATCCGCTCGATGACGGCCAGCCGCTCCGGGGTGTCCTCCGGCCGCAGGTAGCCGACGAGGACGTACAGCACCAGCGACACCGCCAGCGGCACCGACACCTGGTACTGCAACGGCACCCCGCCCTCGACGTTCCAGTCGACCGGGTAGTTGACCAGCCAGAAGGCCAGCAGGCCCATCGACCAGCTGACCAGGGCCGCGGTCGGGCCCGAGCGGCGGAAGGGCCGCAGCAGGCCCAGCATCATCGGGATGGCCATCGGGCCCATCAGACCGGCCACCCACTTGATGACGACCGTGATGATGTCCTTGAACGCGGGGGAGTTGACCTGCGTCGCCGCCGCCATGGACAGCCCGAGGAAGACGACGGTCGCGACCCGCGCCATGCGCAGCCCCTGCCCCTCGCTCCACATCCGCGCCCTGCGCCAGATCACGGGCGCGCAGTCCCGCGTGAACACGGCCGCGATGGCGTTGGCGTCCGAGGAGCACATGGCCATCGTGTGCGAGAAGAAGCCGACGATGACCAAGCCCAGCAGGCCGTGCGGCAGGAGCTGTTCGGTCATCAGGGCGTAGGAGTCGGAGCCGTCCGGCTTCTGCGACTCCACCAGCAGCGGCGACATCCACATCGGGAAGAACAGCACCAGCGGCCAGACCAGCCACAGCACCGCCGACAGCCGGGCCGAGCGCTCGGCCTCCTTCGCGCTGGGGGTGGCCATGTAGCGCTGGGCCTGGTTGAGCATGCCGCCGTTGTACTCGAAGAGCTTGATGAAGAGGAAGGCGAGCAGGAAGACCGTGCCGTACGGGCCGACCAGGGGCTTTTCGTGACCCTGGAGTTCGGGTGAGTCCCAGACGCCGAAGAAGCCGCCGTGGTCGTCGAGCCGTACCGCCACCGCGATGAACATCGCCACACCGGCCAGCAACTGGATGACGAACTGGCCGAGTTCGGTCAGCGCGTCCGCCCACAGGCCGCCGATGGTGCAGTAGATCGCGGTGATCCCGCCGGTGATGAGGATGCCCTGGTTGAGCGAGATCCCGGTGAAGACGGACAGCAGGGTCGCGATCGCGGCCCACTTCGCGCCCACGTCCACGATCTTCAGCAGCATGCCCGACCAGGCCAGCGCCTGCTGGGTCTTGAGGTCGTAACGGTTCTTCAGGTACTCCAGCGGGGAGGCCACGTGAAGGCGGGACCGCAGCCGGTTGATGCGCGGCGCGAACAGTTTCGACCCGATGGCGATGCCGAGGGCGATGGGGAAGGACCAGGTGACGAAAGAGGTGACGCCGTAGGTGTAGGCGATGCCCGCGTACCCGGTGAACATCACCGCGCTGTAGCCGGACATGTGGTGCGAGATGCCGGACAGCCACCAGGGCATCTTCCCGCCGGCCGTGAAGAAGTCGCTGACGTTGTCCACCCGCTTGTGCGACCAGACGCCGATCACGACCATCACGGCGAAGTAGCCGATGAGCACGGCCCAGTCGAGACTGTTCATGTGCCCCCTTCCAGGGTTCCGCCATGTGAACGGCTCGCTCATCGTGGGTGCGGTGAAGCGGGCACGACAAGCGCACGTCAGGTCAAGAGGAAGTAAAATAGTTCTACTTGTTGACCTGCGTTCATGCACATGAACGGCGGCGGGCGGTGTCGAGGAACGGTCCTGACAGGGTGGCCGCCGAGCCGGGAGGGCTCAGCGCAGCTCCTCCGGGCAGGGCGTCCCGCGCGGCAGCTGATAGGGGGCGGCGAGCCGGTACGTGCCCGCCTTCGGCGCCAGCAGCACCGTCCACCGGTCGCCGTGCGCGTCCTCCTCGGTCTCCATCAGGCAGCCGTTGACGTTCTCGTACGTCCTCGGCTCGCCGTCGGGCCGGTTCCGGGACTCCTCCGTCTCCTGCGGGGGCCGCAGGCTCCTGCCGTCCGCGTCGACGACGCTCAGCCACGGCGAGTAGGGGATGCGGATGAGGACCCGGCCCGCCCTCTTCACGTCGATCGTCATCTCGCCCTGCTCGGCGCGCTGCACGACCGCGTGCGGCTCGGCCAGCGGGGTGGGGTCGGTCACCCTGAACAGCTGCCAGTTGGCGTCGCCCCAGACCTGCTCCAGATAGGGCAGGCCCCGCTGCACCAGCTGCCGCTCCCGCTCGCCGCCGTCCCCGTCCGGCTCGTCCTTCGGCAGCACCACGAAGTGCACGGCCCAGCGCTTGAGCCACTCGTGGTAGTTCGCCGAGTTGAGCGTGTCGTCGTAGAAGAGCGGGTTGCGCTCCATGTCGGCCTGCCGGTTCCAGCCCCGGGCCAGGTTGACGTACGGCGCGAGGGCGGAGGCCTCGCGGTGCGAGCGGGCGGGCACGACCTCCACCCGGCCCTTCTCCGCGCCGACCTCCTGCAACTCGTTGACCAGCGGCGCCAGCTCGCGCGCCCAGGAGGCGGCGGGAGTGGTGTGGACGACGTCGTCGACCGACTTGAAGCCGATCCAGAAGGTGAAGCCGGCGAAGGCGACGACGATCGCGTACCACTTGCGCGTCCGCGGCGCCGCGAACGGCAGCGCGGCGATCAGCACGACCCCGCCGAACAGCATCGCCAGCCGCGTGATGTTCGAGCCGATCTGCGAGCTGATCAGCCACACCAGCACCACCGACAGGCCGTACACGGCGGCCGTGAGCCGGACCGTCCGCCACCCCTTCGGCACCAGCAGGAAGACCAGGACCGAGTACGTGAACGGCAGGATCACCGAGGCGAACGACATCGGCTGCGTCCCCGAGAAGGGGAACAGCCAGGCCGACACCGCCACCACGGCCGCCGGGGCCAGACCCAGGGCCCAGGCCCCCGGACGGCGCTTCTGCAGGAACAGGGCGACGGCCACCAGCCCCACGAACAGGCCCGCCACCGGCGAGGCCATGGTGGCCAGCGCCGCCAGCGGAGCCGCGCACAGGGCCTTCGCCCACCGCTTGCGGCGCCAGCGGTACGGCCAGCAGAACACCACCGCGACCGCGCCCAGCGCGAACATCGTGCCCAGACCGAAGGTCACCCGCCCGGACGCGGCGTTGCACAGGAACGCGAAGACACCCGCCAGCGCCGCCCACAGGGGATTCCGTATCGCCCGGCTGCGGATGAGGAGCAGGGTCAGCAGCCCCGCCGACACCGTCCCCGCGACCATCATCGTCGTCCGCACGCCGAGCAGGGACATCAGGTACGGGGAGACCACGCTGTACGACACCGGGTGCATGCCGCCGTACCAGGCCAGGTTGTACGCCGAGTCCGGGTGCCGGCCGACGAACTCGGCCCACGCGTCCTGCGCCGCCAGGTCGCCGCCGCTGTTGGCGAACGTGAAGAACCACACGACGTGCAGCACACCGGCCAGGCCGGTCACGGACAGCACCGGGTGCCGCAGCACACGCGCGCGCACGGCCGGCACGGCGGCCCTCATCCGGGAGGCGTCACGGGTGCCGCCGCCGTTCTCCCCGGCCGGCCCGGGCGGCTGTATTCGCGGGCCGCTCCCCGGGCCCGGACCGGTGTCGTCGGCGCGTGTCGGCTCCGCAGTGGCCACCTGAAGGCACTCCCCGTGTCCCGTCCTCTGTCCTGGGCCGCCCCCGCCGGCCCCGTCTTCACAGACGCGTCCGCCCGCGCGGCGACCTGTCCCGTTTCGCGACGCTAGCACGCGCCCCGCCGGGGGAGCTCCCCCGGCGGGGCACGGTCCGCGGCACCCCGTCCGGGGTCAGCCGAGACGGGTCAGCCGGTCCGTGAAACCGGGCTCCACGAGGTCCTCCCGGAGGGCGACCGGGACCTTGACGGCGCTGCTGCTGCCGTCGCCGACCGTGAGCGTGCCCACCTTGGTGCCGGCCTTCGCGGAGTGCGGCAGGCCGTCCGCGGCGAACGTCAGCCGCACCGTCAGGCCCGCCCAGCCGACCGCCTTGACGTCCTCGGTGACGACGACCGGCGTACGGCCGCCGAGACCGTCGTCGGCGTACCCGACGACCGTGCCCTTCTTCAGGATCGTCGCCGACTCCAGCGCCCCCTGCGCGGCCCGGATCAGCCGGTCGCCCTCGTACAGCGCGGCGCCCAGGATGGTGTTGTCCGGGCCGCCCGCGGGCTGGCGCACCACCGCGCCGACGATGGTCCGCGTCTCGCCGCCGACCTCCTTCTTCGCCGCGAAGACGAGGTTGCCGAGCGCCGAGGTCGTGGTGCCGGTCTTGATGCCGACGACGTCGTTGTGGCCGACGAGCTGGTTCCAGTTGGGGTGGTTGACGCCCTTGTAGTCGTCGTACGACATCATCGCGGCCACCTCGCGGAAGGCGGGCTGCTTCATCGCCGCCTTGGCCAGCTTCACCTGGTCCACGGCCGTGCTCACCGTCGTGTTGTTCAGCCCCGACGGGTCGGTGTACGTGGTGTTCTTCATGCCGAGGTCCTCGGCGGCCTTGTTCATCTTCGCCACGAACGCCTTCTCCGACCCGGCGTCCCAGCGGGCCAGCAGCCGCGCCACGTTGTTCGCGGACGCGATCAGGATGCCCTCCAGGGCCTCCCGCTGGGAGATCTTGTCGCCCTTCTTCACGTTGACCGTCGACTCCTGGCCGGCGTCGGACTGGTCCTCGGCGGCCTGGTCGATCTCGATCTGCGGGCCCTCCTCGCCGCTCTTGAGCGGGTGCTCGCGCAGGATGAGGTACGCCGTCATGACCTTGGCGACACTGGCGATCGGGACGGGCTTCTGCTCGCCCGACGAACCGAACGTGCCGATGCCCTGCACGTCCAGCGCGGCCTGCCCGGCGGACGGCCACGGGATGTCCACCTTGCCGCCCTCGAAGGTGTAGCCGTCCTCGGCGGTGAGGTCCAGGGTGGGCTCCGGCAGCGGGCGCACGCTCTGCACGACCGCGAAGACGACCACGAGCAGCAGGACGATCGGCGTCCAGATCTTGACGCGCCGCACGGCCGTCCGCAGCGGGGTGTCCGGCGGCGGCGGGGTGTTCGTCAGCTCGGCCAGCAGATCCAGCGGCGGCTTCGGCGGCAGCGGCTGCTGGGTCGTGCGCTCCGGCCCGATCTGCGGCACGGCCGCGGTCGCCTCGGCCGGGGACACCTCGGGCAGCGGCGCGGTCCGGTCGGCGGCCGGCGCCTTCGGCAGCGCGGCCGTCGCCCCGGCCGCCCTCGGCTTCCGCGTCGCCGGGTCGTCCGGGTCCTTGAGCGGGTCCTTGAGCGCGACGAACCTGCTGGTCCGCTCGGCACCGGACTCGGCCTTCGGCCGGGCGGTGTCCTCGGTGGCGGACTCGTCGCCGTCCTTGGCGGTCTTGGTGTCCTTGGCGTCCTTGGCAGCCTTGGTGTCCTCGGCGGTGTCCTTGGCGGCCCCGGCGGTTTTGGCGGTGCCCTCGGCGGCCTTGGCCGCGCCGCCCAGCTTCAGCATGGTGGTGGGCTGGTCGACGGGGGGCGCGGAGGGCCGCGCGGTCCTGAAGACGGCGGTGGGCTGATCGACGGGACGCCCGTCGGCACCGGCCTCGGGGGAGCCGGTCCCGGAGCCTGCCTCGGACTTCACCTCGGCGGGCTGTCCCTTGCCCTTGCCGGTGTCCGTGTCGGCGTCGGTCTTCGGCCCGGACGACCCGGGCGTGGACTCGGCGTCCCCGGCCTCGGGAGCGTCGTCCTCGGCCTTCCCCGCGCCGGTCCCGTCGGCACGGTCCCCGGCGGTCTTGCCGGCGACACCGCCCGCGCCGGGCTCCGCGGCGGAGCCGGACTCCGGGCCGGAGCCGCGCTCGGGGCCGGAGCCGGTCCGCGGGGCGGGCGCGTCGGCGGCCCGCGCGTCCTCGTCGCGCTCGGCGTCCGTCGCGGCGCGGTCACCCGCGGGCCCGGCGTCCGCACCGGCGCCCCCGTTCCCCGCCTCCGGCGCGGAAACGCGTTCGCCCTCACGGGCGGCAGCCGCCTTCCGGCCGGCCCCGCCGCCCTTCGCCGCGCGCTCCCCGGCCTCGTCGGCCCCGGTGGTTTTCGTCTCGCGGTCCCCGGCCTTGCCCGTGCGGGCCGTCTCGGCCTTGTTCGTGCCGGCGTCCTTCGCCCCGCGGTCCCCGGCCTCGTCCGTGCCGGAGGCCGTCCGCTCCGGGTCGCTCCCGGAGGCGTCCCCGTCCCGGCCCTCGTCCTCGTCCGTCGAGTCCGCCGACCGCGCCCATGCGGCCACGGCGTCCCGCAGGCGTCCGTCACGTGCCGGGGCGGCATCGCCGTCGCCGCCGGAAGGGCCGTCGGAAGAGCCGGAGGAGCTCGAAGGGCCGGCGGAGCCGGGCGCGTCGGCCCCGGCCGAGCCGGCGGCTTCGGCGGCTTCCACGGTCGCCCGCTCCGCCTCGCTCCCGCCCTCGGCGGAGTCCACGCCCTCGCCCTCGGCGGAGTCCTCGCCCTCGGCGGAGTCCTCGCTCCGCCCGGCCGCCGCGGGCTCCGGCCGCGACAGCACGCGGGTCGCCGTATCGACCCGGCCCCGCGCCGCCGAGGACGGCGCCGCGGCCTCACGGGCCACCGCGATCCGCGGATCGCGCGCCTTGCGCGACGAATCCGTCTCGCCCGCCTCGTCCTTCCCGGCCCTGGCCCCGGGAACCGGACCCGCGCTCCCCGACGTCGGTTCCGCCGACGACTCGCGCTGCTTCGACCTGTCGGGGGACTCGCCCGCCACCGATGCCTCCTCCATGCGCCGCACGCGCCGCGTGCGCGAACCGAACCGTGAACCGCCGCCCGGGCCATCGCCTCCAGGCGCTGTCCGAACCAAGTACCAGTGTCCTGTGTGCGGACTCGACTCACGCGGTAGACGAGAACGACATACCTACTGGTTCCACTACGAACCGGTCACGCACCCTCGACAGACCAATGTGAGAGGGGTCACCCTGTCATTCATCCACGCGGGGAGGCATGGATGGGCAGGAGCCGCAGAACACTTCCGGAGGAGCTTCTGCTGCTGGCACTGGACCCGACCACGGGTACCACTGCACAGCCGCAGTCGCTCGACCTGGGTCTGGCCGGAGCACAGCTAGTGGAGCTGGCGCTGGCCGGACGGATAGCCCCAGACGGGGATCGTATCGCCGTGGTGGTACCACGGCCGACAGGAGATCCGACACTGGACTGCGCGTTGGAGTTGCTGCGAAGGCGCGGCGCTCCGGTACGGGCCGTCCACTGGATCGGCGGGCCGCGTCTCGGGCTCCGCCAGACCTACCTCTCGCATCTGGAGCGGTGCGGCATGGTGCATGCCGTGGAGGGCCAGATGTGCGGAGTGCTGCCGACGACTCGCTACCAGGCGACGGACAACGCCATCAGCCGGGAGATCAGGGCCCGGCTGGATTCCGCGATCCGCACCGGCGTACCGCCGGACCCGCGGACCGCGGCGCTCGCCGCCCTGGCGCACGCGGTCGGCCTCGGCAAGCACCTGTACCCGGGCAACGAGGGACGCTCGTCCCGCTCCCGGCTCAGGGACCTGATCCGGCACGACCCCATGGGCGGCCTCGTGGCGCACGCCGTGATGGACGTCCAGAACGGCGCGGCGGCCCAGCCGCGCCGCGCCCCGGCCCCGCCCGGCCGCCCGGCCGCCGGGGGCAGGGCCACGGCGGAACCCGCCCGCGGTGTTCCGATGCAGCCGCGCCGCGGATCCATGGAGCGCGCCGTGGCGCACTGAGCCGCAGCCGCGGCAGGCAGCACCGCACGACCCGCACGACCCCGCACCACCCGCACCACAGCACGGCAGTCCGGCAGTACGGCGGCCGACACCACGCGCAACGGGACCCCCAAGACCCGGTCACCGGGAGCCGCTGTCCGAGCGGGGCGGAGAGACCTGACGGCCTCTCCGCCCCGCTCGGCGTGCCGAACTGGCGTGTACCCGTCGCATATCCGCCGTTTCCCAGCGGTAGAAAGCACCTTGGTGGCAATCTGCTCAACAGCAGATACGCAAAGTAGAGGCACGCAGCCGGAGGTGCACGTCCCGTGGCGTCCAATGTCAACCCCACCGTCAGGCGGCGCCGGCTGGGCCAGGAGCTGCGCAGGCTCCGCGAGCTCAAGGGCATGACGGCCGAGGAAGTGGCCGAACGGCTGCTGGTGTCGCAGTCGAAGATCAGCCGGCTGGAGAACGGCCGGCGCAGCATCAGCCAGCGTGACGTCCGCGACCTGTGCGGGGTCTACGAGGTGGAGGACCAGCGGATCGTCGAGTCGCTGATGCAGATGGCCAAGGACTCGCGCCAGCAGGGCTGGTGGCACGCCTTCGGCGACATCCCCTACAGCGTCTACATCGGCCTGGAGACGGACGCGGAGTCGCTCAGGGTCTACGAACCCCAGATCATCACCGGCCTGTTGCAGACCCGTCCGTACGCCGATGCCATCATCCGTGGCGGTTCGCCGGAGGCGACGGAGGCGGAGAACGACAAGCGCGTCGAGGTCCGCCTGCGCAGGCAGAGCCGCATCACCGCCGACAAGGACCCGCTGCGGCTGTGGGTGGTCCTGGACGAGGCGTCCCTGCACCGGGTCGTCGGCAGCCGGCAGGTGATGCGCGAGCAGCTGGAGCACGTCATCGAGATGTCCCGACTGCCCCACATCACCGTGCAGGTGCTGCCCTTCGAGGTCGGCGCGCACGCCGGCATCAACGGCCAGTACTCGATCCTGGAGTTCGCCGACGCGGCCGACTCGAGCGTGGTGTACATCGAGGGCGTGACCAGTGACCTGTACCTGGAGAAGCCGCACGACGTGCAGAAGTACACGGTGATGTACGAGCACCTCAGGGCGCAGGCCCTGAACGTGGACCAGTCGCGCCAGCTCGTCGAGCGGATCGCGAAGGAGTACGCGCGCTGACCATCTGTCGGGCAAGGGGGCGGGATGCTACCCCCTGATACACCTGACTGGAAGTCTCCTCTGGAATATGCCATCCGGTCGAGTGAATGACTGCTCCGTATGCGGATGTAGGCGAGTAGCGTCGATCACGCCAACGGCGAGTGAACGTTGGCGCAAACCGTTCTGCGGGTCCAAGACGGAACGAGCAGCCCGGTTACAGCAACTCGGCATCTGGCTACGGAGCGAACATGGCAATTCGTCTGGGCGCCACGGAAACGTGGACCACGTCCTCCCACACCAACAACAACGGCGCGTGCGTGATGGTCAGGTCGACCACCGAGGAAGCGCTGGAGCTCGGGGACACCAAGATCCCCGAGGGCCCCAAGCTGGCCTTCCCCGCCGACGCGTGGAACGCCTTCGTGGCCTCCGTCAGGGCCTAGCGGCCGCACCACCGGGACCGACAACCGAACAAGCACCACCGACAGAGCCCTCTCGACCAGTTCGCCGTCCTAGCCGAGGGGGCTCGGCTCGTACCCGGGCCCGGCCCGCCCTCACCCCACCGGAAACGCCACGTCACACACCGGGTCCCCGGGGCCCGCCGCGTCCCAGTCGGCGAAGTACACCTCCCGGCACGGACCGGCCGCCGTCAGGCCCCGCTCCGCCATCCACGCCTCCACCGCCTCGAACGCGGCCAGGATCTGAGGGTGCGCCACCTGCGCCTTGGTGATGCGGGTGTACGCGAGCCGCCGGGCCGGCTCCACCCGGACCCCCGTCCCCCGCGCCCGTCCCCGCCGCTGCGCCCACGCCCGCGCGGCGGCCTCGTCGGCCACCGGCACGCACGCCTCGGCGGGGCCGTCGCTCTCCGGCGACACCTCGGCGTGATAGGCCACGAACGGCGCCCCGGCCAGGCCCCCGCACACCCGGGCCGCCTCCTCCAGCCGGCCCAGCGACGCGCCGATCCACGCCGGCAGCTCCTCCACCA
Source organism: Streptomyces sp. NPDC052701 (assembly GCF_040678355.1). Taxonomy (NCBI): domain Bacteria; kingdom Bacillati; phylum Actinomycetota; class Actinomycetes; order Kitasatosporales; family Streptomycetaceae; genus Streptomyces; species Streptomyces sp. NPDC052701. The sequence continues at coordinate 259,840 of NZ_JBFATO010000002.1, forward strand.
GCGTGTGCCGCACCTCGGTGACCAGCACCTGCTCGGGCACCTCCACCGTCTCCACCACGAACCCGCCGTACATCTCGGAACTCCTCCCCGACAGCCGTCCACGGAGGTACGCGGCGAGCGTGCGCTGCCCGGCCACCCGCGCCTCGACGTCCGCCCAGTACGCGTCGAGCAGACGGGCGGCCTCGGCGCCGTCCGCGGCGACCACCTCGGCGACCCGGGCCAGCGGCATGTCCAACTGCCGCAGCAGGGCCACCAGGCGGGCGCGTCCGACCTGGCCGGCGCGGTAGTAGCGGTAACCGCTGGAGCCGTCGACGTGCGCCGGGGCCAGCAGCCCGAGCCGGTCGTACAGCCGCAGCGCCTTGGGCGACAGCCGGGCCCGGGCGGCGAACGCCCCGATGGTGAGCAGCTCCCCGGCATCCCCGTCCGCGACGTCCACCACAGCATCCTCCGTCACCGGGCGGCCGTTCCGCCCGGTGACGGGGAGGCTCGGCCCTGCCCCAGGGGCAAGGTCAAGCGGCCAGCCGCTCCTCGATCGCCGCCACCACCTCGGCCGACTCCGGATCGGTCTGCGGCGAGAACCGGGCGACGACCTCGCCGTCCCTGCCGATCAGGAACTTCTCGAAGTTCCAGCGGACGTCCCCGCTGTGGCCGTCGGCGTCGGCGAAGCCGACCAGGCGCTCGTACAGCGGGTGCCGGCCCTCCCCGTTGACCTCCACCTTCTCGGTCATCGGGAAGCTCACGCCGTACGTCGCCGAGCAGAACTCGGCGATCTCCGCGGCGCTGCCGGGCTCCTGCCCGAGGAACTGGTTGCACGGCACGCCGAGCACGGTGAAGCCCCGCTGCGCGTACCGCTCGTGCAGCCGCTCCAGTCCGGCGTACTGCGGGGTCAGCCCGCACTTGGAGGCCACGTTCACGACCAGCACGACCTTGCCGGCGTACTGGGAGAGGTTCGCCGGACCGCCCTGGAGGGCGTCCATCTCGACGGTGAGGGGCGACTCGCCCCGGATGTCAGTCGTCATGGGCGGATGCTAGCCCGGCGGGTGCCGGCCGCGGCCGCGCGGCATCCAGGAGCGTCTGCCCGGCGGCCGTGCGCGCGTACAGCACCGACCGCCCCGCCCGCCGCCGGTCCACCAGCCCCGCCTCCAGCAGCACCTTCAGGTGCCGCCCGACCGAGCCGAGGCCCTGCCCGGTCACGGCGGTCACCTGGGTGGTGCTCATGGGGGCGTCGAGCAGGGCGAGCACCCCGGCCCGGGCGGTGCCGAGCAGCGCGGCCAGGCCCGCGGGCACGGACCTGCCGCGGCCGTCGGCGAGGACACCCGCGCACGGATAGACCACCGCGTACCGCTCGTCCCGCGTCCACGCCACCCAGCCGTGCCGCTGCGGGGTGACGGGGACGAAGACCAGCTCGGCCCCGGAGATGTCCCGCGGCGGATACTCGTGCGCGTTGACCTGGAACCGGTTCCCGCCGAGCCACCGGGTGCCCGGCCGCAGCCCGTCCAGGGCCGCCGCCCAGCCGCCCCGGCTCACCCGCGCGGTGCGCGCGACGACGTCGGCCTCCAGGATCCGCCGCCGCCGCGGCCAGGAGAGCCGTACCGTCTCGTGCCAGACGTACTCCATCAGCCGCGCCGCGCGTTCGGGCAGGTCGTCCCGCTCCAGTTCGGCGGGGAGCGGGCCGTCGAGCGACATCCGCAGGTGGCGGCGGGCCTGTGCCGGACGGACCGCCCGCACCCGTGCCAGGCCCTCGTCGAGGCTCTCCCCGTCCAGCGGGGTGGGCGTGAGGAAGTCGGCGATCCAGGCCCGCCCGAGCCCGCACCGCACCAGCAGCGCGGTGACCGGGTCCGCCGCCAGCCGCCGCCGGTAGCCGGGCAGGTGCTCGCGCAGCCAGGCCTGCTCGCCGGGGTGGGCGCCCGCGCCCGCGTGCAGCAGCTTCAGGCAGGCGAAGGTCTCGGCGAGGGGGGAGAGGACGAACCTGCTTCCGGCGAGGGTGTCGGCGTCGACCTGCCACCAGCCCATGAGCGCTCCCGGTGTTTCGCGGCTGCGCGAAACTCTAACGACCGGACCGCGGGCCGCCGGAGCCTGAAGCGCATGCGCAGCTACCGCGAGCTCTTCCGCACACCCGGGTTCACCCCGCTGTTCCTGGCGTCGTCGGCGCAGACCATGGCCCGGACGGTGGGCGGCCTGGCCCTGGGCGTCCTGGTGTTCCGGGCGACGCAGTCGCCGCTGCTGTCGGCGGTGAGCATGTTCGGCTCCTCGCTCACCCAGGTGTTCGGCGTGACGTTCCTGCTGTCGGCCGCCGACCGGCTGCCCCCACGGGCGGCCCTGACGGGCCTGTCCCTGACCTTCGCGGCCGGTACGGCCCTCCTCGCGCTGCCCGGCCTGCCGGTGTGGGCGGTCCTCGCCGTCGTCCTGGTCCAGGGACTGGGCGAGTCGGTGGGCGGCGGGGTCCGCTGGGGCCTGCTGGCCGAACTGCTCCCCGAGGAGGGCTACCTGCTGGGGCGCTCGGTGTTCAACATGACCGGCGGCGCCGTGCAGATCGCCGGATACGCCACCGGCGGCATCCTGGTGGCGGCCCTGTCCCCGCGCCCGGCCCTGCTGCTCGCCGCCGCGCTGTACGGCACGGCGGCCCTCACGGCCCGCCTCCGCCTGACCCGCCGCCCGGCCCGCGCCGACGGCCGCCCGTCCGTCGCCGCGACCCTGCGCACCAACGCCGTCCTGTGGTCGTCCCCGCCCCGCCGCCACGCCTACCTGGCCCTGTGGATCCCCAACGGCCTGGTCGTCGGCTGCGAGTCGCTCTTCGTCGCCTACGCCCCCGGCGGCGCGGGCACCCTGTTCGCCTGCGCCGCGCTCGGCATGCTCGCCGGGGACGTGACGGTGGGCCGGCTGGTCCCGCCCCGGCTGCGGCCCCGCCTCGGCACCCCGCTGCTCCTGCTGCTGGCCGCGCCGTACCTGGCCTTCCTCCTCCGCCCGCCGCTGCCCGCGGCCGCCGCCCTGGCGGCCCTGGCCTCCGTCGGCTTCGGCGCGAGCCTGGTCCAGCAGGAACAGCTGATGTCGCGCACGCCCGGCCACCTCGCGGGCCACGCCCTGGGGCTGCACTCCGCCGGCATGCTCACGGCGCAGGGCGCGAGCGCGGCGCTCGCCGGCACGCTGGCCCAACTGGCCTCCCCCGCGTGGGCGATCACCCTGCTGGCGGCCGGCTCGATCGTGGTCACCGCGGTGCTGTGGGGGAGGCCGCGGCGGGAGAAGGAGAAGGAGGGGGAGGGGGAGGGGGAGGGGGCCGAATCCGTGCGGTAGCCAGGGGTCCGTCGCGGACGCCCGGCCGGGCCGCCCGCACGGGTGGGCGGGCCGCCGGTGCGTCCGGGTCACCCGTCGTCCGGGTCACCCGTCGTCCGGGGTACCCGTCTTCCGGGTCACCCTTCGCCCGGGTCACCCTTCGCCCGGGTCACCAGTCGTCCGGGGCCCCGCCCTCGACGAGACGCTCCGCGATGTCGTCCGCCCACTCCTGGGCCCACCGGCGCAGCGCGGCGACGGCCCGCTCGTCGAGGCCGTACGCGCCGAACCGGGCGTCGTCGAACCAGTCCGTACCGGTCAGCCGGGCCTGCAGATCGGCGAGGTCGAAGGTGTCGGGGGCGTGCCGCCGGCCCAGCTCCTCCAGCTCGGGACGGCTCCAGCGGTCCGCCGCCGCGCGGACGTCCACGAGGTCACCGGGCAGTCCCCGGCCGGCCAGGGCCCGTACACGGGTGCCGACGAGGTCCTCCAGGCAGAGCGCCGGGCCGAGCCCGGTCCGCACGGGCGGTCGCCACAGCACCTCCTTGTGCACACCGGCCTCGCACCGGGCACCGCTCACCGGGTCGGTGACGACCAGCCGCGCGGCGAGCGGAACGGTTTCGGCCACGCGTACGTCCCAGCCGCGCGCCTCCAGCCCGCTGCGGACCGTGACGACGATGTCCGCCATCGCCGCGGCGTGCTCGGTGGCCGCGTCCACGCCGCGGCCGGGCCGCTCCACCAGACCGTGCGCCAGCACCGCGTAGTCGCCGGCGAGCACCAGCCGGTACCGCTCACCGGCCTCCAGCAGATCGCCCAGCAGCCGCAGGTGCGCCTCGTCCGGCTTCACGCGGCCGCCCGCGCACGGGTCGTACGGCACGGTTCCAGGACGCGGGACGGTACGGGCATGCCTCGATTGTCACCCGCGCCCGGCACGCGTCACAGGGCCCCCACATGTTGGCCGAAACGACAACTGCGGTCCAGGGAAACACAGTTGTTCGATCGTCACACGGTTGTCAGACTTTCCCCGCCGGCGGAACCGACGAGCGGTCGCGCCGGCGACGGGGCACTTCCATCTCTTCAGGGGGGACATCGATGAAACTCAGCGCGCCCGGACGCGTCCTGGCCCGCGCCACGGCCGTCCTCGTGCTCGCCCTGGGCATGGCGACCGGCACCACCGGCCTGCTGTCGGGCACCGAGGCGCACGCCCTGCCGGTCACCGAAGGATCCTTCGGCTTCAGCGGCGACGAGGGCGACTGGGTCAGCGGCGGCCGGTCCTACGCGTACGCGACCGCGTCCGGGGACCGCATGGACGTCTCCGCCGACGGCGACGGCAACGCGGTCCGCCTCTCGGTCGACGGAGCCAACGGCGACTGGTGGCACCTGGACCTGGCCGCGCCGTCCGGCCGGACCCTCGCGCCGGGCACCTACACCGGGGCCACCCGCCACCCGTTCAACGCGCCGACCGAGCCCGGCCTCTCCCTCGGCGGCAACGGGCGCGGCTGCAACACGCTCACCGGCGAGTTCACCATCCAGGCGCTGGAGTTCGGCCCGCAGGGGTACGTCAAGAAGCTCGACGCCACCTTCGTGCAGCACTGCGAGGGCGGCACGACCGCCGCCCGCGGCGAGGTCCACATCGACAACCCGCCCCCGCCGGCCCAGCTCGACCTCGGCCTCGCGGTGGCGCTGGAGGGCACGGCCAGCACCCTGAACGGCAAGGCCACCCTGCACGGGACGGTGAGCTGCAACAAGCCGGTACAGGTCTCCGTGTCCGGCGACGTCACGCAGGTGAAGAGGCAGCGCCTGATCCGAGGCTCCTACGTCACGTCGGTGTCCTGCGTCCCGGGCGCACCGGTCGCCTGGACCGCGACGGCCGAGCCCACCGGCGACGTCCCCTTCCAGCGCGGCGACGTCGAGGTCGCGGCCCGGGCGACGGCGACGGACCCGGACTACGCCCAGCCGGTGACGGCGACCGAGACGGTGGCGGTCACCCTCAAGCGCGCCTGACCCTTACCCGACGCCCCACGACCGGGGCCCGCACCACACGGCCGAGCCCGGGTCCCCGGCCCTCCCGCGAGGAGGCCGGGGACCCGGGCTCGGCCGTGTCCGCCGCGATCCGCCCCCGAAGAACGAGACCACCCCCCTTCTGTACCTACTAGTATGTACACTCGCGGGGAGGGCGACCCGTCGCCGGTGGGAGCAGCACGGCAGCGCACGACACCCCGTACGGACGCCGCCGCGCAGCCGCCCGGCCGGAGCCGCCACCGGTCCACCGCTTTCCGGAAGGGGCACGCCACCATGCCGCTTGTCCGCATCGACGCGCTGAAAGCCGACAGCGAACGGCTCGAAGCGCTCGGTCGCGCCGTGCACGAGGCCCTGGTCGAGACCATCGGCATCCCGCCCGACGACCGGTTCCAGATCCTGACGAGCCACGACGGCGTCAGCGGCACGCTGCGCCACGACGACTACCTCGGTGTGCACCGCGACGACGGCATCGTGTACGTGTCGATCACCCTGCGCTCCGGACGCACACCCGACCGGAAGCGGATGCTGTACCGGCGGATCGCCGAACTCGCCCACGCCTACGCGGGAACCGAGCCGCGCAACGTCTTCATCGTGCTGACGGAGAACGAATCGATCGACTGGTCCCTGGGCGAGGGAGCGGCCCAGTACGCCGCCCCGCCGGACCCGCCCGCACCGCCTCCCACGACCCCGCACCCGGAACCGGGGACACGCATGGTGCCCGGCACCTGAAAGGCCCTTTCCTCTCCGCCCCCTCCTCCGGCCCCGGCAGGACGCGAACCCGCGACACCCGCGTCGGGAGTTCTCCCTGGGGAGGGCTTCGACCTGCGAGAAGCCGGCCTCGGGGTGTCCGGCCCGGAGAGACGCCCCTCCTCGGTTCTCCCGTCTCCGCGGGGTTTCCCGGCCTCCTGCGCGCCGAATCCGTTCCGGCGGAGCCGACGACGACCGCCGGCCCGCCCCGGTCGCTCGCTGCATGCACGGCCGAAGCCTTGCCGACACAGGCCTTCGGCGGAAGTGCTACGTGGTGGCACCCGGTGCTACGGTGGTCGGTATGAGCGTTCAGCCCGAAATCACCCAGCGGGATCTGCGCAACCGGTCCCGGGAGATCATGGACGCCATACAGGGCGGCCAGTCGTTCACCGTCACCCGCGACGGACACCCGATCGGTCAGCTCGTCCCTCTGCGCCGACGCCGGCGGTTCGTCTCCCGCCAGGAGTTCGCCGCGATGTCCAGGACCGCCCCCGGCATCGACCTCGACACGTTCCGCGCGGACCAGGACGCCACGGCCGACACCTACCTGGACGATCCCTATGCCCGCTGACCGTCCGGCGTACAAGCAGGGACTCCTCGACACCAACATCATGATTCTGCGCCGGTGGGTGGCACCCGAGGAACTGCCGGACGAAATGGCGATCACCGCCATCACCCTGGCCGAGTTGTCCGCCGGTCCGCACGAGGTCCGTCGCAACGACGAACAGAGCGGCTATGACGAACACGCCGAACGCGCCCGCAGGCTCGACGTCCTGCAACGCGCCGAGAACGAGTTCGACCCCATTCCCTTCGACGCCGACGCGGCCCGCATCTACGGGCGCATCTGTGCCGCGGTGATCGGTTCGGGCCGCAAGCCGCGCCGCCGGGTGGCCGACCTGATGATCGCCGCCATCGCCGTGGCCGAGGACCTCCCGCTCTTCACCACCAATCCCGACGACTTCAAAGGACTGGACGACCTCCTCACCGTCGTACCGGTCACCCGCCCGAAGGTGCCTCACGAAGGCTGATGCCGGGGCGCCGGGGCGCCGGGTGGGCGAGTGCTCAGTCGATGTCAGTCGTGGATGTCGGAGGAAAGGTTCGTCGGCACCGGACCGGGCGTCCAGGTCCTGCCCGGGGGCAGAGAGGAACCGCTCCACAGCCGACGAGAGCCGTCACCCCGCGGAAAAAGGCAGGCGCCGGAGCCAACCGTCCACGTTGTCGTCCACCTGGTGTGCCGCTATTGAGACGCGATCGTCTTGAGCCAGTCGTCGACGGTGACGACATCCGCCCACTGCGGGAACAGCCGCTCGACGAGGACCCGGTGCACCTCCGGGTCGGTGTCCAGACAGGCGTCGGAGAGGACGGTGAGGCCGAAGTCCAGGTCGTTCGCGTGGCACAGGGTGGACAGCACCACAGCGCTGGTGGCGATGCCGGTGAGCACGAGGCTCCCGATACCGCGTGCCCTCAGCACCACGTCGAGATCGCTGCCCGAGAACGCGCTCGCCCGCCTCTTGGTGACCACCACGTCGCCCGGCCGGGGCGCGACCTCGGGGTGGATCTCGGTGCCCGGGGCGCCCTCGACGTAGAGGCCGGCGCGTGCGATGGCAGTGAGGGCCCTGTTGCGGGTGCCGACTTCCGGGAAGCCGGGACGTAACGCGATGACCACGTAGATCACGGGGATGTCGGCCGCCCGGGCTCCGTCGATCGCCCTGCGCAGGCGTGGCAGGTATCCGGAGCCGTCGTCGGCGATGTCCACGATGGCCCGTTGGACGTCCATCACGAGAAGGGCGCTGCTCATGTCGTCTCCAGTAAAGGAAGCCGGTTCGGCGTTGAAACGGGCCGGGTTCTCCGCGCCCTCGGGCAGGGTGGTGGTGCGTCTGTCGGGCAAGATAGGGCGGGCGCGGGCGCTCAGCCGGCAGTTCGCGCGACGCACGGTGAACGACACGGCCCGGCACGGCTCTCACCGAAGACGGCGTTCCCGAACGCCGACGGGTCCAGCCATACGTCCCGTCACCATGGGGAGTTGGCCAGAGCCAGGACTGCCGGGACGAGGTGGATCCGGAAGTTCGCCAGGCGCCGGCTGTCCTCCTTCACGGGCGCGAGGGCAGGGGGCAGTACTGACACCGGAACGTCGCCCATCGCCTCGAAACCATGATCCGCAAGGGTGGCAGGAGTCTCCGGCCAGGAGGGATGGACTCTGCGTGGACGCTGGTGACACGCCTGAGGCACGGCATCCGGAACGACAAGGGCCGGCCCGAGAGGAAACCCCTCCCGAACCGGCCCTTTCCCCTGTGCCCGGCAGGATTCGAACCTGCGACACCCGCTTCAGGAGTTCGATCCGGCAACCACCGTGAAGCCTTCAGGCTTCTTCCGCCACGGTCCGGGGGATTGCTCAAAACTGCCTGTGTCTGTCTCGTTGATGTCAGCTGGCGTTGCTACGCGGGCGTAGCCGATACGAGGTTGGTGACCGGCTTGCTGCCGTGCTTGCGGCGGATCACCGGTGACTCGACCGTGGCCGTTGTTCAGCACCATTGCGTTTTCGCATGGTCCGCGACGATTTCCACCTGGACAAGGCCGTCGTCCGGTCCTTCTACGCCGAGGTAAGCGGTCGTGCCTCCCATTGATTTGGTGAAACAACCGGGCACAAGCTCGTCGCCGGCCGCAAGCCGCGGCCGCCAGCCGTCGGCCCGAGCGGTCTTCTCGTAGTACCGCAAGGCCTTCTCCGGCGAACCGTCGTACCGGTACTGCGTCCCCACGACCACGAAGCGGTCATCGTCGTCGCACTCCTGGTAGCGGTCCTTCCGACCCGCTCCTTCCGGAGCCGCGTCCAGTACCGTCTCCGCGGCCATCACCTCGGCAAGCCGGTCCTCCTTCTCGCCGCAGCCGTAGCCAGCCAGGAAGTACAGCGCGGGCAACCCCAACAGCAGCAATCCTGAAACGGCCACGACAGCGGTCAGCCGGGCCCCCGTTCCCATCTCTCTCATGCCTCCGGACGTTAACGCACCACCGTGAAGGCATACCGGGCACTCCAGCCCCGCCGCACCACTCGGGCCGTGACCAGCCTGGAGCATGCAATGGCAGCACTTCCGGCAGGGGCCCCAACCTCCACTCCCGCTTTGGGGAGAGGCTGGGTGATCCCGGGCCTGATCTGCGGCCTCGCCGGCCGAGGGAGCGAGCGGCTACTCCACCGCAGAGCGCCGGCGTCGACCGGGCTGACCCCTGCATCCGGCACGGTCGTGGCACGAACCTCAGCCGACGACAGCCAGCCACGATGGCGTGTGCCAAGTTGAAGGACCTCATGGTCCGCGCGGGCCAGTTCTCGGAGCGTGCCCATCCGATTCACCAGCACTCGACGGCGAAGCACCAGCGCAGGCTGATCCAGGGGATCGATTCCGAGGTGCAGCAGCAGCTGCGTGAGCCAGCTGCCAAGCAGACGGGAGCCAAGGAAGCGTAATGGCATTTCCGGCAGTCTCCGGAGCACCGTGCGCCCCTTGTGCCCCCTTGAGGGACGGCGGTGAATGAGATCAGCTTTTCCTGCGTGTGATGCCAGGGGAGTTGTGGTCGGCGGTGACCGGCCCGACCGGAGGGGGAGCGATGGCGATCAAGCTGGTATCCGTTTCGCCCGCGCAGGACGAGCTGATCGACAAGGCCATAGCCCTGGGTGATCGCTACACGAAGAGGCTGGGACTTCTCACACCTCCTGCTTACCGGAAGGCAGCGGAAGACGGCGGACTTCTGGCTGCGGTCGAAGCGGACGAGGTGCTCGGCTACGCGCTGTTCGGACTACCGAAGAGGAGCGCGCGTATTCGGCTCGCACACCTGTGTGTGGCTGAGGAACAGCGCGGCCGGGGAATCGCCCGTCGGCTGGTGGAGGGCATCAAGGAGCGGTACCCACAGCGACTCGGAATCAAGGCCAAGTGCCGACGGGACTACAACCTGAGCGGGATGTGGAGGAGTCTCGGCTTCGTCCCGGATGGCGAGGTGCGAGGGCGGGGCCGTGACGGCGAGATCCTGGACGGATGGTGGTTGGATCTCGGTCACCCGGACCTGTTCACGGAGATGGAGAGCGACGCGCTCCTGGTGGTCACGGTCGACCATGGAGTCTTCGCCGATCTGCGTGGCCTCGTTGACACGGCCGACGCGGAGGAGTCCCGCGCGCTGGAAGCCGGCTGGATGGCGGATCTCGTCGAGCTCGCCTACACACCCCAGTTGGTCCATGAGATCCGGGACCTCCCGGACACGGCAGAACGTCAGCACCAGCGGGCGGCGCTGACCGGCCTGCGCAAGCTCTCCCCGGACTTGGCGGCCGTGGACGAGCGAAGCCGTGAACTGCTCCAAGCCGCTACGCGGGCCATGCCCGACCTGACCGACGACGCTGAGTTTCGATCACGCCTGCGGTATGTGGCCGAGACGTCGTGCGCCGGTCTGCAAGTCCTGGCGACCCGTGATCCACTGCTGTCCCGTCTGGCCGACGTGGCCTGGGAGGTCGCCCGTGTCCGGGTCGTCTCACCTCCTACCGTGACGCTGCACGTGGACGAGTTGCGGCAGGCCCAGGTGTATCGTCCGGCCGATCTGATGGGGACCGAGTTCCGGTCCGGAGAAGTGGCACCAGGTGCGGAGGATGAACTGGTCGCCTTCTTCCACCAATCGGGTGGCGACGACGGATCGGCCTTCGCCGAGCGGCTGCGGTCGCTGAACGAGGGCGCGGTCGCCTGGCGCCGCGAGCTGCTCCGGGATGGTCGGGGCCGCCCGGTCGCCCTCTACGCATGGGCACTGGACGGACGAACCCTGGTTGTCCCCGTCCTCCGCACGGCCGGCCACCCACTGGAACAGACCCTGGCCAGGCAGCTCCTCTTCCTGATCAAGCGGCTCGGCCGGGACTGCGGTGCAGAGATCATCCGCATCAGCGACCCGCATCCCTCCGATGCCGCCAGGTCCGCGGCAGGCGACGATGGGTTCTTCGAGCATGACGGCAGGCTCGTAGCCCTCCTCGTGAATGTGTGCGGGACGGCAGCCGAGGTGGAGGCTGTGGCCGGCGGGCTCGCCCGCGAGCTGACTGTCGATACGACTGCGCTCCGCGCCGGCATGCCCGCCGAGGTGGCTGCCGTGGTGGAGCGCGCGTGGTGGCCGGCGAAGGTCATCGACTCGAAACTGCCGTCCTTCCTGGTGCCCATCAAGCCGCGCTGGTCGACCGAGCTGTTCAACGTGCCCGCCATGCTCATTCCGCGCAGTGACGTCCTGGGCATCAGCAGAGAGCACGTCTACTACCGCTCCTCGGGCCGCCGCGGAGAAAGCGTTCCGGCTCGCCTGCTCTGGTACGTCAGCGAGGGCAACTTCCCGGGCGAGGGCCAGATGGTGGTGGGCAGTTCGCGACTCGACGAGGTGCTCATCGACACACCCGACACCCTCTTCTCGAAATTCGAACACCTGGGCGTATATGGTCGGGCTGAGGTTCAAGAAGCTGCCGACGCCTCCGGTCGCGCCATGGCGCTGAGATTCTCGGACACCGAGATCTTCCCGAAGCCGGTGACGCTGCGGCGATTGACCTCCCTGGCGAAGGAGCTGGGACTACCGTTGTCGCTGATCTCACTGTCGAAGATCAGTAGCGAGCTGTTCCAGGCGGTCTACCAAGAGGGGCACCGAACGACGTGAACGATCCGGAACGCGCGATGCTGCTGTCCGTCCACCCGCGCTTCGCCACCGCGATCCTGGCCGGCAGCAAGACGGTGGAGGTACGCCGCCAGCGCGTCGCCGCGCCGCCCGGAACCCCGGTTCTGCTGTACGCGACCGCACCCACCATGGCCCTGGTGGGCATGGCGCGCATCGCCTCGGTTCATGTGGGCTCCCCCAAGGAGGTCTGGTCGGCGCATCGTGCCCAAACAGGGATCACTCGACGCGAGTACGACGCCTACATGGACGGTGCTACCCAGGCGAGCGGCCTGACCTTGGAGGATCCCGTGCCCTTCGACGAGCCGGTGCCCCTCAGTGCACTGCGCGCCGCGGGGACCTTCCATCCGCCGCAGAGCTATCGCTACTTGAGAAGTACTGATCTGCGTCGGGTATCAGAGGCCGGGCCCGCCGTGGGCAGTGCGCTTCGAAAGGTGCTGCCGGACGCGGTTCACGCGTAGCGGGCCGAGGCTCCGAGCGATTGATCGTCGGATCCCGTGCGGCGCTGGTCAGCCACCGAAAACGGCTTGACCTGATGCGCTTCTAGCGCAGGGTTGCCACGCCGCATGCCGGGTATCCGTCCCTGCATGCTGGCCATCGTGTACCGGTCCTACGACGCAGCGACGACCGTCTGGGCGTTCGCGCTGTCGCTTCTGGTTGTGCTGGTCGTGGGCTGGTACGTCCGGCGTCGCAGGTAGGTGTGACCACCACATCAGAAGTTCGAACAAGGGGGCGTCACGGCACGCCGGAGTAGAGGGTGCGAGGGCGGGGCGGGCTGCCGGGGACCGTGGGCGTGCGTCGTCGTCGATGTCGGATATGGACGTCAGGCAGGCCTGGGCACAATGCTCACCGCTCGGTAGTCGTATCCGTCCTGCTTGAAGCCAGGGGCCTCCCACATGAGGACCACCTGTTGTCCGGGCGACAGGGTGCGGAAGCCGGACGCTTGGATGTCGGAGTAGTGGCCGAAGCAGCCGCCGGGGGTCTCGGGGGAGTCGAGTACGCCCCAGCCTTCCTCGTCGTCCCACTCGCGGACGGTCGCGGTCACCATGAGCGGAACCCTACAGACGCTGTCCGCGTCGGCACGTGCCTGGCTCTCAGCTCGGATCGTCTACGGGCGGTTGCCGGGCCGACCTGTGGTGGAGCGGCCCTGAGGCCTGGCCGGCCGACCCTCTGGTCCCCGCCTCGGCCGTGCGCCGGGCCATGGCCCGGATGATGGGACGGCAGGCGGCACCCGTACCGCCCCGCCGTTCGCTGCCGCTGCCGACCGGGTCCGGTCTCGTGATGCGGCTGCGCATGGCGGCCGGCCAGGCGCCCGAGGACTTCACCGCCTCGGCCGACCGGCTGTGGCACGCCTGGGGCGTCCACGCCGTGCACGTCCGTCCGACCGAGCCGGGACGGCTCGAGCTGCGCCTGACCGGCTGGGACGTGCTCGCCGAGGTACGGCCCGCCAAGCGCACACTGAGGACCGGCCCCCTCTCCCTGCCGCTGGCACTCCGGGAGGACGGACGGCGACACGTACGGGACTTCCGCACCGTGCCGCACGAACTGATCCTCGGCGCCACGCAGTCCGGCAAGTCTGTGTACCTGCGCAACCTGCTGTGCGGCCTGGCCCGCCGACCGGTCGTGCTCGTCGGCATCGACTGCAAGTGGGGCATCGAACTGGCCCCGTTCGCGCCCCGGTTGTCGGCGCTCGCCGACACCCCGGACCGGGCGAACGACCTCCTCGACGCCTTGCTGGCCGAGATGGAAGCGCGGTTCCGCCTCATCGGCCACGGCGGTGGCTCGCCTCCTATGGGAGCGCGGGGGGTTGCTCGTGTCCGGGCCGACCTGCGGTGACGCCATGATCGTTTAGGAGATATTCAGGGGACGAGACCCCGTAGTAAGGGTGTAGTGAGGGTGTAGCCGGACCGTAGCCAGAGTGGCCGTCGTGCCCACGGGGAGGGCCCTGGGCCCTCCCCGACCTGGAGTTCCGAGGCCCTCACCCTGATCGACAGCGTGCCCCCGGCAGGATTCGAACCTGCGACACCCGCTTTAGGAGTTCGATCCGGGTCTGCTCCGGCTGGGGTCGTCGCCTGGTGCAGCAGCCGGGTAGAGACGCTGATGCTCGCCCCCGTTCGGCGTCGTTGATGTCAGCCGTGGATGTCAGACACACGGTTGCGGCACTGCGATGCCGTACAGCAGGATTCCGGCGGGGGTGACCATGGAACGGCACTTGTTGGTGCGGCTGCTGGGCAGTGACGACGAGGCGTCCGTGGCTGCCCAGGCTGCCGTCCTCAGCGGCGCCACCTACGTTGTGTGGGACGGGACTTTTCCCGCCGAGTGGCATGCCCGGACCTATGCACGCCGACTTCAGCACACCCAGCGGAAGGGGATCGAGACGCTTGGGTTGGAGCGAGCAGTGCAGTTCCTTCGCCAGCATGACCAACCGGTTCGCCTTGGACGGATCACCGCTGCCGATGGGACATGGATCTTCATGCTCTTCCTAACCGAAGACGGCGGCGCACTAGTGGCCTGCACGGGCGTACGGCGATCGAGCGAGCAATCACCGCTTTAGGAGAGAGGCTGGGGCGCTTGGCCGGTGACCTGCGGCTTCTTGGGTTGAGCTAGCGAGCACGGATGCCCTCGCTCGTCCCCGCTGTTGACCGTAGCCGACCCCTGCATCTGGCACGACTGTGGCACGGGAGCTTTTCGTCCCGAACTACTGGGTAGGTGGGCTGGTCGGGAGGCCACCTGTGCGCATTGGCGGTTGGCTGCGGCCGGGGTGGTTATGTACTCCGCTGCTGTACTGCAGCTCTCAGGGAAGTTGTTCAGCTAGTCGTACTCGGCAGCTTGAAGGTGGCTCGTACATGAGGGCGGGTGGGTGTTGCTGGCTGCCAACCGCGCAGTTCTGTCCTACAGATCACGTCTCGTGGTGACGGCTCTGAGAGTCCACTACGGTGGATCACCCTGTTGGAAGGGGAACCCGATGCCTACGCTGCTCTACTACCCTTTGGTAAGACCGCCTCAGGAGGTCCTGCATCAGGCGTTGTTGTACTGGGACGACATGGCGTCCGTGGTGCCGATGGATCCAGAGGTATACGAGGATGCAGTCTCGGATGAGCTGAAGGATCTCAGAGAACGAGGGCTCTACCATCCCATCGTCCTCGGTACTGAATACCGCCAGCCACTCGACGACATGCTTCATCTTGAAGTCTTGACCCGGGAACTTCGTGATCTCGCTGCCGGGCCGCCTAGTCCTCAGGTTTCTGTCATGGATGCCTTTCTCTTCCGCTCGAAGCTCGGCCACTTTTTGGAGCAAGAGATCATCCGCTTAGGTTTGGGGCGTAGGCTTGAGAGCTCGGCGAGGTGGCGTGGCGCCGGTCTGGCCGTGTCTAGGGAGGTGCGCCTCCTATTACTCGGCACACTGGCACAGGAAGTGGCTTTTACGACTGACACTCGCGCCTACACGCCGTACACCGATCAACGATCCGCCCATGAGACGTCGCTTCGGCCGATGGCTCCTGGCTTCGGTGTAGCAGCCTGGCGAGTTGAGCTTGGCCGTCTGCTGCCCATGCCAGCACCGGGCACCACCACATCAGAGGTGCTGGCCTTTCGTGACAGGTATGCCGACGAGCGGGAACGTTTGATGGGTGCCACTCAGACCATGCTCAGCGATTTGCGCCGCGAATGGGAGCACCCGGCCGACGTGCTGGAACGCATGCGAGTGGCGCTGAAACAGGCGCGCGAAGACTACCAGGCAGCTGCCCAAGCCAGCCGTATGGCCTGGGTGCAGAGGTCCATCTCAGTCACGGTGGGAGTGGCTACGGCTGCTGTAGGTGCGTTGGTTGTCCCAGATCTCGCCTGGGTGGCAGGCATAGCGGGCAGCATAGGGTTCAATATCGCTACCCGTGAGGTCCGTCCGCTGTTCCGGACGAGGGATGGGCACCCGTTCAGTTATCTCCACCAGGTTGATCGCGAGCTGGCGTAACGATAACTGCCGTCGGTGTTGCACGCGTGGTATAGCACCTGAAACAGCAAAGGGCTGGCTCGGGAGGAACCTCTTCTGAGCCGGTCCTTCTCGCTGTGCCCCGGCAGGATTCGAACCTGCGATACCCGCTTTAGGAGTTCACTCACCGAGCCGTGCGACCTGCTCCGCACTCATGACGCTGAAGGTTTCCGGTGTCCCTGTGGCTGTTTCAGTCCGATGGCGTCTGAGGGCGCTGATGTCACTTCGCGGAATGTCAACGCGTTGCCAGTCGACGCAGCCTACGGCGGCGCTGTCCCGCTGCGCGCTGCTGAGCTCTCACGATGGCGACTGTCTGCGGATCACTGATCAGGTCGTAGTCGTGCATCAGGAGCGCGCCATCGTCCTCGGCAAGCAGGCACCGTAACGTGTCGATGTGACGCTCAGGGCTGGTGAGGAGCCGCTTCGACTCCAGCCAAGCGGCCAGACCACCATCGTCTTCCAACACGGGACCACCGTAGTTAGCCGGCCCGGCTTCGGCATGCCAGTTCTCCGGGCTTGGGCATGGCTGTACCAGTGTCGCAGACAGATGGGCGTGACCTGGGGTCGTCGGGTAGGACCCCTGTCACTGCTGGTCGTCGGTGGTCACTGTTGAGCGGCCTCGGACGGCCCAGAGACGGCCCAGGACTCAGCCGACACGGCCGCAGCGGCCAAGCGCCAGCCCTCCGCTTCCCCTCATTCGAGCGGCACAGGAGCGACCGGGAGCTGTTCCCTGTAGGGCCAGGTGAGGGTGCGGTCCGGTTCGAGGTGGGCCTCTCCCCAGTGGATGACGTGGATGCCCTTCTCCGCGTCCGCAGTAAAGAACACGCAGACGAGTCGGGTGGAGGATCCCAGTTCCTCGAAGGCTTCGTGCAGTCCGAGGTACTCCTCCGTCGCCAGGCCGCCGTCGACCTCGAACAGACCGTCTGGGGAATCCGGCCCGTGCGCCTGGAACAGCCGGCGGCGAGTGGGCGACACGTTGGCAGGCAACCGGGCTCGGTCCAGAGGCCTCGGCCTGTCGGCGTACCGAAACGGGAAGAGCGCGTAACCGTTGATCACCGCATACTCGTACCCGCGGACATCCCGCACGGACTCACCCAGCTCCCGCGCCGTCTCCGCCAGGTTCTCGCGCACCACCCCCGCCAGGGCTACACCGTAGGGACTCCGCTTCTTCAGTCCCGCTGCGAGGTGCGCAGCGTGCGCCTTCGCGTGCGCCTTGGCTAGCTGCTCCGGAACAGCAGCGGCAACCACGCCAGCATGCCGCCCGAACCGCTCGACAGCCCAAGCCGACGGTCCCACCACGTGAGCCTCCGGTACTGACACGTCCTCCCCCTCCGCCGATCCCCACCCTCTGTGTGACACGCCCACGAAGGGGACACAAGGAGGCAATCCGGCCACGGGTGGTTCCCGTGCCTCAAAACAGTTCAGAGCTGACCACCTGCGACCGTCTCATGGATCAACTCGCTGACCTGCTGCTGAGCCGTCGGCAGCAGCTCGACGCTGGTCAGCATTGAGCACCGATCCGGATCCCTGGGACCGCCCGGGAGGGCGCCCATGAGTGAGCACGCGGACATCTGAAGTAATGTCGAACGCGACGATGATTCGTCATGAACTGCCCCCCGATCGTCACGACTAGCGCTAACATGCCTACTCAAGGTCGCGGCGTATCCCTGGGGGGGAAATGCTTAATATTTCGGAAGCCAGCAACTTCGGTGCGATTGACGCGGATGCCGACACATTGTTGCGGGAATGCTTCCAGGATCACCCAGCTTACATTGCGGCGAAGAGGAATGAGAAATTCCTCATCCTCGGACGTAAGGGTTCCGGGAAAACCGCCATCTTCAAGCGCTTCCTTACGGAACGAAACCCTAACGAATTCTCCTACGGTCATTCCTTTAATGATTACCCGTGGCAGCATCATGACCTCCAAGCCCAGACTGGCGTCCCGGAGGAGAGGAGGTTCTTTCACAGTTGGAAGTATCTTATCCTTATGGGGCTCGCTAAAATTCTTTTGAATCAAGACCAGAGTCAGCCATGGAGTGAGCAGTCTTCCGAGTCCATGCAGGCACTTGAAGATTTCGTGGTCGACTCGTACGGATCCCGCGACCCTGATGTGCGACAGATCTTTAGCCCGGAGAAGGAACTGCGGTTCAAGGGGGCGCTAAAGATTCCATTCCTTGAAATTTCGGGCGAGCGAGTTCGAGTTAGGGAGCTTCCTCCTCACATTCAGGAAGTAAACCAGGTGATTCAGGAGCACGTGCTCCGCTCACTAAATCCCGAAAACTCATACTATGTTTGCTTTGACGAGCTTGACCTAGGGTTCGGAAAGACTGACGAAGCGTATTCACAGCGACTTATCGGTCTAATCCTTGCGGCTCGCGACCTCTTCCTTTCTGGGCGGGATAGAGGCAAGAAGCTCAATATCGTCGTATTCCTACGGGATGACATTTACCAAGATCTGCACTTCGAGGACAAAAATAAGATCACCGAAAACTTGATGGAACGAGTTGAATGGCATGAATCATCGGGAGGCTTGACACTGAAAAGGCTGATGGAAAGTCGCTTCAGTCGAGCACTGAGTGACGGATCCGGGCAAGTCGGCTGGGACAGTATTTTCGATGAGACTCGCGAGATGCCCAGCAGGCAGACAAAATACAAGCACATTTGCGACCGTACGTTTCTGCGTCCGCGTGACATCATCAAGTTTTGCAACGAAATTCTGAAGCAGTATAAGCTGATGGGTGGTGAGGGTCAGTTCGATAACCAAGCCATTCATGAGGCGCGATCCGGCTACTCCGACTACCTACTGAATGAGCTAGACGACGAAATCGCGAAGCATGTTCCTCAGTACAAGGAATACTTGGAGGTCGTGAAGGAGCTCGGCTCCCTTTCGTTCACGTTGGATAACTTTTCGACCGCCTGGTCGAGAAGGGCAACCTTGACTGATATCGACCCCGTTGTAGGTCTGGGGCAGCTGTTCGAGTTCTCGGTGGTCGGTTATTTGAAGCCTGGCGGACGTGGCGGCGGATCCGAATACGTATGGCGCTATCGGGACCCCCGTGCCCGCTTCAATGCGGCGTCCGAATCATTCCGTGTGCACCCTGGCTTCAAGGAAGCTCTGGACCTACTGACCGGCCGAAGCTGACGTGTAGGTCGGCGGAGCGGCTTTGGGCTGGAGCTGCTTTGGGGCGAGTGATCATGGCCCCGTAAGCTTCCGGCGCGTCGGGCAGTCTGTGGACCTGCCCGTTAAAGCACGACGTTGGGGCCATGATCTTCGAGGCTCGCCCCAAAGTGGCTGCCTAAAGCCGTGGAGCCGACCGCCCCAGCCACAGAGGGTGTCTCCCCACTTCATGCCCGCAGCCGCCGAGCGCGCCGCCGGGCGCGGCCAGCCGGGGCGAAGACAGGAGGCAGGCCGCGCCGCAGAGGCGGCGCGCGCCCGCGCCGTGCGCGGGCCTTGAACCCGTAGAGAAAGTTGTAACTCAGTCTGCGCGGTGGGGCTTGAAGCTGTGTGCGCATGCTGGGAGTTCGGCGTCCTGCCGGTGCGCGAGGGGCAGGAAGAGCACTGGTCGGATCGTCCAGGTGATGCGGACGTCGGCATGGGTGATGGTTACCGTGCAGGGCTCGGAGCGCATCAGGGCTCTGCGGGTTTCGGCGCGCTCTTCGTACAGCCACGTCCAGGCTTCGTCCGACGCGTCGGAGTCGAGCGCCGGTGAGATGGTGCGGAGAGCGATGGCTACCCAGCGGTCTGCCTGGGGTGCCGAGTATGCGTCGAACGATGCCAGGCGCGCTGGCCTTCCTGCGCTGGTGACTTGCTCGGTCCAGCATTCGCACCAGTAGCCGCGGGTGGGCCCGTTCATGGGGTCGCTCCCGCCGGGTAGGCCAGCAGCACGTAGCGGGTGCTCTCGTCGTAGAGAGTGAGTTGGTACCCCGTGCCGCTGGTCAGGTAGGCGAGGGCTCGTTCGTGTTCGGCCTCGTCCGTCAGCCAGTGCAGGCCCGGCTGTGCGTATGCGGCGTCGAGCTGGTCGGTGATGTGCTGCGTGCGCTCGCGTAACCAGCGCAGTGCCAGGCGTGGGCTCGTGGCGTCGTGTGAGCCCAAGGGGATGGAACAGACCTCGTTCAACGGGTAGGCCGCGGCTCGGCATCGGTAGGGGAGGGGCCGGCTGCTTGTGCTCAGCGCTGCGGGAGGAGCGGACGTCAGCACAGGTGCCCTCCTGCCGGGCTGGCATCGGTGAAGAGTTCCGCGGTGACCGTGTGGCTGCCGTGGACGACGACCCGGTGAGCGAGTGCGCTGACCATGCTCAGGCCCCGGCCGTGCTCCGCCTCCTGGTCCTGGTGCTCGACCTTCGGCACCGTGCCGGTGCTTCCGTCGTCCGTGACGGACAGGGCGATCACCTGCGGGGAGACCGCGAGGGCCAGATGGAAGCTGCCGGATGCCTGGCCGCTGGCCGTGTGAAGGATCGCGTTCGCGCTCAGCTCGCTGACGATCAGCTCGGCGTCCTCCGCCAGCGGCGATCCCCGCAGGATGTCGCGGGTCCAGCGGCGGGCCCTGCTGACCTCTTCCGGGAATCCTGGGCAACTGAGCCCCCAGACCCGGGCGCTACTCGTATACTCGTGCATACAAGTTCCTTCGTGCTGGTAGGCCGCCATGTGCAGCGGGTTCGGGCTAGACGAGTTTCACGCCGTCGTGGGCGCGGACGGCCGGCGGGGACGCCGCGTCGAGTGCGTCAAGCACGCGGATCGCGTACGCCTCGTCGGCGAGTTCGATGACTTCTTCGCGGGTGGCCCAGCGCAGTGCGCGGGTCTCGTCCCCCGTGGTGGGAGTGCCGTCGGCCGCCTGGCAGCGGAAGACGAGGGAGACGATCAAGCCCGTCATGTTCTTGTAGACGCCGGTCAGGGTCGCGGGAAGCTCGATCTTGATGCCGGTCTCTTCGAGGACTTCGCGCTGGAGGGCTTCGGGGATGGTCTCCTCGCGTTCGAGGACTCCGCCCGGGGGCTCCCAGTGGCCGTTGTCGCGGCGCTTGATCAGGAGGGCCCGGCCTTGGTCATCGACGATGACCCCGGCGACGCTCACGGAGTGCGGGCGTTCTGTGCTCACGTTCCTCGGCCCTCTCGGCTGACTAGGCTCTCCACCGTAGCAACAAGACTCGCCCACTCGTCTAGATACCTAAAGGAGTACGCATGGCGTCTCTACCGAGCATTCTCGGCGGCCTCGACCCGACCAGTGATCGTGCGGTCTTCCGGCAGATCGCCGACCAGCTGCGCGAGGCCATCGACCGTGGGCGATTCAAGGAGGGGGAGAAGCTGCCCTCCGAGGCTGAATTGGTCGAGCACTACGGGGTCTCCCGGATGACGGTCCGGAACTCCTTCTCGATCCTCCAGGGCGAGGGCCTGGTGCACGCCGAGCACGGCCGGGGCGTCTTCGTCCGGCCCCGGCCTCCGGTGCGCCGCCTCGCCTCCGACCGGTTCGCCCGGCGCCATCGAGAGCAGGGGAAGTCCGCGTTCATCGTGGAGGCCGACGCCGCCGGCAGTCACCCCACCGTGGACAGCCTGGAGGTGAAGGAGGAGAAGGCCAGCCAGGACATCTCCACCCGGCTCGGGTCCGTGCGGCGCGTGCTTGCCCGGCGTCGCCGGTACCTGCTCGACGGCCGGCCGGTCGAGTTCGCCACGTCGTATCTCCCGCTCGACATCGCCCGCGGTACGCAGATCGCCGAGCCCAACCCGGGCCCCGGTGGCATCTACGCCCGCCTCGAGGAACTGGGCCACCAGCTCGACCACTTCGAGGAGGAGATCCGGGCCCGGATGCCTTCGCCGTCCGAGGTGAAGACGCTGCAACTGGCCTCCGGTGTGCCGGTGATTCACCTGATTCGTACCGCCTTCGACACGGCGGGGCGGGCCGTGGAGGTCTGTGACACGGTGATGGCGGCCGACGCCTACGTTCTCTCCTACCAGCTTCCGGCGAACTGATCGGCGGTGCGCGAGGCCACTTTCCCGGACTCGTACACACCGACACGCATACTCGTATAGACGAGTGGGCAAGTTGTGTGGCAAGGTGATCCCGTTCCCGGCGTCGTCGGGTTCGAAGGGTGCATCTTGTCTAGACGAGTAGATGAGGAGAAGCCTTGCGCACCATCCGTGTGGAGACCTCGGCCGCGACGATCCTGCTGACCGAGGCGCCCGAGCCCAAGGTCCGCGACCGGGCAGTCGGGCGAGATCGCGAAGGACGCCGTCAGCGGTGAGGCGCTGATGACGATCGGCGTCGTGTACATCGAGGAGGGGGAGTCGTCCCTGATCAGGGTGACCGTTCCGGAGAGCGGGGTGTCGGAAGGGCTCGCCCTCGGTGCCCCGGTCTCGCTGCCGGGCCTGGTCGCCCGGCCGTGGGAGAGCGTGTTCAACGGCCAGCAGCGCCACGGCATCGCCTTCCGGGCCGCCGCCGTCACTCCGGCCGCCTTCCCGGCCGCCATGGGGCCACGGCCTGATGACCGACCTGGCAACACTTCTGGAGGTGGGTGGTCCCGTCGCCGCGCTCGGCGGTGGGGCCGCCTACGCCCGGGCGCGACACCCTGGCGTCTACTGGTCCACGGTCGGCTTACCGGTGTCCACGGTCCGGCTGCTCAGCTCCTACGGCTCCGTCATGGAGGCGTGCGGGCTGACCGTGGCCCCCTCCCGGCTGCGGGTCCTGGCGGTCAAGGCCACCACGCGCCGTGAGGTCCGGCCTGTACCGCCGCGTCGGGGATCATCCGGCCGACCACGACGGGGCTGCGGGTCCGCCTGCGGCTCGCCCCGGGGCAGGAACCCGCCGACGTGGCCGCCTCCGCCGAACGACTGCGGCACGCCTGGGGCGTCCACGCCGTCTACGTGACCACGATCAAGCCGGGCGTGGTGGAACTGCGGCTCGTCGGCTTCGACGTGCTGCGGCGGGTGCGTATGCCGCGCAAGCTCCGCCCGGACCTGCTCCGGGTGCCGGTCGCGCTGCGAGAGGACGCCACTCCGTTCGTACGCGACTACCGCACCGTGCCGCACCAACTCACCCTCGGCGCGACGCTGTCCGGCAAGTCCATGTACCTGCGTCACCTCGTCGTCGGCCTCGCCCGTCAACCCGTCGCCCTGGTCGGCATCGACTGCAAGCGGGGCGTGGAACTGGCGCCCTTCGCCCCGCGCCTGTCCGCGCTCGCCACCGACCCGGAGCAGGCCGCCGAACTGCTGCCCGTGCTCATCAAGGAAATGGAGGACCGGTACGACCTGATCAAGGTCCGGCAGGGCATTGCGCCGAGCACGCCGGACGAGGAGATCACCTCCGACCTCTGGGGCCTGCCCGAGCACGAACGCCCGGTGCCCGTCGTGCTGTTCGTCGACGAGGTGGCCGAACTCTTCCTCGTCGCCACGAAGAAGGACGAGGAACGCCGGGACGAGATGGTCACCCAACTCATCCGGCTCGCCCAGCTCGGCCGGGCCGCCGGCATCTACCTGGAGGTCTGCGGCCAGCGCTTCGGCGCCGAACTGGGCAAGGGCGCGACCATGCTGCGGGCCCAGTTGACCGGCCGCGTCTGCCACCGCGTCAATGACGAAGCCTCCGCCAAGATGGCACTCGGCGACATCGCCCCCGAGGCGGTCTCCGCCGCCTGCGCCATCGCCCCCGAACGGCCCGGCCTCGCCGTGGCCGGTGACACCTCCGGCGGCTGGTCCCGCATCCGCACGCCGTACCTCTCCCTCGGCGACGCCGCCGAGACCTGCCGCGAGTCGGCCCACCTGGTCCCGGACCTGCCCGCGCTCAAGCCCTTCCGGCCCGACGTGCCCGTACGACCTGCTGAGACACCGAACCCGGTCGTGCGGCCCCGCCAGCGGCGGGGGAGGGGCCTCCGGCTAGGGGATGTGGACTCCGCGTGGACTCTAGTGGCACGCGTGTGGCACGACCCCGGGCACGACGAAGGGCCAGCCTGGGAGGAAACCCCTCCTGAGCTGGCCCTTTTCTCTGTGCCCCCGGCAGGATTCGAACCTGCGACACCCGCTTTAGGAGAGCGGTGCTCTATCCCCTGAGCTACGAAGGCGTGGGCGTGGCCGTGAGGCCACAGGCGTCAGCGTACCGGATACGGATCGCCGGGTGGGGGCCAGGTCGGCCGACGCGGACCGCGGCGGTGAGGACCGGGTCGGTGGGACGCGCGGCGTCGAGCAGGGAGGCCGGGCCGGCGGGGCGCGCGGCGTCGAGCGGGAAGGCCGGGCCGGCGGGGCGCGCGGCGTCGAGCGGGAAGGCCGGGCCGGCGGGGCGCGCGGCGTCGAGCGGGAAGGTCAGGCCGGTGGGACAGGGGTGAAGCGGCTGGCGGTGTGGAGGTCCGTCTCGATGCGGGTGGCCGTCGCCGACAGCGCGGGGAGGATGTCCGTCACGCACTCCTCGACCGTGTGGCGGGTGGCGTGCATCGCCGTGTTGAGGGCGGCGACCACCCGGCCCGTGCGGTCGCGGACCGGGACCGCGATGGAGCGCAGGCCCTCCTCCAGTTCCTCGTCGACCAGGGCGTAGCCCTGGTCGCGGACTTCGGCCAGGACGCGTGTCAGGGCCGACGGGTCCGTCACCGTGTTCGGTGTCAGGGGGCGCGGGGTGCCGAGGCGGCGGTCCGGCTGCGGGAGGTCCGCCAGCAGGACGCGGCCCAGGGAGGTGGCGTACGCGGGCAGCCGTGTGCCGACCGTGATGTTGACGCTCATGACGCGGCTGGTGGCCGCCCGGGCCGTGTACTGGATCTCCTCGCCCGACGGCGTCAGCACGGCCAGGGACGTCGACTCGTGGACGCGGGCCGCGAGCTCCGCCAGGTGCGGCTGGGCGATCTGCGCCAGCGTGGTGCGGGACAGGGGCGGGAAGCCCAGGGACAGGACCCTGGGGGTCAGGGTGAACGCGCGGTCGCCGGCCGGTGCCACCAGTCCCAGGTGCTCGTAGGTGACCAGGGCCCGGCGGGCCGTCGCGCGGGCGAGGCCCGTCGCCTTGGCCACCTCCGTGAGCGTCAGCTCCGCCCGGCCCTCGCCGAAAGCAGTCAGGACCGTCAGGCCGCGGGCCAGGGACTCGACGAACTCCCGTCCCAGTTCCTGCTTGGACGCGCCCGTCCAGATCGCCAGGCCCGAGGGCGCGGGGCCCGGTTCCGGGGGCGGGGCCTGGCTCAGGTCGCGTTCCATCCCGGCCACCGCCGAGCGCAGTCTCGGCAGCAGGCCGGCGCGCAGGTCCTCGGCGGTGTGCCGGCTGGTGTGGCTGACCACGCTGGCCACGCAGGCGATACGGCCCGTCCGGGGATCCCGGACGGGGACCGCGACCGCCACCAGACCCGGCTCGATGAGCTGGTCGTCCAGCGCCCAGCCGTCCTCGGCCGCCCGCGCGGTCCGCCGTACGAAGTCCTCGTCGTGCGGTGCCCGGCCGCCCGCGGCCGCCTGGTCGCGCGGCGGTACGGCCGGGAAGCCCCGGTCCTGCGGGTCGGCCGCCCTGCGTTCGCGCCAGCGCCGCCAGTCGGTGTCCGTCCACTCGGTCGCGAACAGCGGGCCGGGCGCGGTGCGTTCGGCCGGGAGCAGGTCGCCGATGCGGAAGCTCAGGGACATCGCGCGGCGGCGGGTCGCCTGGTGGATGAAGCGGATGCCGTCGCGGTCGGCGACCGCCAGGGACACCGACTCGTCCAGTTCGTCGGCCAGGGCGTCGGCCCGCCGGGACAGCAGCGCGGGCAGGCGCAGGGCGGCCAGGTAGGCGTTGCCCAGTTCCATCAGGCGGGGGGCGAGGGTCACGTCCCGGCCGTCCTGGCGGACGTAGCCCATGCGCGCGAGGGTGGCCGTGATCCGGTCGACCGTGGAGCGGGCCAGGCCGGTCGCCCGCTCCAGCCGGCTCGGGCTCAGCGTCCCGCCCTCGGCCTCGGTCAGTTCCCGCAGCACCGCGATCCCGCGCATCAGGGGCGTGACCGCCTCGGCCGGCACGG
The DNA here is from genome assembly GCF_040678355.1 of Streptomyces sp. NPDC052701. Classification (NCBI taxonomy): domain Bacteria; kingdom Bacillati; phylum Actinomycetota; class Actinomycetes; order Kitasatosporales; family Streptomycetaceae; genus Streptomyces; species Streptomyces sp. NPDC052701. The sequence continues at coordinate 285,460 of NZ_JBFATO010000002.1, forward strand.
CAGCCCTCTCGGGGGTGTCCTTCATGGTCTTCGCGGGCATCGGCGGGCTCTCCGTACGGCGGGTGCGGCAGGCCTACGGTAATCGGGGGCGGTTTCGCGGCCGGCGCCACGGCGCGGAATCCACGGCCGCCCCGCCCCTTCGCGCCCGGCCGGTCTACCCCCGCGTCACCTGCACCCGGTGGTTCCCCGCCGGGTCCGTCCCCGCCACGGTGATCCGGATGCCCCGGTGCGGATCGGTGAACGTCTCGCCCGGTGCCAGGGTCGCGTCGGAGAGTTCCGCGTGGACGTTGGGGGTGCGGGTGCAGCCGCCGGTGTCCCGGTGCGCGTCGTACACCGCCACCGGTCCCATCCCGGTGTCCACCTCCGCGTCGACCCGGTAGACCAGCACGCCCGGCCGGCACACGGCCTCGTCGTTGCCCGCGCGGATGCGCAGTTCGACGGCGTACGCGGTCGAGTCGTCCAGGGGGACGACCACCAGTTTCGGGCCGCCCGGGCGGGCCAGGGGCGTCAGCGTGTACTCGGACGTCCCGGGCGCCGCCGCGCAGTGCACCTGGGCGGCGTCCAGCCAGTTCAGCTTCCACTTGTGCCAGCCGAGCAGGTCGTTGTTGGCGCCCCAGTCCTCGCTCATGATGTCCCAGTGGCCGACCGCGCCCCCTCCCTCCTGGGTGTAGAGGTCGGGCAGGCCGAAGACGTGGCCGTTCTCGTGGGGGAGGACCCGGTAGCCGGTGCGGTGGTAGGAGCCGGAGCCGTCGTCCTGGCGGGAGTAGACGAAGGACGCGTTGGCCACCGGGACGCCGTCCGCGGTCGGTGCCTGGGGGTTGCCGGCGAAGGTGACGGACAGGACCGTGTCCAGGGCGGAGGGGCCGGCGTTCGGGGTCACCAGGACGTTCATCATGTCGTACGCCCGGAAGTCCACCTCGGTGTCGGCCGCCTCGACGATGTCCTGCACCAGGGCGCGGTAGCCGGGCTCGAAGGGGGCGCCGCGCTCTATGCCGTACGCCCGGAACGGCTCGGGCAGGCGCAGCCAGTCGCGGATCGGGGTCTCGGGGCGGTAGTCGAGGCGGCCGTAGGAGCTGGTGTGGAACCACTGCCGGGTCTTGGGGAAGAACTCCCGGTAGCGGTCGAGGGCGCTGCCCTCGCCGGGCGCGTCGGAGAAGTCGACCATCAGGGTGAGGGCGCGGACGGTGCCGGTGGAGCGGGCGTAACCGGCGGGGGTGGGGATGCCCTCCGACATCTGGACGTCGCGGCTGCCGCTGATCATGCAGGGCCCGTGGGCGGCGGGAGGGGCCACGGTTATGGGGCCGGCGCCGGCCGCCGTGCCGCCGGGGGAGAGGTGTCCGGAGCCGGCCGAGGTGCTGACGGCGAGGGTCAGCGCGGTCACCGATGCCAGAGCGGCTACGCGGCGGGGGCGTATCCGACTGCTGCTCGGCCGCTGCTGCATGCAGGGAGGTCCTCCGTATCCGCGGCAGCCGCCGGTTTCCGGCTGCACCCATGCGATCACCCTGCGTCGGGGGGTGCGGGGGCGCGCGTTGGGAGAGACCGATCGTGGGTTTCCCGCCGGTAGATGTGTGACTCAGGTCACAGGCGTTCTTCGTCCGGACGGGAAATATCCGGGGATCGATTCCCCGTTTAACCCAGCGTCCGAACGAAACGGGGACTCGCTCCCCGGATCGCCACCGTCAAGCCGTCGCAAGCCCGCTCGAGGCGCCCGGAGTCCGTCCGGGACGCCTCAGGTCATCCAGGAGTACGCCGTGCAGACCGCGACCCCCGTACAGCGCAAGGCGACCCGGCCGCGCGCCGACGCCCTGCGCAACCGGGAGCGGATCGTCACCGCCGCCCGGGAGATGTTCGTCGAGTTCGGCCCCGACGTGCCGCTGGACGAGGTCGCCCGGCGGGCCGGCGTGGGCAACGCCACGGTGTACCGCCACTTCCCGGACCGCGACGCGCTGGTCCGCGAGGTCGTCTGCTCCGTCATGGAGCGCATGGCGCGGGCGGCCGAGCGGGCGCTCGCGGAGACCGGCGACGCCTTCGAGGTGCTGGAGCGCTTCGTGCACACCGCCGCCGACGAGCGGATCAGCGCGCTGTGCCCGATGATCTCCAGCACCTTCGACCAGCACCACCCCGACCTGGAGGCCGCGCGCCGGCGGGTCGAGGGGCTCGTCGGCGAGGTCATGGAGCGGGCCCGGGCGGCCGGGCAGCTCCGCCCCGACGTCGGGGTCGGCGACCTCATGATCGCCGTGGCCCAGCTCAGCAGGCCCCCGGCCGGCACGGAGTGCCTGCGCGCCGACCGTTTCGTCCACCGCCATCTACAGCTGTTCCTCGACGGGATGCGGGCGCCGGCCCCGTCCGTCCTGCCGGGCGCGGCCGTGACCTTGGAGGAACTGCGCCAGTCCTGAGCGAACGGACCGGCCGGCCGGGGGGGGGGGGGGCGGGGGGGCGCGCGGGGGGGCCCCGCCCCCCCCCCCCCCCCCCCCCCCCCCCCCCCCAGGCCCGCCCCCCCCCCGCCCCCCCCCGGCGCAGTAACCCGAGCGGGC